>CAYXPB010000213.1:0-9329 GCA_964466645.1 uncultured Acetivibrio sp. | reverse complement strand
GGAACTTTCTCTTCCTTTGAAATTATTGAAAAGGGCATATTTAAAGGAGAAATAAGATCCATAATAAAACAAGCTGTGCATGTAGTTATAGCTGTTGTAGGCGCGAATATGGGTTATGGTTTTATCAGACTCATTCAAAAATGCGGGGAGTCAATGCTCAGATGAAAAAGATAAAAAATTTCAGTTGTTTAATTGTATTGATAACAGGAATCATGTGTGGTGTTGTCTTGGGCTGCTCGGCTGTAAGTGCCCTTGTCAGTTATAGAATTGATGCTTACATAGAAAGAATTAAATACCTTGAAAGTGATATTGAAGAGAAAAATTTGAAACTTGAAAAGTATCAGGAATCCATCAACAACAAGAAGTTTATACTGCGCGGGATTGAGCTTAATATTAAACTTTCTAAAATTAATGAAGAAGAGTTTGATTTAATAATAGTAGAAAAGACTATAAAGGAAAAGTATAAGGAGCTACTTGGAAAGGAGGTTAAAACCATTGATATAAATCTCGTGGCAGGAGTAATTGATAAAAGAATACTAAAGGTTGATGGAAAGGAGTACCAACTAAAAGTTGATAGAATTCTGCTTTCCGATGTTATGAAGCTGTGGGTAACCATCGTTCTTGTTGATTAAAAAGAAGTATCCTTATTTTCTTAACTATGGAAATGGTATATCTCTTCGAGATTATGGAAATATTATATTTGAGTGGAAGCTTAAATATAAATATAAAACGGTTGGTACTTAATGAGGAATAGAATATTCAAATTCGAAATAGTGGTTGTGTTAATTGTTGCTGTTTTCTTAATTGGAGTGCTATTGATAAATCCTATTATAGGTGTAGCTGACAATGGTGATTTTGAGAGAATAATGAACACTACAGGTCTAAAATACAAAACTTCCGATTATAACGAGAGATATTTTAATTTCGTGAACAGGGAGTATATTTCAACTTACCCATTTCTAAACGGTGTAGGCTATTTTTCATCCGAGGTCATATTAGTTCTTCTTGCTAAATTAATCAGCTCAACGATACTATTTAACAAAAGTGTATTTGATATAAGGTTTTTAGCAGTTATTTATTGTTTTTTGTTTCTTTTGTTTATATATCTTATAATTAAATATGACAAAAAGTCAGTACCTATAGTAAATATTATTTCAATATTGCTTACTGTAATAATATTTACTGATTTGGGTTACATATCCTATTTTAATTCTTTATACGGTGAAGCACTATCATATACATCTTTGCTTCTTACAGTAGCTATATCTATATATTTGTCAAGAACTACAAGACCTCATATTCTAGCTCTTTTTGCTTTTTATGTTTCGGTAATTTTTTTGACTGGTGCTAAAATTCAGAATATTCCTATAGGGATAGTTTTTGCTCTATTTAGTTTGTTGTTTTTGGGATTAAGAAACGATAAAAAGTGGAAAAAAGTAATTGTAACATGTGTTGTTGCAATATTCATTACATCGGCTGCATCCTATTTTTCAATTCCAGGTGTTTTTAGAGTTTGTAATAAATATCAATCTGTTTTTTACGGAGTACTCAAAAACTCAAAATCACCTCAAGAGGATCTTGAAGAATTAGGATTAAAGAAGAAATATGCTTTGCTTGCAGGAACTAATTATTTTATGCAGGAATATCCCATTAACATTAAAGACGCTGTGTTTCAAGAAGAGGTCAACAATAAAGTAAGTCCTTTCAAAGTAGCTTTGTTCTATTTTAGACACCCTCAAAGATATATTCAAAAATTAGAGATAACAGCCGATAGTGCTTTTAACTTGATACAGGGTTTTGGAAATTATGAAAAGGCCTATGCTGAAAAACCAAAAAAAGAAGTGAGCTATTTTAGAATGTGGAATGACTTCAAAGTGAATTTTCTGCCTCATTCGCTTTCTTTTCTGCTTCTCTTCTTTGCAGCTTATGCGGCTATACTATCTTTTCAATACTTGAAGGCAGAGAGAACATCCGAAAAAATATATTTTGGTACGTTTCTGCTTGTAATGTTTATCGGAATCATCCAATTTGTTGTTCCTATAATATGCGACGGTGAAGCGGATTTGAGCAAACATTTATTTTTATTTAATGTTTGTTTTGACATTATGTTTGTTTATATGAGCGTTTGGCTTATAGAGTGGATCTTTATTGCAGCATTTAAAGGGAGGAGTTGGCGCAATGCTTAAAAAATTAGCCTGAATTTCTTACAGTGTTTGCAGCTTCAGCTATTATATGTTATACTATTTTTCAAAAAAAGACTAAAGATGGGGGATTAATATGCTGAAAAAAGTTTTGATTACACTGGTATGTATGACAATTCTGATATCTTTTGCAGGTTGCAAAAAAAGTACAAACCCGGGGAGTAGCGCTACAACTGATACCGATCAGTTTGCACCTCCTGCTAAGGGAGAGACCATTGCCATTATGAAGACAAGTATGGGAGATTTAAAGATTAAATTTTTTCCTGATGAAGCACCAAAGGCTGTTGAGAATTTTACTAAACACGCTCAGAATGGGTATTATGACAATTTGATTTTTCACAGGGTCATTAAAGATTTTATGATACAGGGAGGAGACCCTTTAGGAACAGGTATTGGAGGAGAGAGTATCTGGAACAAACCTTTTGAAGATGAGTTTAATGAGAAAGTTCGCAACTATAGAGGAGCGCTTTCGATGGCGAACAGCGGAGCTAATACCAATGGAAGCCAGTTCTTTATTGTTCAGGCTCCAGCAAAGACAATTTCCGCAGATTTGCTAGGTAATATGAAAGCTAATAATTTTAAAGAAGATGTTATTGCTAAATATAAGGAAGTTGGCGGAACACCATGGCTTGATGATAAGCATACAGTATTCGGGCAGATTTATGAAGGAATGGATATTGTGGATAAAATTGCAGCAGTTGAAGTTGGTCAGTCCGACAAGCCGGTTACTGCAATAAAAATATTAGATATTGAAATAACCACAGCACCTTAAAAATGTAGTATATAAATACCAAACTCAGGGTTTTGCCCTTGAGTTTGGTATTTTGCATGTTTGACACTAAGTGAAAGAGTGTCGGGCTAAATGCCCCGTGATTTTCCTTTGTCGTAGTTTACAGATTCAAGGAAGAGTTTTACTCCCAGGTTTCTTTAATAATGTTGACTTTGTTTGGATCGACTTGAGGAAATGTAATTTCCTCTTCGCTGTAGATTTCAATTTTGGGTTCACTAGGTGCCTTGCTAGAAGATGTCTGTTCGTTTTTCCATCGGTTGTTTATATAGGATATTGCAAAAGTGATTATTGCAAGTATGAACATTGCGAGTATCTTATAAATCATTTCTGAATCGGATAGATCATAGAATATGGTCTTAACAGCTACAAGAACTAAAACCGCAGATCCAAACCATCTGAAAAAGGATTGTTTGCTGTAAGCGCCCCACAAGAAAAGTAGCAGTGCGTAAATTCCCCAGGTAACAGATAGGGTCAACCACAAGTCAAAAGATTTAATAGTATATTCCTTCCAAAGGTTGTCGATTTGGAAAGTAAGTAATCCGCCTACTATAAGGTGACTTCCAATTGAAAAGGCACTAGATATGAATTTTCTGTCGCTTTCCAAAGGATCTTTACTGGCAAAATCAAATTTAACTTTAAGCGAGAAATAGAAACCTAATACAGCAAGTACTACCCAAGACATTCCTGACCAATTTAGTATAGGTATAAAGGTGTTAAACCATTCGCCAATTGGTGTAAACCAGGTTACTCCATACCAATATGTTCCTGTTAAAATCCAAATAATAGCTGCTGTAAGCTTTAAGTAATCTTTCCCTTTTGTTTGTCCGAAGATGAGAACTATTAATGAAATAACTACCCACATGAAAACAGATATTATTGGTTTAAAAGCTGAACCTGAGCCGATTTCAGAGGCGGAAATTATGATAAGGATTATACTAGCTGTGAAATTTGCGATAACAGGGAAAGAATTGTTTTTGGTTATTGAATAAGTTATGACTGCAGCTGATAAATATATTAATCCCATTCCTCCAAGTATTATTGAAAAGCTTATTATATCGTGCATAATTCCAAAGGCCCATAGCCCAAATATCGCACCGTTAGCAATTCCAAGATAGAGATTAAGGCCGTCAAACTTTTTCTGTTCTCTCCACGAGGAAACCAAAAATCCGACAATATAGAATACGAATGCGCTCACAGCATACCTAAAAGGTGCAACCCAGCTTTCTGGGTTAAAATAGAAGTAGTATACACTAAATAGCACCCATGTACCTATGAAGGGAATTAACCTGAGTTCTAGCCATCCTTTACTTACACTTACAAAGAAGAATATTGAGTTTATTACAAGTAAGTAGAGGAACAATGTAAAGACCTGATCTCCCTGCGATTTCATCACTATAGGTGATATGAGGGCTCCTAAAATGGAGAGGTTCATAAGAATGCGGAAATTGAACTTGTAGGAGTATACTGATAGAGCAAGAGTAACCGCTATCATAGCTAAAAATACCGTCATAGGTGTCCAGAGACTATAGTAAATACCTGCAAAAGAGAAGGTGGTGTAGAGCAATGCAACTCCAAGACCGCTTAATATTTCGCTCAGTAGGCTATTGCCCTTTTGTTGCATCGTAATACCGAAAACTATGAAGGCCGATGATGCCATTATTCCAATTCCAATTTTCAACCCATCAGATATCCAGCCGTTGTCAACTGCATACTTGAACGAATAGGAAAAAGCCATGAAGGTAAAAATCGCACCTAAAAGTGTTATCCAATGCTTTCTTAATAAATCTTTCATTTAAAACCATCCCTTCCAAAATATATTGCAATATTTTTTTAAACTGTCAATATTGTTGTTTGATCTTATAGTCTAATATTACTCCGATTGAAAGTTTGATTGTAGATATCGCAAGTCATGATACAATAATCGATGGTCATGTTTTTTAAAAAGGGAGGGTGACTTAGGTCATATTATGTTATTTTTAACTGCAAATACAGCAAGTTGCGTGCGGTCTTTTAAGTGGAGTTTTTCCAATATGCTTGTAATAATATTTTTTACGCTTCCTTCGGTAATAAATATTTTTGCAGCTATCTCCTTGTTGCTTTTTCCGTCGACAATCAGTTCTATAATGCTAAGTTCTCTATCAGTCAGGTTTACATCTAGCTTAAATTCCTGCTTATGATGATTAGCTCCGTTTTCATGATCAATTTGCTTTGCAAAAGTATCCATAGCAGTATGGTGCATTATGCTAAAACCTTTTGCAACACTTTTAACGGCAAGTATTAATTCGTCTGGCTTTATGTCCTTTAAAACATATCCATCGGCACCGTTCTTTATGGCTTTTGATATGTTTTCGTCATCGTTAAAGGTAGTTAGAATTATAACTCTTATGGACCTAAATTGTGACTTTATTAGCTTTGTACCCTCAACACCATTGCAAACAGGCATCATTATATCCATTAGAACAACATCAGGGACAAGTTCTTTACAAAGATTAAGAGCTTCTTTTCCATTGCCTGCAAGACCGACAACATCTATTTCAGGGTCCTGTTCAACTATAAACTTGAGACTTTCACGAAGTATAACCTGATCGTCAACAATTAAAACTTTTATCATTTAAAAGTACCATTCCTTTCGTTTTTAAGCTTCATAATGTTTTACGGGTATTTCAAGCCTAATATTAAATCCGCTTTCACCGTCTGACCCAAATACAATATTACCATCTATATCTTTTACTCTCTGTTCCATGCCTGAAAGTCCAAAACCCTTTTTTATATCGGGACTTCCACAGCCGTCATCAAATATAAACATCTTAATTTTGTTGTCTTTAAGCTTTAATATAATATTAACATGTTTTGCCTTACCATGGCGAAGTGAATTTGTAAGTGCTTCTTGACATACTCTAAAGATTACCTTTGAATAGTTCGGAGAAGCAAAAGAATTAAAACCTTCATATGTGAAGTCGATATCCATACCGGAAGGCTTGAAGTCGTCAATCATAGTTTTAATTGAAGTTATAAGATCTTTGTTTTCGAGCCCCTCGGGGCCAAGGCCTTTAATCGATCTTCGCAACTCTCTAAGACCGTCTCTTGAAGCTTTAAGTGCTTCAGAGAGCTTTTCTTCAGTCTTTACAGGATCTTGTTTACACATTATACTGCTTACTTCGAGGAGTGATATCAAGAGGGTCATTGTGTGGCCGAGGGTGTCGTGGACATCTCTAGCAAAACGGTTTCGTTCTTTTATTACAGCAAGTTCTTCCACTGTTTCAGCATATTCGGCAAGTTGTTCATTCATTGCAGACAGTTCGGTATTTTTCTCATTAACTTCATCTAGGAGGTTTTTATATTCAGTGATATCGTTAAATATAATTATTCTTCCAAGATACTCACTTTTACTCCCGAAAATGGGCTGTATATTTACACGAAAGCATCTTCTCACAGGGGTGAGCACAGTTAATTCCCCAGAAGTATTGGTGTCCTTTTCATATTTAATAGAGTTTATAAGTTTTTCCGTTTCTGGAGTATATATAATGTTGTCTTTAAGTGAACGAATAAGCTTATTTATATTGTCGTATACTTTAAGTTGACTGTCCTTTGCAAAAAAATCTCCGAAAGATTTGTTGTAGTTGTCGATTTTATTAAGACTATCTATAACAACTATGGATTCGTTCAAATTATGAACGATTTTTCTGAAAGCAATAGGAACAATATTCATAAACCTGTATTTAAAAGTAGCTATTGCGAAGAACAAAAGTGTAAGTGAAAAACTTAAAGGAGTAATATCATAGCGGGTACTCAATAGGTTAAGGTTAAAGAGTCTATTTGCGAGATAGACGATGTTAGCTGCAAAAGGAATAATGGATGCAATAAAAAGAAGAATGGACTGATTCCTTGCATATCCTAAATTGCTCACAGAAGATTTTATTAAGATAATTGCTCCTGCTATCATATAAATATAAGATATAGCGGCATGTATCCAAAAAAAGGGTCCGAAAACAACTTTGCCATATTTAAATGAACTGAAAAATAAATGATGAAAATTATTCGTTATTAATGTACAATACATTAGAGTGGGTAGAACAAATAATAACGTAATTAGTCGCTTTTTGACTAGAAGCCTGTTATAGGTATAGTTAAGACAAAACATCAACCATGAAAGGGAAACAAATATAATTGCTGTATATTCATATATCATTGACAACTTCATAGTAGTGTCGTTTTGTGAGAATACCACAAAAATTTGACCTGTAGACCATACAAAAATAAGGGTCTGGCAGAATAAATAACTTAGGAGCAAATGGTTCTTTTTGCTTCTAATAAGAAAGAATATAATCATTGATAAGGATAAAACAACAGAAATCGACTGAAGAACTATAAAATTATCTAAAAATGGTTTCATTGTACTCTCCGAAGTAGTTTTATTTTTATTTCTATGTTATTTTAACATAAAGTGATGTAAAAATAAACAAACTGTTGTTAAGGTGTGTTAATGTGAATGTTCGAAAAATGCAAGATTGATTTTCAAAAAAATCTTTTAGTTAAAAAACTTTTTGTGGTAATTGAACGGAAACCGTGATATAATGTATACTCTAAGGAATAACTCTATATTGAGGAGGAGATGTAAATGACAGATCTGCTGATAATACCTTCAAATTATGATCCGATATTATCTGTAAGAAAGACTGAAGAAGCAATTAAGAAGATAAAAGACAATTTTGAGAATGGACTTGCAAAAGCATTAAACTTAAGCCGCGTTTCGGCTCCGCTTTTTGTAAAACCAGATACAGGTATGAATGATAACCTTAATGGTGTAGAAAGACCAGTATCATTTGAAGTAAAAGGAATTGGAGGAGATACTGTAGAAGTTGTACACTCTCTTGCCAAATGGAAGCGCATGGCACTTGGAAAATACAATTTTCAAGTGGGAGAAGGCTTATACACTGATATGAACGCCATTCGAAGGGATGAGGATCTAGACAACATTCACTCTATATATGTTGATCAGTGGGACTGGGAACGTGTACTTAAAAAGGAAGATAGAAAAATTGATACTTTAAAGGATACAGTTAAAAAGATTTATGAAGTAGTTAAGCAAACTGAGAAATTTGTTTGTAGCGAATATCCCAGTGTGCCGGAAATCTTACCGGAGGATATATTTTTTATAACTACTCAAGAACTCGAAGATAAGTATCCTTCACTTTCCCCAAAGGAAAGAGAAGACATGATTGCAAAGGATAAAAAGGCTGTATTTGTTTTGAAAATAGGTGGTGTTTTGAAATCAGGCATCAAACATGACGGAAGAGCCCCGGACTATGATGATTGGGAGCTTAACGGTGATTTGATTTTGTGGTATCCTGTTTTAAACAGAGCGTTTGAGATTTCGTCTATGGGAATAAGAGTCGATGAGGAATCTCTTGTAAAACAGCTTCAAGAAGCTGGGTGTGAAGACCGTAAACGTCTCAAATTCCACAAAAGTTTGTTGGAAAAAAGACTGCCTTATACTATTGGAGGCGGTATTGGACAATCAAGAGTCTGTATGTATTTCTTGAAGAAAGCTCATATTGGAGAAGTGCAAGCTTCCATATGGTCCGATGAAATGATAGAGGTTTGTGATAAGGCCAATATAAAATTATTATAATAAGATAATTTTAAGTTTTTGATATAGAAATTGCAAAGTGATTTTTTGGAAACAACCTAAGTTATAAAAAATTGAATAAATTAGAATAATAATAGTGGCATTTCGTAAAATTTCGTGTACAATATTTAATAGTACTTTAATTATTGTGCTATCAATTTATAAGTACACGATTTCGTGAGAAGCGCAATTTTGAATAAAGAATCTCACGAAATATTGAATGATTTTATGATGCCATTTTCTTTTTGATTCCATCAAAGGAAAAATATCAATAAACAAAGGGGTTAATAGGTGTGAAAAGTATAATGATTAAAAGCTTGTATAGACAATCGAGTGATTATATCAACAACGATATAACTGTTGCAGGTTGGGTAAAAACCATAAGGGATTCAAAAACCTTTGGTTTTATTGAGATTAATGACGGGTCATTTTTTAAGAACCTTCAGATAGTTTTTGAAGAACAAAATATATCTAACTTTAAAGAGATTTCCAAAATACCGGTTGGTTCATCCATAGTTGTGCAAGGAACGCTCATTGAAACTCCCAATGCTAAGCAACCGTTTGAGCTTAAGGCAAGCAAAATTGAAATTGAAGGTATGTCTACACCGGAGTATCCGTTGCAGAAAAAAAGGCACACTTTTGAGTATTTGAGAACGATAGCTCATTTGAGACCGAGGACCAATACCTTTTCAGCAGTGTTTAGAATTAG
>CAYXPB010000212.1:0-9343 GCA_964466645.1 uncultured Acetivibrio sp. | reverse complement strand
GATCACCAATAGCCTTAATCTCAAAAGGTACTGCATACCTATTTCTGTTAACACGTATTGTAGGACCTGCACATACAACTTCTGTTGTTGGAATTACTCTCTCATTATTTAGCGAAATTGCTTGTGCACCACCTTTTTTGAGTTCATTAACAACTTCATAAATATCTTCAGAATGCAATAAACTCAAACTAGATTTATAGGGATTTTTTTCTGTTGCATCATTTAATGTCAAAACAACACCGTCTCCTGTTACATCAGTAAGTCCTGCGTAAAGTTTTGCCGTTTCCCATTGATCGGTCAATTGACCGTTATCATTACCACTAGAAAAAGTCTTTAAAATACTTTCCTTCTTTTTTGTGTTAAAATCAATTTCTTCTCTGAGCTTATTCCCTGCAGCTATTTCCGAATCGAGTTCCTTCTTAAGATTATCAATCTCATATGCTATAGAAGGTTTATTTTTTGAATTATTCAATATACTTCTAAACTGCACTGTAGTCAAAAGTCCAAACAAAATGAATATGAACATCAATATATACTTCTTGTCTTTACTATTCATATTGATTCATCCCTCCTTAGTGCTTTTTCATTGCATCATCTTATACTAGGTTCATTTGAATTTCCAAGAAGTCGAGTACACTAATCTATTTATCTTAAGTTTCGCCTCTTTCGAACGAAATACTTTTATCCTTATTTCTAATTCTACTATAAAATTTTACTATTTCAAGTGCTATATACAATTCTTCTCAAGAAGTTTGTTTATTTAGAATGCTTTTACTCTGAAAGTCTTATCGCGTAAGTAATATAAGACACTTTTTGAGAAGATAGTGCTCCGTTTTGTTCTCAATGTAAAATGCCAGCTAAGTGTTAGTTTGAGCAATAAATTATAAGTAATATTTCAGTCACTCCCTAGTATACTAATCATAGATATTTCTTTTTTACAGGTGTGTATATTTTATGAAAAAAATTCACTTCATTATTTTAAAAAAATCTCAAATAATTAATCTGTTAAAGATTGTCTTTATATGCTTTTTTATATTAAGTTTAGGTCTGATATTTTTTATTAGTAAATCCCAGTTTGTATCTGAAAAAGCTTATAGTGCAGATACATCAATTAAACAGGATAAATCAGGAAAGCTTGCGATTGTAATTGATGATTTCGGCTCAGACAGAAATGGCGTAAAGGAAATGATGTCTATAAACAGGCATTTAACCTTTGCTGTAATGCCCTTTTTAGCTTACAGTCAAACAGATGCGAAGGAAGCTTTCGATAAGGGCTTTGAAATAATAGTACATTTACCTATGGAGCCTATTAAAGGCAAAATTAGTTGGCTTGGTCCGAAACCTATCCTTTCAACCTCAAGTGACAACGATGTTTATCAGATAACTTCTGAAGCTTTTTCAAATATTCCTTATGCAACCGGAGCAAATATACATATGGGTTCAAAAATCAGCACCGATGAACGTATTATGTTGGATGTCCTTGATATTATAAAAGAGAAGGGAGTATACTTTTTAGACAGTAAAACCAGTGCAAAATCTGTTGCAAAAAAAGTTGCTGCTGAAAAAGGCGTTCCATTCTATGAGCGAAATGTATTCCTTGACGGTCAAACTTCCAAAGAGCATGTAAAAGAACAACTTAGAAAAGCAGGTGAAATCGCACTTAAAGATGGTAAGTCTATAGCTATCGGCCATGTAGGAATTGAAGGCGGTAAAATTACTGCTCTGGCAATACAAGAAATGCTTACAGAATTTGATGAGAAAAATATCCAATTAGTATTTGTCTCGGAATTAGAGAATTAATTTTAGACTGTTAATTAAAATCAACTGGTCAATTGCTATTTCAAAAAAATTGTGATGGCTTACACTTACACCATCACAATTTTTAATAAGGTTATTCAAAAAAAATAACTATAACTGATCAATGGGTGTTTCAAAAAAGTTGATTTTCATTGGTTGGAACTCTATATATTGCTAATGAACTTTTTGAAATCACCTAAAACCAATACTTAAATTATTAACTTCTGCTTATTTGAGCAACTTTATCGGCGTAAATGCTGGTCAATTCGTGAGCAATCTCAGCAGAATAACTTTCACTCTTAATCTTGCAAACAGGCTGCTCTGCATCGGGCAGTATCAATACCCATCCACCGTCTTTAAATATTTTTACACCTTCTAAAGTTTCAATACTACTATTATCACTTTCCTGGATTATTTGTCTCATTACCTTACCCTTTGCATTCCAGGAACACTCTACTTCTCTTTCATCAATGTAAAAATCCGGTATCATACCAATCAAATCTACAAGGTTATAATTATTGGACTTTAAAAAATCTATTATTTTAATGAGACCCGAGATAGCGTCAAAATGAAAATTAAACTGATCAATAGACTCTGATTTAACTTCATTTCCAAGAATTTTGTTCATTACATCTTGAGGAGATGTCTTTGTCCTTATTACCTTACCGTGATTCTCCTGAGCCAGTTTTTCTACAACATGGGTTGTCGACAAAGGTACCACCACTGTTCCACCCTCAATAGTTTTAAACAAAATTAATGATACAAGAGCCGTAAACATATCTTCATTTATTATTCTTCCTTTGTTGTCAACAAGCATCATTCTCTCTGAGTTATCTTCTATCGATATTCCAAAATCAAAATCCCCCATCTTTACCATACTTGTGAAATAGTTCATCTCGTTTGAATCGCTACTGTCTTTTCCCTTTAACAAGTCGAGATTAAGGTTGGTTTCCTCAACTCTGCAACCAAGATTTTTCAATAGCCCCGATACAGTTTTTAATATAAATTTAGATGGTGAATTCAAAGCAATCTTGTATTCAAAACTTTTATTCTTTGCGTTGTTTACTATATTCCTTAAGTAGAAGGAAGTAAAATCAGGTACCACTTCCATCTCTTTAATCACATCACCTTCGCATCTGCTAAAGTCCTCCCGGGCAAAAGCATTTTCGATCTTTCTTTCCATTCCTCTATTTATGTTACTGCCGTTCCTATCTAGAAAATCAACATGCAATCTACCTGAATTTATACTAGAAGTACTTATGTGGATTCCTCCATCAACTCCATAAAATCTTACGGCGGATCTTGATACCGGTAAATGCAATATACCTAAATCAATTACTTTAAGCCCCGCTGACAACAAACCCGATACAAATGATATTTTAAGCATTTTTGCTGCACTTGAATCTTCACAACTTACCCCTACAGTACCTTTACCCTTTAGGGTCGAACCATAAGCAGCTCCAAGTTTTGAGGCATATTCCGGAGTTATATCTACGTTTATTTCACCTGCAAGCCCTCTCTGTCCAAAAATTGAACGTATGGATTTTGAACCCCATACAAGATTTGAGTTTACTTCTGTGCCTTCTTCTATCATTTTGTTCGGCCAGATCTTTATGTTAGGTTTAATTATTGCATTCTCTTTTATTATTGTGTCACAACCGATAACTGAGTTTTCAAAAGAAGAAGAATGCTCTTTCATATTCACTTTATTACAGATTACTGTCCCACGAATTTCAACACTTTTATCAATGATACAACCTTTCCATATTACACTTTTCTTAATACTGCTGCGTTCCGATATTAAGGTGTTATCTCCAATAATACAATAGCTATCCAACATTGCATTACTCTTAATCTTGGTGTTTGCTCCAATTAAGCAAGGGCCTTGTATTGCAGCACCATCCTCAATAGTTGTTCCATCTCCAATCCAAACTTTTTCTCTTATCTTATTTCCCGGGATATGCACCTCTACCCTTTGATCAAGCACATCCATATTTGCCTGCCAGTATGCCCTTAGGTCCCCAATATCACACCAGTATTCGTCCGTAATGAAACCATACATCGGTTTATTGTCCTTTAGTATTATTGGGAAGAGGTCTTTACTGAAATCAAATACTTCATTTTTATTAAATAATTTTAAAACCTCCGGAGAAAGTATATAGATTCCGGTATTAACAGTGTCACTGAACACTTCCCCCCAACTCGGTTTCTCCAAAAATCTTATAATCCTTCCATCCTCATTAGTAACAACAACTCCATATTCCAACGGAATATCAACTTTCTTTAAGACCAAAGTTGCCATAGATTGTTTTTTCATATGATAATCTATGGCTTTACTTAGATTAATATCTGTTAATGCGTCTCCGCTTATTACAATAAATG
The DNA here is from genome assembly GCA_964466645.1 of uncultured Acetivibrio sp. Lineage (GTDB taxonomy): Bacteria > Bacillota > Clostridia > Acetivibrionales > Acetivibrionaceae > Acetivibrio. The sequence continues at coordinate 5,164 of CAYXPB010000212.1, read as the reverse complement.
TGTCATCTAAGAATTCTTCGGCGTTTTTTACGCTCCCTGCAGTGCCCATCGGAGTATCCTCAACATAATATTTAAGATTTACTCCATACTCGGATCCGTCTCCAAAGTACTCCTTTATGAGGTCCGGTAGATACTGCAATGTAACAGCTATGTCCGTTATGTTGTATTTTTTCAACAACTCAATAATGTGTTCCATTACCGGTTTGTTTACTATGGGCACCATCGGCTTCGGCCTGTTACAGGTAAGAGGCCTTAATCGAGTACCTTCTCCTCCTGCCATGATAACCGCTTTCATTCAATTCATCCTTTCATTTTCATACAATTATTTAAAAACACCTAAGACCATCTCAAAAAAATAACCTATACAATATTTAAGTCGCAAAGCCAATTATGAAAGCTTAATAGCTTCCAAACAAAGGAATATTATTTTGCTGTGTAAAAAATATAAATCAACTTTTTTGAAATGGCAATTGCAAAGTTTTTTTAAATTACCTAAACAAAAAATATTTATCTTATTCCCTTATAAAATCCAGGAATGATGAAATTAAGTTTCCTACACTTTGGCTACCTAAATAAAGCATTTGTATTATTAGCAAGTTTAATTCACTTAATTTTAATCAACTTTGTAATTATCTTCATTTTTATGTTCTTTAAGGTAGTTTCTAAGTATCCTATTCATTATGTAAAAAAGTCAAGCTATATAAATTATATACAATTCATCACTATAATATCCACGCTTTTACATTTTAAATGCAAGTAAGTTTTATTTTAGTGCAAACAACTCAGGAATGAATTGCTCCTTTGATGCAATGTAACAAAATAGCTTTATATAAGCGACACTTACTACTTAGTGTCACTTATAAACCCCCTTATACCCGGCAATTATTTTGAAATTACCTTATAGATTTTCAAAATATCCTATTCATTTTGAGCACAATTTTTATATAAATTAATATAATAGCAATAAAGGGAGGTTTTAAATATGTATTCATATAATAGAAGACCTTACATAAGTAGAGAACCTGAGAAAAAAACCGAAAAAAACATTGCTGACTCGGATGAAAATACAAATATTAACATTATAAAACCTGTTGATACTGAAAATAGCAAATTACTGTTAGAAAGTGTAAATGAAATCAGAAAATCAATAAAGAAATTAGAGGAGACTATAATTGACATAGCTTCAAGGCTGGTTAGCTTCGAAAATCATTTTGAAATTGAAAGTAATTGTAGAAATATACAAAGTCAATATGAATGTAAAAGTGCAAATAATCAAATATATTCTCAAAAAAATACTATCTCGGATATTAAAAGAACTTATCAAAATGAAGAAAAAAACGATCTACCTATGATGCCAGGCGCAGGTTTTTCCTATATAACTTCCGACTATTTGAAAAATCTTACTAAAAACAGATAAGGCCATTTCGAAAAATAGCCTCTACAATTTTTATGACTAAAAGCCAATTATGAAAGCTAATAAGCTTTCATAATTAGGAGCATTATTTTGCTAACAAAAAATACAAATTGATTTTTTCACATAAATTCATATGTTTTTTCAGTTCGATAGCATTAAACACCTCTAGTTTAACAGTTTTTGGGTGCGTAACAGATCGTATTTTAGAACAGAACCATCATCCCTAACCTTCGGGATAACAATATTGTCCTTTCTTTCTATGGTAACCTTCACTTCAAAAAGTAGTTGGAGTTCCTCCACAATGCCACCAATCATTGTCAATGAATTCTCTAATTTTTTAGGATCTGCTATAGCTTTGACTGTAAAAGGGCTTACCATCTGTTTGCCGTTTACTACAATGAAATCCCCCGCTTTTTTGATTTCGCTCATAGCAACAATCCTCTCACCTTCTATAGATATAGCTTGTGCTTCCGCCGCTTTAAGCTCATTTATTAAACGTAATAACGCATTCTCTCTAATAGATTCTTTTCCTATATACTCTATTTTAACAACTAGTCCAGCACCTTCAACATCAGTTAAACCTGCTATCCATCTGACTCTATCCAATTCAGACTCTAAACTTTTCTCTAACTGGCTTAAATTTCCTTGAGAACTTTCAAATTCTAAAACCTGCTTTTGTAGCTCCTCGTTTCTCTTCCTCAAATCTTCATTATTTTCTTTTTGAGTTAGCAATTCGTCTTTAACAGACTCCAATCTTACGCTATTTGTAGTTTCCTTTTTACTATTATTCAGTATGCTTTTATACTGCCACGCCAGCATAACTCCAAGAATAATACATATTAAAGTTATAGATAAATTTCTGCTAACTTTCATTATAATTACCTCCACAATATATTTATGATCAAAACATAAGTATTCAGAATCGGATAAGGTTATCTCAAATAAAATCCTTTAAGCTTCTCAATAGTTATTGACAGTTTATCTTTTTTTAGATGACCTAATACTTATTCTACTATAAAATCATACTATTTCAAGTGCATCAAAAACAAAAAAACTAAAAGTCAATCACTTTTTTATTGTAGACGAATATAATGAAGTATACATAAGATAAAAACAGGTTTATAAACATAGTATTTTTTTTGAAATGACCTAATTGCAAAATTTAAGGAAAGTGATTTATATGAAAGTGCTTTTGGTAACAGGTGGTTCAGGTTTTGTAGGAAGTAACTTTATAAACTATTTTTTTAGACGAAACAAAAGTTATATTATCATAAACTATGACAATCTTAGCTCTCCAGCAAGCTTTAATAACCTTAGAGAAATTGAGAAGTCACCAAGATACCATTTTATAAAAGGCAGTATACTTAATCAGGATCTTATTAATTATGTTATAAAAAGACATCATCCTGATTATATTATAAACTTTGCCTGCGAAACATGCCCTGAAAAAAGCTTGATAAAACCTGCTCCTTTTTTTGAAACAAACGTTATGGGAACACTTCGATTACTTGAAAGCGCACGTCACTTCTGGAGCAAACATAATTATGAGGGTAACCGTTTTATCCAAGTTTCCACAACTGATGTCTACAGCCCCACTAATGATACGGACAGCTATTTGAGCGAAGACTCAAGCTTTTCATCTCAAAATCCCTATATAATCTCAAAAGCAAGCTCAGATATGCTTGTCAAATCTTTCTCCTCAAACTTTAATTTCCCCGCCATAATTAGTAGGTGTTGCAACAATTATGGGCCTTATCAGTATATAGACAAGTTTATACCCTTATGTATCAAAAGGACTCTTGAGAATAAAGCTTTATGCTTAAATGAAGCCTCTAGTACACATCGTGAATGGTTGTATGTTCTTGACCACTGCACGGCTTTAATTAGGATATTATTTTATGGTAAATACGGAGAAATCTACAATATAGGATCAGGAATAGAATATACCAATGCGGAAATCGCAAATAGAATCCTTAAAATATTAGGAAAACCCGAGATACAATTAGAAACAGAAAATAAATACAATAATTTAGAAACGCATAACACCGTGAATAGTTATAAAATCAGAAACAACCTCAGTTGGGGACATAAATACAATTTAGATGATGGACTATTAGAGACAATCAGTTGGTATACAGAAAATAAAAGTTGGTGGATGTAACACTAAATTTCGAAAGGATTTGATAAAACAAGGAGACTGCCTAAAAACAGTCTCCTTGTTTTATCAAATCCTAAATTTGTACTTCACAGTATATAAACCCATAAGGCATTACTGTCTCTTTGTATAACCTACATCCTGGCAAACCACAACGTCTCAGCAAATTTACTGCCATTATAAGTACACTTTCCTCAAACTTTATACCCATATTACATAAGTCATTCATAACTTCCCTAGGTACAAAGGAAATTTCACAATTAATCCCCTCATTTTTCATCCTACGTTCCAACAAAAAAGCATGGGACCTTGATTCTAATCCGATATAATAATTAGTCATACTTTTCACTCCAAAAAATGTAACTCTTATCCTCCTAGACTTCCTTATAACAAAGTTTAATAAAACATGCAGAACTGCTATAAAGCAGCTCTGCACATTTTTCCTTTAACTTATTCGCTTCTGTCAAGAGGATTCCACTTTTGATCAGGGAAGAATTTAGTTGGGAAAGGTGTTCTTGTTCTATCATTAAATGATCTACAGTTCTGTGCAGCAGGATTGATTTGCTCCGGAGGAACAGGACAATAACCATATGCAGGTATTAATAATTGAACTATACATTCACATTTAACTATAAAGAATGCACCAATATCAAAAGTTAATATACCAGTTTCAGGATGTACAACATCATTAAATGCTTCAGCAAGTGCTTCCACCTTAACAAGTGTTCCGTCAACATCAAGGGTCTTATCCTTATCGTGGCCGCGATTTTCCGGACAATCTTTTGCCTTTATTACCCCTATCTGTGCTACACAACTTGGGCAGTATATTTCATTTATCGTGAGATTAAAAACAGCTTCATCATACTCGGTTTCATGTCTGTCACCGATTGAGTAGTGAATCTTGTAACTAATTTTTACAAATACTTTTAACTTTTTGAACCCTGATCTGGTTAAGGAATCTGTTTTTGATATAACTTTTACCTCAACTATGTCAAAATCAGTTATACCCTCAAAATCAATCGGCATAGGTCCAGGTATCGGTCCATGAGGTTCAGACCCACACTTTCTTACTTTTACTGATTTTGTTATACATTCTCTCAATGCAACTTGATCAAATACCTTTGGCACTTGTATACAAACTAATTCATTTGGTGGGGGAAAACAATCAGGATTACAAATCTGACCTGCTTCAATCTTAAGCCCATGTTGATGTTCATGACCGGACATAATTAAAAACCTCCTTTTTATACTATAACCTCTATACAATAACAATATAATCGGTGTGTAAATCACCCATTTTTTATCTTTTGCTCACTTATATTATCATTATATTAATAATAAAAAAAAACGGTTACACATTTTAAACTTTATGGTAAAAAAATTTACATAAAATTTAAGTAACCGTTTTTTTATATAAGGTGGTTCAAAAAGCAACTGTTCATTGCCATTTCAAAAAATTTGATTTAGGTGATTCCAAAAAAAAAAACTGGTCAATTGGTGTTTCAAAAAAGCTGATTTACATTTTTGCACTGCAAAATAGTGTTCCTCTGTTTGAAAGCTTTTAAGCTTTCATGATTGGGTTTGAACTATAAATT
>CAYXPB010000211.1:0-9419 GCA_964466645.1 uncultured Acetivibrio sp. | reverse complement strand
TAAAAGAGCTTATATTTCCTTCCTCATCGTAGGTGTATTTTTCATAAGTTTTATCAGTACCCATCTCGTCATAAACATTTGTAGTTATAACTTCGTTATTGGCATTTATAACTTGAATAAGCCTGTGGTCACTGTCATAAATGAACTTTGTCTTGTTGTTTTCCAAGTCGGTAAAGGAAACCAAATCACCATATTGATCGTATTCGTAACTTACACTGTTATTCTCCAAATCCGATGCACTTTTTATAAGCCCATCAACCTTAGAATAGCTTAATTTCTTTGTAACAGTGCCCCTTGTATACTGCAATCCGTCTGTTTGAGGAACTATTCTGGCACCATATGCATCGGAAATGCTTGCAACTTTTCCTGAAGTATCAAATTTAATTACCTTTCCATCTTGAGTTGTTAATGTATATTTACCCTGATTGTATATCTCTTCGGAAAACTCATTTATGAAATATTTCCATAGCCCGGATTTGTTGTTTATTAAATCGGTGTATATATGCACTTCCATATTCTCAGCTATAAGCTTTGAATAAGTTCCAGAAAAATCAATTTTTATACTATTAATTGGATAGATTGTCCATATTATAGACTGTAAAATTTAAAAGTACTGTTTGTAATGGGCGAAACTCAAATTTTAATTAATAATACAAATAGAAATTTTCTAAACCCGTCAAATTCCACGGGTTTAGAAAAGAATTACACAATCCTTCATAAACAGAAAGACAAGACTTACCTTTATTAACCTTCTTATCTATCAATACTACACTATAAAACTTCAAATTTTTTCACAAGCGTCTCGAAGGATATATTCACCAATACAATATTATGCGGAATCAAAATATACTTCCAGGACTTTCCGTTATTTTGCGAAGTATATTCTGTAGCATTTTTACAATATTCAAGCCCCGCAAGAGCTTTTTGTCGAACACTATCATTATCTAACATATTTAAACTTTTTGTTTCAATCATATAAATAGTATCTGCTGTCTCAACTACAAAATCAGGTTCATACCTTCGTGATTTTGACTTATCCCAATATATATTAAACTGGTCTCTTGCAGGCATCAACCATCTAATAACACCGTTATTCTCTTCCTCTAAAATAATAGTAAAGTCTTTTTCAGTTTTGGACTTAAACTTATATTTATCATGGCATGCTTTTTTAAAACCCGTAAATACCTTTTTTGGAATATCTGATTTTGGTTTAATTGTTTCTCTGAAATAATAAATCTCGTCAAGTTCGAATTTCGTAAAATTGTGCTCAATTATCCTGTCAAAAGGGTATATTCTAGGCTTTTCATAAACAGGTGCCTCACAATAAAAATGCTCCGGTTCCATCATTTGAGTGTATATGTACCTTCCGATTTCCCTTTTATAAGATTGTATAACATTAATGATGTCACTTTCATTTTCAATATAAGATGAAAATTTAGAAACCACCTGACCTGCAAGTTTAAAAAGCAAATCGCTACACTCATCATAGTCTACTTCCGGATAGTTTATCAATTCATTTACAATTATATTCTCAAGACTATCATATTTTACTTTACCGCTGTCTGTTTCAATTTCAAAACTCTTTCCATCCCGTAAACGCTGAAAGACAATTTTCTCTGATGTAGGCTGAAAATTAAGGTTTTTTGTATCAAGGTTAAAGTCATGAAAACCCGCTGTTGTATGTTCGCTTTGAATGAGGGTCATCCTTGGTATTTCAATGATATTGCTTATGTAATCGTCAACTGTGATAGAAAATGATTTTTCAGCTTCCTTAAACAGCAAGTCAGGAAACATTATTTGCTGAGGGTTTGACTCAATTCTTTCCTTTAATTTTTTCATTGCCTTTTCTTTATTATTTTTCAATTCTGAAGCTGAACGCACTTCCTTATTCATTCCACTTATTACAGCAATAATTTCCCTTTTTGCTTCGACTTTTACAATCGCTTGATTTTTGTCTTCATTATTTTCAATAGCTTCTGCTTTAGCCATTTCTTCCTGAAGGTTCTTTTCAATAACTGAAACCCCTGTAACTAGTACTTTTGGCCTTTCAATATCCAAAAATTCTATTTCTATAATATTTTCTTTTTTTATAAGTGAATCGGGGCTATTAGCCAGATCGACAATTTCCTGAAACTTGTCATGGGAAACTATGGTCAAACGATCAACCTTTTCATTACCTGTTCTCTTTCCATAAGGCAAACGCAAACCTCTTCCAATGGTTTGTTCACGTAATGTAGTTGATGCCGCTGTACGCAGTGGAATAATTGTATATAGGTTGGTTACATCCCATCCTTCTTTTAGCATATTTACATGAATAACAATTTCTATATTGTTGTTGGGGTCTTCAAGGGCAAGAAGTTGCTGAATATTTTCTTCTTTTTCCTCTCCCCTCTGATTTGAATGAACTTCAATTACCTTATCCTTATATCGACCTTCAAAAAAGTTATTGGAAGTAATTAAGTCTTTTAACTTTGTTGCATGATCCGTATCTTTTGCAACCACTAGTACAAAAGGTTTTACAGCTTTAACCCTGTTATTCCTCGCATACATATCTAATTCAACTTTTGTATCCTCATGAATTCTTATACCGTCTTCAAGTTTTACGATGTCCATATCTTCTTCTCTGCCTTTATACTTGCCTGGGTCAAAATCTTTTCTTGTAGCAACAGCCGGATCTTTTACAAATCCATCTTTTATTGCTTTTGCCAAAGAATATTCATAAACAACGTTTTTAAACTTAATGGCAGATTTCCCTCTTTCAACTTGTGGTGTGGCAGTAAGTTCCAAACCTAAAATAGGATTAAGTTCATTTATTACCTCGACTCCCCTATCTGCCCTATAATGATGAGATTCATCCATCAATAAAACTAAATCCGGCAAAGAAGATAAATATTCAAAATATGATTGCCCTATATATTCTGAAAGTCTTTTCATTTTGGGAATGTTTCCAGCCCTTGCCTCTGCATTGATTTTGGAAATATTAAACACATTTATTGTTATAGAGGACAACATGTCTATCTGTCCCGGAGACTGCTGGTTGTAATTATCACCAGTTATTATTCTTGGCGAATTATGTACAAATTCGCCTATACCTTGAAACACATACTTTGGACTTTGTGAATTGCCAAAGTCATCAATCAGCTTGTCATAAATAGTCAAATTCGGTGCAAGAACAAAGAAATTTTTTATACCCTTTTCAATATACAAATAGGCAATAAATGCTCCCATAAGTCTGGTCTTACCTACACCAGTTGCCAATGCAAAACAGACTGACGGAAAATTTCTTTCAAAATCAGTGCATATAGGATATAAACTTCTTACTTTTTCCAGTTCAGATGCCAAATCAACATTTTTCCCTAATGCCAAACTATCTGCCAATACAGATAGGATTTCCAGACTTTCTTCCTGTGGTTGCCTTAAGCTAAGTCTGTTTCTTACAACGTTGCCTGTCCTGTTCAATCTGCATCTACTCCTTCCTAAGCATCCAAAGTATTTTCATCTATATTTATAATGTTAAGACTATAATCTTCCTTTCCAAATTCACATCTTCCTATAAGCATAGCCGGTATTTTTTTGATAGTAATATTAGGATATTTGTCACTACATGCTTCATGAAATGATTTACAGCATATTAGTAAACTTTCATCCGGAAGCATATCAGCATAAATGCGATCAAGATATTCTACTGTTATAAATGTAGTAGTAGTAAAAATAAAATCCTTTTCTGTAGACTTCCCCTGCTTCCAATAGATATCTGGGTCGGGCGAGTATTTAAATCCTTCCTGCTTTGCCATTGCAGCTGCCAACATATCAGCATTATACTTTTCCTCTATAACCCAATTTCCATGCTTGTCCTGCTTGAGCAAGCTTGGAGCAAGGGTATAGTATTTAAATCCGCCTCCAAGAGGTTCAATTTTTTTATTTTTATCTCCTTTGACTAATACTTTAAGCCTTGGAATAATTACATCATAAACAGTTTCACTCTGCAACTCTACAATTATAAATTTTCTGTTTGATTTATTCGTCTCGTTTATTTTTAAAACAGCATGAGCCGTTGTTCCACTACCAGCAAATGAATCTAAAACAATGTCATTTTCATCTGTAAAAGCCTCAATAAGATATTTTATTAATTCTACAGGTTTAGGATAAGAAAATGTAATTCCTAACTTTGAAAGAAAGAGTCTCATTTGATTAGTAGTTCCAAATCCTCTTAGCACAGATATAAAATGTCCTTTTAGCTGCTCACGTTTTTTCACTGCTTCAATTGCACCTGTTTCTTTAATTTCAAATATAGTATCTTGTCCTTTACTATCTTTTATATTATCAAAATTCGATTTTATAAACTGTTCCAGTAGCTCTCTCGAACTCCAACCTGTTGTTGCTGAAACATCTATAGCTGTCTTATAGTTTTCCACAACTATGTCGCTATCGTATTTAGGAAATTTAACTTTATCCTTTTTTATTATTCCCTTCTCAAAAGACGCTGGAAAACCTTTTGGTATAAATACTGTTTTTTCTGGATTCTTAGGTCCATTTTTAACTATTGTATTTCGAATTTCATCTTTATATAATTTGCTATCCTGTGATATATTTGGGTCTATGACATTTAAATTTCCAACCTCTCCACTTTTACTATAAACTAAAATGTATTCATGATAATTTATTATCTTTGCTTGATTATCTGTATTTCCTTCATAATTCCAAATAAGCGAAGTAATAAAATGATTTCTTCCAAATAATTCGTCACATAAAACTTTTAGATAATGACATTCATCGTCATTAATACTAATTAATATCACTCCATCATCTTTTGACAATAGCTTCCATAATATCTCTAATCTAGGCTTCATTAATGTTAGCCACTTTGAGTGTTCAAGATTATCATCATATGATGGAAATGCACTTTTGGTGTTATAAGGAGGATCTATATAAATACACTTTATTTTTCCTGCATAATCCTGCTCCAAAGCCTTTAAAGCCAGCAAATTATCACCATGAATCAACATATTCTCACTATTTTTATCACCATATGACTTATCCGGGTCTTCTAATAATATTCTAGGTTCAAGTTTAACCTCTTGATCCTTTCCTACCCATGTTAGTTCTAACTTTTGCATTCATCTGCCTCCTAAACAATTTTCCATGATACTGTAAACAATTTATCTAATCTTACATTCTGTTTCATTCGAGACTCAATTTCTGATATGAGTTCATCTTTCTTTTGGTCAACCTTGTCCTGTTCCTCATATAGATTCAATCTCAATGTATTTCTGCGTTTTTCCAATTCCTTTATATTACGCTGTACCGTCAGCTTATCTTCCAATACAGCTATTTTTCTTGATTCAGTTTTTAAAGTTTTTATTTCTATATCCATTTCTTTAAGCTCAATTTCTATAGAACTTTTTACATCCTCAGCCCATTTATCCAGTTTGCTCATTTCTTCGTCAAAGAAAACAGCATTTTTTCTTGCAACGTTCTCTAATATAGCTTCCTTACGTTGTTCAAACTGCTGCTTAAGCTCACTGTCATACTTTGTATATATACCATTCCCTGTCACTTCGCTGTTTACATGTATTAAACGCCTCAATACTTCTTCATCCATATATTCATCATCTTCACAAACTCCAGTGAAAATAAGGTAATCTTCAGTTTCAAAGGATTCAACTGTTAAGCACCATATTGCAAGTTCTCCAGTTTTACCGATATATTTATCAAGGACAGTTATTTTGGGCAAATAATTAGAAACTTTAAATATTATTTCAGCCTTTGGTAAAATTTTATTCTTAGCTTCTTCAATAATCAGCTGTGCTAATGGGTGCCCAATCCTATAAACATGGTTGTCATCAGTCATCATACCAATTTTATACGGACCAGTAGGGAAACTATAATCTTCATATGGGTTGCTTTTTAAATAAAAATAATATCCTTCATCATTAAAATCACCATATTGTACTAATCTATATTTTGTAAGCTCCCAAAGCCAATTCTCATACCTATTCAGATAATCGCGGCTTTCATTAAAACTAATCTTCAGCTTTTCATGTACTTCCTCATCAAAGTTTTCAAGAAGCTTTTGCCTTGTAGCCTGCATTTGTTCATCTATTTGAATTTCCAGCTCTTTTTGAAGTTCATCAAAGGCTGCTTTGATTTCTTCAGGCCTTCTACATTTCTGATAAATATCATTTATACGTTTTTCAAAATCCACACCCGATTCAATGCTTCCTAAAACTTCATCACTAGAACCGAATACACCATCAAACAATTTGAATTTTTCTTTTAAAAGCTCATAAACACGCTGATCGGCTTCATTACTTTTATTAAGAAAATTCACCACTACAACTTCAAATTTTTGTCCATATCTGTGGCATCGTCCGATTCGCTGTTCAATTTTCTGGGGATTCCAAGGAAGATCATAATTAACTATCAGGGAACAAAATTGAAGATTTATACCCTCTGCCGCTGCCTCAGTTGCTATCATTATATTTGCTTTATCTCTGAAACAATCAACAATAGCAGCTCTTTTATCCGCAGTTTTAGAACCTGTTACCCTATCAGTTCCTTTATATTTGTCCAGCCACTCCAAATATATATCGTTTGATTTTTTGTCAGTATTTGTGCCATTGAATAAAACTATACTATCTTTGTATTCAGTTTTTTGAAGAATTGAGTACAAATAGTCTTGTGTTCTCTTCGACTCAGTGAAAATAAGTGCCTTTTCACTTGCACCAAGTTTTCTCATCTCCTCAAATCCACGCTTTAAGGCAGTCATCAATACTTCACCCTTAGCATTATGCGATATTGACTGTGCAAGTTCTGCAAACGCGTTTAAATCACCCATTTCAGACTCAATTAATCTTATATCTTCCTCTGTTAATGGCTCTTCGCAATAGCTTTCATCACTTTCCATCTCATCTTCAAATTCATCATAGCCTTCATAATCTTGTACTATTTCATCTTTTATATTTTGCCTTGCTCCTTTTTTCAGTGTTTCCTCAAGCTTTGACTTCAAGGAAAAAAGTGTACCTGCAATAGCAAAGGTTGAGGATGCAAGTAATCTACGCAAAATCATTGTCATCAAATGTCTTTGGCTTGGTGGTAATGCTCTCAAACTATCCCGACTCAAATACTCTGTCACATAATCATACAATATCTGTTCACTTTCAGTTGGATAAAACTCTTCTGTCAAGGCACGTCGGTTAGTGTAATTGATATACTCTAGCACCTGTCTGCGAAGTGTCCGTTTACAAATTGGAGCAAGTCTCTGTTTCAAATCTAGAAAACAATCCAGCCTAGCATCCGAAAGTTTTGAAAATTGACTTTTAAAGCTTTTAAGATCTCCAAAAGCATACTCATCAATAAAACTTACCAGCCCATACAGTTCAAGTAATGAGTTTTGAAGTGGGGTAGCAGTCAGAAGAATTTTAGGGTATTTATCAATAGTTTCCTTGATACAACGGGCTACCTTGTTTGAATTCTTATAAACATTACGCAGCCTATGTGCCTCATCAATTACTACCAAATCCCAATTTATATTTTTAACATATGCACTTTTATTTCTGACAAAATTGTAGGACGTTATTATTATGGAATCCTGATCAAAGGGATTAATTTTGCCTTGCTTTATATAATCGTTAAAAGACTTTGATTCTAAAATTATTCCCTGTAAGAAAAACTTTTCCTGTAACTCCTGATGCCATTGTTTCCGAAGGTTGGATGGAACAATAACAAGTATTTTTCTTTTGCGTTCTGCCCATTTCTGTGATATGACAAGACCTGCTTCAATAGTTTTGCCAAGTCCAACTTCATCTGCTAAAATCGCACCCTTAGAAAGCGGTGATTTGAACGCAAAAAGAGCAGCATCAATCTGGTGCGGCTTAGGTTCGACTTGTGCATCTGCCAAAGTTCCAGCTAATTTCTCTATGCTGTTTGATGCACAACGTTTTGTAAGTTCGTATGCGATATATTTAGCACTATAATCTGTTAACCTCATCTTTTGTATTGACCCCTTTGTTAAATATACTTCAACATCAGTATCCTATTTGATTTTATCATTTTTTAAGTCTTTTGTTAAACCTTTTGTCGATAACTATAGAAAAAGTATCTTTTATCTTGATCTGCAATATTTGAGAGAAGCTCAGCAATTAACTGCTGAGCCCGCGTTTCAGGAATACAAATTGAAAACCAGCCTTAAAATATAAACTTCTTTTCGCTTTTTTTTCATTGTATTATCTCCTCACAAACTTAAACTTTTTCCAAAAATAAAGCGTTAAAAATCCATGATTGCTTCTAAAGCAAATAATCAGAGTTACTTTATCTGATTAAAAACTTAGCTTCTTTTCATAAATAATTTTTGTACAAAATCCCTTTACATAAGGACTTCTTTCATTATAATTATCCAAACTAAAAGGAATACGGTCATCATATAGACAACCGCATATAATAAATATGTTAAAGTTAAATTAACCTTTTCAAAATATCTTCACATTGACTTAACCAGCATTCGGCAACATTCTTAGTAATAGTTTTTATAAAACAAGTCTTATAATTCTTTCTAAAATCTTCATAAGCCAAGTACTCATCCGATTGTTTATCTGGTTCTTCAAAATGCCATTTGTATGTTGGTGTAACTTCAATTGCTACCTCACCATTTAAATTGTATATCCAAGTTTGATGATTCATTGAGTCCCAAAGCAAATATTTATCTCCCACCCAAAATTCTCCTTCCTTCCCTTTAATCATCACTAACCCTTGGCTATTTTGGAAATTCTCATTACTTAGAAATCCAATTCCTTTTTCAACAAGTGAACTATGCAATTCTAATTCACCATTAATTGCCTTTATGAGTAAATTTTGAAGTGCCAAAAGTGCCTCAATAATAAAATCATTAGTATACAGAATATATTCCTTATCGCTATCCTTATAAATTATGCTTACTTCCTCATATCTTTTTATATTTTCATCTTCTGAAAACCTAATAACTTCTATCTTTTCATCAGTTTTTATCGAAAAAGTAATTAAGTTACTCATTTTTTATATCCCATTTCCTTTCTTATCGACTAAACCAGCCTTTTGGAGTACCGAACGCATTTTGGGTGTTAGCTCCCCCCAAGACCTAACGTGTCCATGGAATACCCCTTCTGTTGTTTGGTCAAGTACTACAATTTCACCATCACTCACTCCAATTCTTCTTGGTGTTGTTTCAGCATTTAATGATACTGAATTGTCAAGTGCAGCCTGCCCATTATTTGGTGCTTTATTTTTGATTGAATTGTTATTCTTACCGTGATATGGGGCATTCTCATAAGAGCCATTTGATTTAGTATTACCCCCGTTCTTACCAACACCTGTATCACCACAAGTTGCTTTATGTACAAATACATTATACTCCGTTACAAAGTATGTATGCCAGTCCTCAACTT
>CAYXPB010000210.1:0-9466 GCA_964466645.1 uncultured Acetivibrio sp. | reverse complement strand
CATCAATATTTGGTCTTGTACCAATACAGACCACTGACATGTCAAAACCAATTTTTTCTTTATTGGACATTTCAACCCAAAATCCATTGTCCTTTATAAACCTTTGGATATCCCTTTGGAGTAAAAGTTCTATATCTTCTTTTCTTATCATTTCCACCAGCATTTGAGCAGATTGTTCATCTAACTGCTGAGGCAAAATTCTTGCACCCTTTTCAATTATAGTCACTTTCATTCCCAGTCGTTTAAGGGCAAACGCCGTCTCGATTCCTGTTAATCCGGCACCTATAATAACTGCTTTTTTTCCCTTTTGCGCATTCTTTATAATATCATCTGCATCTTTAACTGAATTAAGGGTAAAATAGTCAACCTCTTTCAAACCTTCTATATTAGGAACTACAGAATTACCTCCTACAGCAATTAGCAGCTTGTCATATTCAAGATCTTTACCGCTTATAAGCTTGACTATTTTTTGATTGCTGTCAATACTCTCAACTTTCTCACTAAGTAAAAGTTTGATCCTATTTTTATCATAGTAATTCAAATCCCTCAAAATAAGCTTATCCTTAGCAATCTTGCCACCAATATAATCGGGAAGCATAAACTTTGTATAGACCGGTATATCTTCAATACTTACAACTGTAATATCACTGCCCTCATCTAACTGTCGCAACTTTTCAGCAGCAGATATTCCGGCTGCGCCATTTCCAAGAATTACGAATTTCAACAGTCCTCACCCCTCCACTACTTGTAGTTTTGCTCTTTAAGGTACAATTGCCACTGCTTCAATTTCTATAAGGACGTCTTTAGGTAATCTTGCCACCTCTACGCACGACCTTGCTGGATAAGGTTCTTTAAAGTATTGTCCATAAATTTGATTCACTAAAGCAAAATCCTTCATATCCTTAATAAATACCGTTGTCTTAATTACATTTTCAAGCCCGGTTCCTGCTTCAGCCAAAACGGCTTTAAGATTTTCCAATGCCTGTTTAGACTGATTTTCAATACCACCGTCAACCACTTCGCCATTCAATGGATCAGCAGGTATTTGTCCTGAAGTGTAAACCATATTTTGAACCCTAATAGCCTGTGAATACGGCCCTATAGCTTTAGGAGCATCCTTAGTCGATATTACCTCTATTTTCATAACATATCCCCCTTATTATTTTGCAGTGCAAAAAAATGTAAATCAAATTTCTTGAAATGCCAGTTTTCCAATTACTTTTTAGAACTCACCCAAAATCAATTCCTATTAACAATACTTATTGCTTGCTGAGGATATTCTTTAAGCGAATAAGTACACTTATTATCCCTTACCAACGAATCTAACGAAATATAATTTTCTTTTCCAAACATCCTACCCTCTGCTAAATAGCCATCTAACCAACTCTGCTCTTTGACAAACGGTCTGCTATCTATAAAACGAAGGCCTGTCCTTTCCTGTACTAAATTCCCATCAATATACAATAAAGGACCATTTTCTGAACTATAATAATTGATTATCTCTCTTGAAAGAGTCCCTATTAATTTATTTGCCTCATCCTTGTCTATTTCTTTCCGGTTATTATCTTCAACTACGATTGTCAGAGCTATAGGCTCCCTATCCGGAAAATAAATCAGCGCCATATCCGCAGACAGACTATTCAAACATCCTATTTTATTTGCTATCACCACATCTTCTGGCTTATATAGAGCTATTCTATCCTTATCTTCCGTTTCCTTCATAAATTCAATACCCTGAACTGCTAAGCTGTCTTCCACTGATATTCTGTTTTCCAGTAATACAAGCATCTTATTGAGATCCTCGGCTGTTGTGTGATTACTTGGGAATGCTTTATTTCCATCATAGAACTTTTTATAAATTCTGGTGTCCTTCAGTCCATAGCCTTCACAAAAAGAATCTAGTTTCGAATTGCCTAAAGTGTCAAAAATTATATTGGCAGCTATGTTGTCACTCAAACTAATCATTCTAGAGAGAATATCTCTGTATGTATATTTTGTCCCATTTGCCTGGAATTGCAAGTTGCCTGTTCCGCTCACCTTAGTATTCCTTATATATTTATCACTTTGCTTTAGTGTATAGGTATTATCCAAAGAAAAGTCACCTTTTTGTATTCCTTCAAGAAAGCACAAAAGATTTGCAACCTTAGTCAAACTCGCTGGATAAAAACGTTCTTGTCCATTATAACTTACTGTTGTTTCGGTAGCAAAATCGTAAACACTTATTCTTATTAGATCAGACTCATTTTTAATTATATCATTAATAATGGATAACAAATCCTTTTTGTTCTCACTGGCATTTGTAAAACTCAAATCCGGCTCGTTTATAAGCATTTCTTCAAAGCTTAAAAGTGCTTGATCTATTTCAGTATCAGACAGGCTTTTAAACGGCTCAAAATCACCCTTTTCCACTTCTAACAAATTCAGGTATGCTGCTAAACTGCAATGGTAGTATGCTTCCTGCGGAATATCCCTATAATCTGGAAACAAGTATAAATCAACAGTTGGTATGCTCTTGTTATAATACGCCAAAATATGGTCCACCAAATAAGTAGCAGCTTCCCACTTTGCAACAGCCTTAATTTTGTGCTCCTTCATAATTTTGCTTCGCACAAAATTGTAATACACTTTTGCAAATTCTTCATTACTGTAGTCTTCAATAGATATATCACCATCAGTAACTAATATTATTCCGTTCCTATAGGATACCTTTTTCCCAATTATCTCATTTATATTACGCAAAGGAACATGTAGTCGATTTTGAATAAGCTTTGATGCTGTATCTAATTGAACTTCACTTTTGTTAACTGATATTACAGAGCTATCGGGCTTTAAGCATATTGTTTTGTCCCCTTTAACTATAGTAGCTGTGCCTTCGTTTGCATCCCATTCAACTTCAAAGCCAAAGTTTTCTGTAAAAAACCTTAAAGGTATTAAAGTACGGCCATTCATAATAACAGATTTTACCTCGGCGTTTTCGGGGTCAAGCAAATGAAATTCACCATTGACTTCGGCATAGGGATTGTTAATCATAAACAGAATACTGCTCTTCTCTATCGTTTCCTCTACTGCTTCCGCTTCATTTTCATTAAAAAACAGCATTGCCATGGAAAAATTGCTTGTAATAAAAATATTCATAAAAAAAATAAGTACTATTGCTATTGCTCTCTTCATTATCTTACTTCCTAATAAATCCATTAATTTTTTGATACTTATATTATATATCATCATATTAATCACTACAACTTAAAAATCATCTCAGCATTAATTTCTATTGCTATCTATACTTTATTATTGCCCATTTCCAAATTTCATTATTATAATTTTTTAGAATTAGCTAAAACAAAAACAGGACACCGCAGTATATGCGATATCCTGTTCATTTCTTCGATAGGGCCTTTTTAAAAAACAAAATATTAAATCAATCTTTTGAATCCCCAAATTAACTACCTACTAAAAATCATTCTTTTGAGCCCAATTTACAGCCTCTTTTATTGCATTTTGGTGATTTGAGTCTACCTTGTTAGTGCCATGAGTTCTGCTGTTTAAAAAATGAACATCAAACACGCCACTCATGTTGTTTCCCTTAACTGCATCAAGATTACTTCCACCGCTATATCCGCCGCTTCTTTTGCTTACATATGTATTAGCGGGTGAACCTTCTACTCCGGCATGAGGCATTCCTGCCATAGAAGCTGCCAATTTACGGCCGTTTACAGTTACTATAATAGGTCTTCTTGACCAATCCCAATCGCCGCCGTAAATATTTTTCATTATTTTGGTATCTTCTGCGGTAAGTGTCTCGCAATCCGCATGGTTGCTTCCATAAGTTCTTTTTATTTTAAAAGTGCGCCCGGTCCCGATATCGTAAACTTCTGCGATACCACCTTTTTTCAAAATATTTTCCGCTCCACCATACCACGAAACAAGATAATTACCGTTTCTGTCAGAACTACCCCTTGATGCGGTTTCTGCTGTAGCAGAAGCTTTTGTTCCTAACAATTTGCTTATCTTAGTTAAAGTCCCATTTCCCGCTATTCCATCCTGTGTGAGTCCATAAGCCTTTTGAAATTTCTTAACCGAAGTCTTGGTAAGACTCCCATAATAGCCTGTAGGGCTTACACTAAAATAACCAAGTTTCTTTAAGTCCTTCTGCAGTTGTGTAACTCTACTTCCATTCATACCCTCTTTTAAAGACCCTGTACTGCTTGATGATCTAGAAAGAGTACTAGCCTTTGCATCTATTAGTTTGCTGATTAATGAAAAGGTTTTGCTTCCAGCGACTCCATCATCATCTAATCCGTTGCTATCCTGAAGCCTTTGAACCGCTGATTTGGTAAGACTTCCATAATAGCCTGTCGAACTTACTTTCAGGTAACCTAATGTTCTTAAATTGTCCTGAATTGATGTAACATCGCTTCCTTCCATTCCTTCCTTCAACACCCTTGATGCAGCGAAAGTCTGAACTGAGCATAAAGAAAACATACTCACAAAGCAAAATACTAAGGCTGTCAATAACACTGCCTTTTTCTTTAGCATTAAATCCCCCCTCAAAGCTTACGAGGTTAGTTGACGGGTTAGGTAGAAGAGACACCTTTCCGATACTGCCGGAATTAACCCCAAAAATATATCCCCCGCTTCTCTAACTTTTATATAGAGAATTCAGCAACACAAGTGTATCACTTTTTGCATAAATAATAAATGCAAAAATAATACCTACAAGTATTAACTTATGTACATCCAAACTTCAATTCAAGTGTGCGCCTTTCTCTTGCCCTTATATTTTATACAAATATATAGGACATGTAAACACTTTGCTTAAATTTGCCACACTTTTTAGGCCCTTTCAAAAAATTACCTATATAATATTTAAGTCACAATGCCCATAAAAAAAGCTTAAAAGCTTTCAATCACCTAAATATTATGTTTTATTTTTTCCTTAATATATAAAGGATTTTTTTAAACTGTATTGAATATAAATAAATAAGTACTCAAACAATTACCTGTATATTTCTTAGAAATGGTTAAGCAACTTACATAATGATAAGAATTGTGAAAGGATGGTCCTTAAATGAAAGCAATTATAATGGCTGGTGGTGAAGGATCAAGATTGCGTCCTCTTACATGTGACATGCCTAAGCCGATGGTATCGGTGATGAATATACCAATAATGGAGCACATAATCAATTTACTCAAAACACACGGTATAACCGAAATAGGCGTCACTTTAATGTATTTGCCCCAAAAAATAAAGGACTATTTTGGAAATGGATCGCACTTTGGAGTTAATATTCATTACTTTACGGAAGATACCCCCTTAGGAACTGCAGGCAGTGTTAAAAATGCCGGGAACTTCCTTGATGAAACTTTTATTGTAATTAGCGGTGATTCACTCACAGATATGGATATTACCAAAGCTATAGAATTCCATAGGTCAAAAGAATCAAAAGCCACTCTGGTTTTAACAAGAGTTGACGTACCCTTAGAATACGGTGTTGTCATTACCGATAAAAAGGCAGCAATAACCGGTTTCCTTGAAAAACCAAGTTGGAGTGAGGTTTTCAGTGATACTGTAAATACCGGCACTTACATACTAGAGCCGGAAATAATGGATTACCTAGAACAGGGTCAAAAGACAGATTTCAGCCAAGATTTATTTCCCTTATTGCTGGAAAAGAAAGAGCCTATGTTTGGCTATATCATGTCAGATTATTGGTGTGATATTGGAGACCTTCAGGCATATCTTCAAGCCCACTATGATGCCCTCGAGGGTAAAGTAAAGCTAAATATAGCTTTAACTGAGATCAAGGAAGGTGTTTGGGTAGGTTCTGGTGCGATCATTGATTCTCAAGCAGTAATAAATGCTCCCTGTTTAATAGGTGACAATTGCCGTATCGGAAGCAAAGCTGTAATTGATAGTTTCAGCATTTTAGGCAACAATAATGTAATAGAAGATGAAGCAAGTATTAAAAGAAGTGTGCTGTGGAACGGAAACTATATTGAATATGGTTCTGAAATAAGGGGAGCTATACTTTGTAATAAAGTTAATCTTAAGCATTATGTGCGTATATTTGAAAACGCGGTAGTAGGAGATAATTGTATCATAAATGAAAGAGCTATTATAAAGCCAAATGTAAGTATCTGGCCACAAAAAACGGTAGACTCATTAGCAATTGTTGACAGAAACATCATCTGGGGTTCAAGGCATTCCAAAACAATTTTCGGTGAAAACGGTCTGTCGGGTATAATTAATGTTGACATTTCGCCTGAGTTTGCAACCCGTTTAGGAGCAGCTTATGGTTCAATATTCAAAAAAGGTTCAAAGGTTATTGTTAGCTCAACTACTTCTAACTCTGCACGGATGTTCAAACATGCCTTTATTTCTGGTATGCTCTCTGTGGGTGTAGAGGTATTTAACATGAGCAGTCTGCTGACCCCAATTTCAAGACACGCTATCAGTTTCCTCTCTGTTGAAGGAGGAATACATATAAAACTTAGCGACGACAATCCAAACAAACTAAGAGTAGATTTTATGGATGCAAAAGGGGCAAGTATAAGTAGGGTTTTGGAACGAAAGATCGAAAACTCCTTTTTCCGTGAAGATTTTAAACGCTGTTCCGGTGAGGAAATCAGTCGGCTAAACAATATTACTGACTTTAAAAATTATTATGTAAGATCCATACTCAACGAAATTGATACCGATGCTATAAGGAGCAACTCCCCTAAAATTTGTGTAGTTTCACCTTCGGATTTTGTTATATCGATAGTAGTTCCTATGCTCACCGACCTTGGATGTAAAGTTGCAAGCTTTTCATCTTCTAACTTGAATGAAATTGACACTATTGTCGATGAAATCAAAAGTAACGACGCAAACTTTGCAGCCTTTATAGATAGCAACGGTGAAACCCTTGTCCTTATTGACAAAAACGGGAACATAGTAAAAGATGATCTTTTCATCTCACTTACCTCCCTTATTTCTTTTAAGAGCAATCCGGGTTCAAAAGTGGTTGTACCTATAACAGCTCCATCAGTTATTGAAATTATGGCTCAAAAACACAAAGGAAAAGTTGTACGCACAAAAACATCGCCTCAAGCCGTTATGGAACAAATGCTAAATTATAATCTATTTAAAAACAGGGAAAACATGAATCAATTTCTATTGAACTTCGACGCTCTTGCAGGACTTATTAAAATTCTTGAATTCTTATGCATGAAAAGCACAACTTTATCTGATATACTTAAGGAGATTCCAGATTTCTATGTGAGCAAAAAGAAAATCTTCTGTCCTTGGGAATTAAAAGGGAGAGTTATGAGAACCCTAATAACCGAAAAGAACGGTGAAAAGGTAGAGTTGCTAGATGGTGTAAGATTTATACTAAAAAACGGCTGGGTACTTATCCTTCCCGATGCGGATCTTCCTCTATGCAGGATATATTCGGAGGGAGACACACCAAACGTCGCCGATATAATCTCGGAGAAGTATCTTGAAAAGATTAAGACGATTATTAATTCATAAAAACTAAAGACTCTCCTAAAGGAGAGTCTTTTTAAGGGAGTAATATGCAAACACTGAAAATAGAAAAAGATAGCGCTAATAAACGCATTGATAAATTACTTAAGGATAAATATCCAAAAATGCCTCAAAGTTTTATGTATAAGGCGTTTAGAAAAAAAGATGTAAAGGTAAACGGTATAAGGATTAAGGATGACTATATTACAAACTTAGGCGATATTGTTGAAGTGTATATTATTGACGAAATTCTTTACGGCAAAGCTCCATCCGAACCTTTAGACCATACTAAGGCTTTTACAGTCGTATTTGAAGACAAAAACATTCTTATAGTTAATAAAAAGCAAGGAATACCTGTTCATCCCGATAAAGACAGTACAGACAATACTTTAATCGACCTTGTCACAACCTATATACAAAATAATGAAAACGGAATGAATTCACAGGTTTCTACACCTGCTCTATGCCATAGACTTGACCGCAATACTGGCGGGCTTGTAATAATCGCTAAAAACAACGAAGCCTTAAAGGTTATGCTGGAGAAAATAAAAAACAAGGAAGTTAAAAAGTATTATCAGTGTATTGTCAGAGGTAAAATGGAAAAACCCCAGGCAGTACTTAAAGCGTTCCTTGAAAAGGATGAACGCAAAAGCAGGGTATACATTAACGACTATAAAACAAAACATTCCTTAGAGATAATAACTAAATACAAAGCACTCTCACCCATTGAAAACATAGTAGTCGGAGAAACCGCAAGTTTGTTGGAAGTCGAATTAGTTACAGGGCGAACGCATCAAATCAGAGCACATATGTCCTATATAGGTCATCCGATAGTTGGTGACGGCAAATATGGTGATAACACATTTAACCGTGCCTTAAAGTTAAAGTATCAAGCTCTCTGGGCTTATAAACTTAAGTTTGAGTTCTCTAAAAACAGCGGTATTCTAAGTTACCTTAATGAGAAAGAATTTAAAGTCACTCCAGACTTTAGCAGTATTATTCTCACGGGTAAAAAGCTCTCATAAAAAGGCATGTGAAAGTCCCCAGAAAATTCCGTACTATCTGGGGACTTTGTATTAACTATACAGGTATAACTTTTATTACATCTTCAACAGTAAGTTTTATTACTTGCCAATAAATTGTTGCACGAGCATTTTGCCATACTTTGAGCTATCCACAATACCAATTCCTGTGTAATTAAATCCGGAATTTAGAATATTCTTTTTATGCCCCTCTGAATTCATCCAGGCCTTAAATGCACCTTCTACAGTGCTGTTCCCTGCTATGTTTTCCCCAGCAGTCTTGAAACTTACACCAAACTGCCTCATCATATCAAATGGTGATCCGTAAGTTGGGGACTGATGGGAGAAATAATTATTGTCAACCATATCTTTTGCTTTCAATCTTGCTACTTCCATAAGCTTTTCATCAAATTTAAGCGGTCCCACACCTGCATCTGCCCTCGCCTTGTTCACGAGTCCAAGTAACGTTTGCTCATCCTGACTTACACCTGTAATAGGCGTAGTAATGATAGCCGGCGGTGCATTCGGTGTAGTTACAACCTTTGGTGCTGAAGTCTTTGTGGTTCCAGTTGAGCTTTTTGGTGGAGTTGTTGCCTTTGTTGGATTTGTTGTCTTTGAATTAGCTGATGCCGACTTAATGTACTGCCCCGAAACGGCACCTACACACCTTGTTTCGGGTTCATAAACCGCATACCAATCCCCTATTTTTCCCAAAACTTTTACCCATTGATTTTTCTTAAGTACACAAATAATAGGGAAATTTGTAGAAGGTCCCTGCCTAACATTTAAAAGCGATACCGTCACAACTGCTGATGTAAAATCAACCCTTTCAAAAGTCGGAGCAGCACAAATGCTTCCGGTATCAAAGGCCGCAAAACCTAGCCCCATTGTAAATACAAATGCTAAAATAATCAACACGACCAATTTCCTATTCATA
>CAYXPB010000209.1:8357-9469 GCA_964466645.1 uncultured Acetivibrio sp. | reverse complement strand
GTTATATCACTTGCTTTACAATTTAGTAAATCAAGATTTTGAAAAATCTCTGCAGTTACATTGTAACAGTCCTCAAGACCCTCAGGAAATGGATGTTCCGGTGCAAGTCGATAGTCTACAGATATTACAATATTTCTAGTCTGATTGGCCATATTGACACAAACATTGGTATAGGTATCAATATTCCCTGTTACCCAGCCACCTCCATGAAAAAAAACCATAACTCCGGAGGTTTCACTTTTAATAGGTCGAAATATTCTGACAGGGATTTCCCTTTCACCTATCATAATTTTATGATCTAAAAGTCCGTATTTAGGCCCTAAATAAATATTGATCATGTTGAGAAACTTGCGTTGAACTTTATAATACTTTTTAAGGTTTCTTCGAGAATATGATAATATCTTTAATGCCATCCTTTTATAACGGTTCATCCGTAATCCTTTCCAAATAACATTAGTTGATTCCAAAAACAACTTTGAAATGGCCTAAATCCACTATCTTTCAAGCCCATACATATCTTCTAGCTTATCAAGCATATACTTATGCGCATCTTTTACACCTTGATTATAAAAATATGGAGCAACCTTATCGGTAAAAAAGTCTAGAAGTAATTCAGCTGCCAAATCTCCTATATTTTCTTCTCTTTCAGTTGAAAAATACTTTCTTATTTCATCTTTTGCTCGATCTTTGTCACTTTTATCTAATTTAATTTTTGCCATTACTATTCTCTCCTAGCTTATTCCCTTAAAAATATTAAAAGCAAAGGGGGCTAAAGAGCCCCCTAAGTTTTTAAAAACACCAACGACTATAACATAAAATACAAAACTTTTTATAATCTCATCAAATTAACCTTTTACTGCTCCATTCGTCAAACTTGCTTGAACTTGATTACTCATCATTATATATATGACAATTGTAGGAATTGTTGCAATTACCAAACCTGCACCAATTGGTCCCCACTCTGTAGAATACTGCCCAGACATAGACATTATACCAACTGGTAACGTCTTATACTTAGTATCATTTATAAATGTACTAGCAAACATAAGTTCATTCCATGCTTGTAAGTAAGTAAATATTGAAACCGTTGCAACCGCTGGTTTTATTAAAGG
>CAYXPB010000209.1:0-8347 GCA_964466645.1 uncultured Acetivibrio sp. | reverse complement strand
GACCTGTATATTGAGCATCCATCCAAAAACGCGGATTCTTCCATTTCTTTTGGTATGCTCTTAAGAAATCCCACACAAACAAATATACACATAGGAAGTGCATACGCAATATATGGAATAATTAGAGCTATAGGTTTATCTAAAAGATTTGTTTTATTCAAAATTATAAATAGAGGTAGCAAAGCAGAGTGAATCGGAATCATTATACCTAATAAAAATATTGTAAGGGTGATATTACTGAGCTTCCATTTCATTCTTGCAATGGCATATGACGCCATAACTCCAATAACACCCGATACTACTATGGTAACAGCTGTAACTAAAGCACTATTAATTGTGTATACCCAAACATTCCCACTTGTTAATGCATTTTTATAGTTGCCCCACATAAACTTTGTCGGCAGTCCCATTACATTTCCACCATATATTTGTGCATTGTCTTTTAATGAAAACATCAACAACCATATTAGTGGATATATCTGTATTATAGCAAAAGCGATAAGAATTATACTTATTATACCAAATATAACTTTTTTCTTTGTTAGTTTGTTTTTTAATTTCATCCCCGTTCACCCCCTAAATATAACTTTCAGACTTAAATATTCTCTGAACCACAACAGTTAATACCAAACATTCAATAACAATAAATAAAGCCATGGCACTTCCATAACCAAATTGATTTTTGAAGAATATAGTATTATACATCAGAGTACTTGGAACTTCTGTTGACTTAAGCGGTCCTCCACCTGTAAGAACCCAAATCAAATCGAAAGTTTTTAAAGATCCGACTATTGCATAAGTAACACAAACATTCAAAATAGGTTTCATAAGTGGAATTGTTATTTTAAATGCTGTAGTCAATTCAGATGCCCCATCTATTTTTGCAGCTTCATATAAGTCTTCTGGTATTGATTTCGCAGAAGAATACATTAGCAACATATGGTAACCTATATATTGCCACACTATTACAACAAACACACATATCAATGCAGTACCCTTATCACCAAGCCAGTCACGAACTAAATTTTCAAGACCGAAGTTTCTAAGAAACATATTTACTATTCCATACTCATAATGATATATCTTTGACCAAAGCTGTCCTATAACAACAGTAGAAATAATTACTGGAATAAAGTACACAGTTCTGTAAAATTTCTCACCCTTTATTCCTCTAGCAAGTATTAATGCCAACGTCAAAGAAATCGGTAGCTGAATAAATACCGATAAGCCTGCTAATACAAGAGAATTAGCTATAGATTTTGGAAATTCATTGTTGTAAGATGTAAAAAGATCTACATAGTTTTGAAACCATACAAATACACCTTTACTCATACCATCCCATTTTAAAAAGCTGTAATAACCAGACATAAAAATCGGAATAATTACCATAGCAAAGAAAAATATAAATGCCGGTAATACAAATACACATATTGCTTTTTTATCTCTCAATACTTTATCCATACACTTTCAACCCCCAAGAAAATTTATTGCATAAATATACTAATAAGTAAAAAAAATAAAATTTAAATTCAAAAGCTTTTACGGTCACACAAAATTTGACTATCAAATTCTATGTGACCGCATTGTAATGTTAGCCTAATCTCAAAGTCTTTTATTTAGTATTCAACTTTTGCATTTCTTTTGCAAAATTCTCAGGAGTTACTTCTCCAGCCATAAGTTCAACTACTAGATTTTTGTGTGTGTCAGCAGCTGCACCTTCCAAGAAAACGTCCCACCAGAGGGTCCAACCAGTACTGTCTTTTGTCATGTCTGAGATCTCTTTTGTAAGAGGTGATATCTTAGACTCATCAACTGATACATTCCATCCTGGCAAACCTGTGTTTTGTTCATACATGTCAAATGCTAACTTCTCACATAAGAAGAACAATACATCTGCAGCAAGTTGAGGATCTTTAGTTTCTGAATTAATCATATATCCGTCACCAGCACCACCAAAGTATTCAGTTGCAGTACCTTTACCATCTGACATAACTGGGAACTTCTTAGCAACTATTTTGCCTTTAACAGCTGAACTTTCTGCATTAACATTACCAGTTACCCAGTTACCATTGAAAAGCATAGCTCCTTTTCCTTGTGCAAAGTCAACATTTGCATTATCCCATGATACTGACATTGTATTTGGACCAAATGCACCTGCTTTTGTCAACTCAACAAGTTTTTTTGCTGCATCAATGAATTCTGGTGAATCAAAAGATGCTTTACCTGCCAATGCTTCATTACATAACTGAGAACCTGCTGTTCTGAGAGCTAAAACATCATAATACCACATTGCAGGCCACACGTCTTTTGCTCCACAGATCATAGGAGTAACATTGTTTGCTTTAAAAGTACTAACAGCAGTAAGTAATTCCTCATAAGTCTCAGGAATTTTTACATTATACTTATCAAACAACTCTGTGTTACAGAATAATGGTCCAACCTGCATTTGATATGGAACACCGTATACTTTTCCATCATAAGTAAAGTTGTCAGTAATTCCAGATAACAGCTTATCCTTTACAGCACCAATATACGGATCAAGAGCTAGAACTTTTCCCCCATCAACAAAAGGTTGTGAGAAACCTGCAGCCCAAGTAAAGAATATATCCGGACCACCTTTTGCAGCCATCGCAGACTTGATCTTTGGCTTGTACTGCTCGTTTTCAGTTCCTGTTTCTTCGATCTTCACATTGAACTTTTCCTCTGCTTCTTTTATTGCATTAAGCAATATGGATCTGTTTCCTTCAGCGTCGGAAGCTGTTATGTGCCAAATCTTAAGTGTAGGTTTGTCTTTCGCTCCAGCATTTGGAGCTGCTGTGTTACCACCATCTGGCGGATTTTGATTTTTGCAGCCACCTATGCTAACAGTAAGTGTCAATGCTGCAAACAAACACAATAACTTTTTTGATATTCTTTTCATAAAAAAATACCCCCTTTTTTTGTTTTGTAAAGCACTTTTATTCTAATATTCCATGAATGTCTTCAAATTATACATTCATAGAATATATAGTCAACTAGATATTTATCGACATATTAAGTAATTTTTGTAACACTTTTTTTTAAAAAAACAAAAATTATTACATTGTGCTTCATCTGCCTGTGTTCTGATAGCTTATAGCGCACAAGCAATTTCACTAAACATAAAAATAACAAGAAAAATCAAATCATATATTATTATATTCTTATCTCTATTTTATAATATCTATTATGTATAAACAAAGTAAATAATGTTAATTGTCTACATAAGGTCATTTCCAAAAACAACCTATACAATTACAAAAACTTATATATAGTTTTGTGCTTGTATTCCTTACCTGCTACCAATATAGGCGATGGGAAATGCTTATGTTTCATGGCATTAGGAAAAAATTGAGTTTCAAGACAAAAACCACTTCTTACTTTATAAGGCACTTCATATTTTCCGATATTAGAACTCTTTATAAGGTTACCCGAGTAAAACTGCAATCCTGGTTTTGTAGTGTAAACTTCCATCTTCCTGCCACTAAACGGATCATATACTTCAGCTGCTTTTTGTTCAATATCTCCCTTTGCATTCAAAACCCAGTTATGGTCAAAACCTTTTCCATAAACAATCTGAGTGTCCTCACTAAATATCCCTGCCTTTATAGGTTGCATTTCAGTTAAATCCAACGGTGTTCCTTCAACATTGCGAATTTCACCAGTTGGTATACAGTCTTTATCTACGGGAGTAAAACTATCCGCAAATATTTGTATCTCATGGTCAAGAATATCATCTTTATCTTTTCCTGACAAGTTAAAGTATGTATGGTTTGTGAGATTTATAACAGTATCTTTGTCTGATACCGCAAAGTAATCTATGCAAAAAGAATTATCATCGGTAATGGAATATGTCACTTTAACATTTAAATTTCCCGGATAATTCTGCTCACCGTCTTTACTAAAATATGAAAGAGTTATTGAATTACCAACCTCTTCACCCTCAGTTTCTTTTTTCCATAAAACTTTATGAAATCCTTTACTTCCTCCATGAAGATGGTGCTTTGATTCATTTCTCTCTAAATTATATAAGACTCCATTCAATTCAAAGCATGAGTCCTCTATCCTGTTTGCATGCCTGCCTATAATTGCTCCTAAAAAAGGTGCGTTATCATAATAACTGCTAACCTCGTCATAACCTAAGACAACATCCTTAAGATTACCATTTTTGTCAGGCACCGAAAGTGAAACCACAATTGCGCCAAAATTTGTAATCTGTGCCATCATGCCATTGTCATTAGATATCGTATATAGAAAAATATTTTTTTTCTCTTCACCTTTTAAAAACTTTTCCTCCAAAACACTCATTATATTTCTCTTACCTCCATAATCTTAAACTAAGTAATCTAAAACAACTTAATTTTAATATACCTTTATAATTTTTTATGAAATTATCATGTCCTTGCACTTTTAACTCTTTCTCAAACTTCAATAAGTTAGTAGAAAAGCTACGGGGCACTTCCGCCCCTTCGCTTTTATCTTTCATTTCGGGTCATATAAGAAAAAGAAATTAGCTTTCAATTATATATTTATTCAACATTGCTTCAAGAACTTCCTGTCTGCCCGAAGTATTTTTTAATGAATTATTTTCTAAAGCATATTTCTCTAACTCTTTAAAGCCAACTTTACCAGCTACGATATCGCTGCCGATACCAGTCTTAAAGCTCTGATATCTTTCATCAACAAACTTTTCAAACTTAGCATCTTGTATCATTTTATAAGCTACTTGTAAGCCTCTTGCAAAAGCATCCATACCTGCAATATGAGCGTAGAAAAGATCTATTGGTTCAAAAGATCCTCTTCTAACTTTTGAGTCAAAGTTCAAACCACCTTTTGTAAATCCACCGGATTTTAACAATTCATACATTGCTAAAGTAGTGTCATATATATTAGTTGGGAATTGGTCGGTATCCCATCCTAATAACAAGTCTCCTTGATTTGCATCTATACTTCCTAACACACCATTTATAGCTGATACTCTAAGCTCATGCTGGAATGTATGCGCAGCAAGTGTAGCATGATTTGCTTCTATGTTCATTTTAAAGTCTTTCTCAAGTCCGTAGGTTCTCAAGAAATTCAATACTGTTGCAGCATCAAAATCATACTGATGTTTTGTAGGTTCTTTTGGCTTAGGCTCTATCAATAACTGACCATCAAAACCGATTTCTTTTTTGTAGTCAACAGCCATTTTTAAAAATCTTCCCATATTGTCAAGCTCAAGCTTCATATCTGTATTGAGTAGAGTCTCATAACCTTCTCTACCGCCCCAGAATACATAGTTTTGTCCACCAAGCTCCATAGTAACTTCCATTGCCTTTTTAACCTGAGCTGCTGCAAATGCAAATACATCTGCATTTGGTGAAGTTGATGCACCATGCATGAATCTTGGGTTACCGAAAGCATTAGTTGTTCCCCATAAAAGTTTCACGCTGCTGTTTTTCATACGATCTTTTATTGCAGCTACAATCTCATCAAGTCTTTTATTTGTCTCCTTAAGATTATCAGCTTCTGGAGCTATATCTCTATCATGGAAACAGAAGAAAGGAACTCCTAACTTCTCACAGAATTCAAAATTAGCCTCAACTTTTAATTTTGCCAACTCCATAGGATCTTTAACATTATCCCATGGTCTTTGAGCTGTTCCTACCCCAAAAGGATCTCCACCTGTACCTTGAAATGTGTGCCAATAAGCAACTGCAAATCTAAGATGCTCTTTCATTGTTTTATTTCCAACTACTTCATCTGGATTATAATACTTGAAAGCTAAAGGATTATCTGATTTGGCACCCTCGTATTGTACTTTTGATACCTCTTTAAAAAACTCTGACATATTCCATACCTCCTAAGTTTATTTATAATTTTAATTACTCTTAAGTATATCTGAAAGATCTTTAAAATCACTGCTTAAAGACTTATAAAGGTTCTTGTAAATGCTATAAACTTTATTATAACGTACATTAGCATTCATGTCTGGACTCTGCTTAGTTACAACTTTGATTACGGAATCACAAGCTTGCGGTACACTGCTATAAATTCCTGCACCTACACCTGCCAATAAAGCAACACCTAGTGCTGGACCCTCGCTTGAATTTATTGTGGTGATTTCTGTACCAAAGACATCACCTTGCATCTGTCTCCACAGCTTACTCTTTCCACCGCCTCCGGATGCTCTAACTTCGTTTACATCAACACCTAATTCTTTTATTATTTCAAAGCAATCTTTAAGGCTGTAAACAACGCCTTCCATTACTGCTCTTAAAAGATCCTGCTTCTCATGTTTTGCTGATAATCCAAAAAACACACCTCTTGCATCAGGATCTAGATGAGGAGTCCTCTCTCCCATCAAATAAGGCAAGTAAACAAGTCCGTTTGCTCCTACAGCAACCTTTTCTGCTGCCTGATCCATCAATATGTAAGGATCTATTTTCATCATATCTGCTGTTGCCATTTCGTCTTTGCATAAGTTATCTCTAAACCATTTAAGTGAAAGACCTGCTGCCTGAGTAACACCCATTATATGCCACGTATTTGGCACTGCATGACAAAAAGTATGTACTCTGCCCTTAGGATCTATACTTACGTTTTGTGAAAATGCAAACACCACGCCAGATGTACCTATAGTTGAAGATACAATTCCAGCTCTAACAATTCCATTACCTATTGCACCAGCAGCTTGGTCACCGGCACCGCCAACAACAGCTGTTCCTTCTTTAAGACCTGTTATTTCAGCTGCCTGTCTGTGAACTTTTCCACTGACTTCATAGGATTCATAAAGTTCACCTAACATGCTTTTTCTAAGGCCAAGTTTGGAAATAACCTCATCGCTCCAACATCTCTTTGGTATATCCATGAGCTGCATACCACTAGCATCTGAAACTTCTGTGGCAAATTCTCCAGTAAGACGAAATCTTATATAATCCTTCGGAAGAAGGATCTTTTCAACCTTTTCAAAAATTTCAGGCTCATTATTCTTAACCCAGAGAATTTTTGATGCTGTAAACCCTGTCAAAGCAGGATTAGCTGTAATTTCAATAAGTCTTTCTTTTCCAATTTTATTTGTGATCTCATCGCACTCGGCAAAACTTCTCTGATCACACCATATAATAGATTTTCTAAGAACTTTATGATCTCTATCCAAAAGAACAGCTCCGTGCATTTGCCCGGACAAACCAACACCCTTAATCTCAGCAGCATCAACTCCGCTTTTTGAGATAACATCATTAATGGTGCCACTAACTGCCTTCCACCAATCCTCAGGATCTTGCTCAGCCCAACCATTATTAGGCTGGTACAACGGATACTCTCTTAGAGAACTAGCAATTGAATTACCATTTTCATCAAATAATACAGTTTTTGTACCTGATGTACCTATATCAATACCAAGTAAATAAGGCAATCTAACCCCTCCTAATCATTATAATCCTCATATATTTTATACTATTTATTATACATAATTAACATTCCAATTCAATAGCTTCTCCAATTAATTCATAAGCTATCTTCAAAACTTTTGCATTTGTCAATCTTTGACTGCGATCATCAGGCTGACTTCCACCGACAAAAATCTCAAATTTCCCAGGAGTCAATATACATTTCCCTTCATTATCAATAGCAGCCATTTGTCTTGGACTTATATCAAAGATAACTTCTTTTTCTTCACCAGGTACTAAATTGATTCTATTAAAACCCGAGAGCTGCCATTTTGGTGTGTCAACACCATCACATAATTTTAGATATAGCTGTACAACTTCATCGGACTTATATTTACCTACATTTTTTACCTTTATACTACATGAAATCTTATCTCCTATTTTAATTTTACCATCTGATATAGACAAATCTCTATACTCAAATTTAGTGTAGCTAAGCCCATAACCAAAAGGATAAAGAGCTTCATTTTTCATATATTTGTAAGTACGGTTGACCAAAGAGTAGTCTTTAAAATCAGGTAACTCCTCGGTCGTCTTGTAAAAAGTAACAGGAAGCCTTGCCGATGGGCTATAATCTCCGAACAGCAATGCTGCAACGGCTTTTCCGCCCTCTGCTCCAGGGTACCAAGCTTGAATTATTGCAGGTATATTTTGATCTGCCCATGTGACTGCTAAAGCACTACCTGAAAGCAATACAAGAATAATTGGCTTTCCTGTTTTGTGTACTTCCTCAAGCAATTCCTGTTGGAGTCCGGGAAGATTGAGATGGGGTTTATCACCGCTGGCATACGCGTTTGATGCGTCACCTTCTTCTCCTTCAAGATTGGCATCTAAGCCTAAACACATCACAACAACATCTGATCTCTCCGCCACAGAAATCGCCTCGGCAAATCCCTCTC
>CAYXPB010000208.1:0-9475 GCA_964466645.1 uncultured Acetivibrio sp. | reverse complement strand
AAAGCAATTAGTGGAAGAATCCTGTTGTTCTTGCGGGTGTGAAACGGTATCCGAAAAGAAGATTGTTGTTGAGTATCTCTATCTAGATCTAAAAACATTTGATCGTTGTATTGGAACGGACAATGTACTTGATGAGGTCATGATGGCACTTACCCCCGCACTGAGCATTGCTGGCTTTAAAGTAGAGTATAACAAAGTAGAGATGAAAACAGCAGAAATTGCAAGGCAATACAAGCTTCTTTCCTCGCCTACGATTCGTGTAAATGGTCATGACATTTGTCAATCTGTTGCAGAGAATAGCTGCGGTTGCTGTAGTGATATAAGCGGTACCGATGTAAACTGCAGGGTGTTTGAGTATAACGGAGAACCCTATGAGGTGCCCCCGAAAGAAATGCTTGCTGAAGCTATCTTAAACGCAGTATTTGGGCAGGTTGAAGCTGAATGCTCCTGCGGAGAGTATGAATTACCTGAAAATTTACAAGAATTCTATGAAGGAAAGAAAAACAAATCTAGCTGCTCTTGTGGAGGAAATTGCTGCTGATTAATCATTAGTATGTTTTATCTTGGATTCTAAAACAATATTGAAAAGGAGAGATTTGCTATGGCATTGTTTGGTAAGAAAAATAAAAAAGAGGAAACTACATCTTGTTGCTGCGGAGGAAATTGTGATCCGGAAAGCATGGCAAAAGCAGAAACCGCTAAATCCGAAGGTGCAGGAGTAAAGGTATTGGGAAGCGGATGTGCCAAGTGTAATCAACTTGAAGAGGCAACAAAAGCAGCTTTGGAACAACTTGGAATGGATACTACTATTGATCATGTAACTGATTTTTCACAGATTGCAGCATATGGAGTGATGACTACCCCTGCTCTTGTCATCGATGGAAAAGTGGTATCCTATGGGAAAGTGCTTAAAACTGATGAGATCATAAAAATCCTCCAAAAAGTAAGGGGGTAAACTATGGAGAAAAAAAGGTTTCTGGTATAGGTTATTTTGAAAGATATTTAACAGTATGGGTTATATTATGAATGATTGTAGGTGTGCTGATTGGTAAGTTTTTGCCTGGAATCCATACTTTTTTAGGCCAATTTGAATATGCAGAAGTGTCTATCCCAATCGCTATTCTTATATGGCTTATGATTTATCCAATGATGCTAAAGGTTGATTTCCAAAGCATCAAGGATGTAGGTAAAAATCCTAAAGGACTTTTTGTCACATGGATAACTAACTGGTTGATACTTGTAAAGATAGCGAATAATACAAAACACTGGTTTCCAGTAAAAAGCTAAAGAGGAGGTATGGCCAATGAGTAATAAGCCTAAGGTCGCATTTATATGTGTCCATAATTCATGCCGAAGCCAAATAGCTGAGGCACTTGGTAAGCATTTTGCAGGAGATATATTTGAAAGTTATTCTGCTGGTACTGAAACCAAACCGCAAATCAATCAAGATGCAGTACGCATAATGAAAGAGATTTATGGTATAGATATGGAGAAAACTCAACATTCAAAGTTGCTTGATGAAATCCCCCCGGTAGATATTGTTGTTACAATGGGATGCAATGTGGAATGCCCATACCTACCATGTAAACACAGGGAAGATTGGGGACTGGATGATCCCGCAGGTAAGAGTGATGAGGAATTTAGAAAAGTAATATCAATAATAGAAACAAAAATAAAAGAATTGCAAGGTAGATTAAAATAAAAATAACGCCAATTACAAACCTAGTGGTTGGTGTTATAATTATATTGTAGATATGTTCCCAAGAACCTCAAAACGTTGATATGTTTCCACATACCACCAAGACGCTAAAAAACAGTTGACCTGTTCCCAAGAACGCAGACATCAATAATGAACACTCAAGTCACGTTGAGTGCGTGGTAATGATAACAAGGGTAGATAAATAAATAGGTGCCAAAGGGCATGAAATCAAGTTTGTTAGCACAAACCAGGAAAACAACAGGATGAACGTGCTATGGATGTCAAGGGTCTTCGGCTACGCCTCCGATGAACGAGCAAAAACCGCTCGCCCTTGACATCCACCAACTGATTTGAGCAAAGTCTACATTATACACAATTTACATAAATTTCTATTCTAGAAAAATGTGTCAAGGAATATTGACAACTTCAAAGAGTGACAAGCTCATAAAAGATTTGTAGGCTTGGGTGCTGTCCTCTGTTCTCAATGGACGCAATGTATCGGGGAGCTATGTTCAGCTCGTCCGCTAATCCATTTCTTGAAAATCCCTTTGCCTTTCTTGCTGCTTTTATAGCCAGTCCGAAAGCCGTAAAATTAAACTTTTCTTTTGCTTTCTTCATGTTATTTCACCTCGTATAATATGTTTTACCGTTCACCTATGTGCCTTGGATATGATTACACACATCATAGTGCTGACTGTAATAGAGCATATTATTTTGCATCGTAAAACAGTTTTTTTCTGTTGACCTGTTAGGTAAATGGTCTTAGCGTAAAGGAGTAACCATGATAACAAAATTATTAGATTTAGACCCACAGCGGAGGGACGCTATTCTAAATGCAGCGTTGAAGGAATTTTCGTTACAAGGGTATGACAATGCTTCAACAAATGTAATAGCAAAAGAAGCAGGAATTTCTAAAGCCCTCATGTTTCATTATGTGAGTAGCAAACAGGAGCTTTTTCTTATTGTGTATGATTACTTTTCCGGCTTAATGAAAAAAGAATACTTTGAATTGATGAATTATGATGAAAAAGATATTTTTGATAGATTGCGACAATCATATCTTTTGCAGATTAAATTACTTGAAAAATATCCTTGGATTTCAGAGTTTAGCAAACTCATGCGTATCACTAATTCCACCGAAGTAAATAAGGAACTTGAAAAGAGAGCGAGCAAAGAAAATTCAAACTGCTACCCTAAGCTATTTGATAAAGTAGATGAAACTAAATTTAGAAATGGTTTAGATATTGAAAAGTGTAAGCAGATTATATTTTGGTCTAATGTTGGCTTCACCAATCAACTATTAGGGGACATTCGTAATGGTGATATAAGTGCTTTTAACTGCGAAAGCATTATTAAAAAGATTGATGAATATTTTGATGAACTAAAAAAAGTGTTCTACATCTCATTTAATGAATAAGAGAATGAAACGTGTGCGTTGCAAACGAAATATACGCATAATGGGCTATGTGCTTATAGCAATAATTATTTTTAATGTCGGTAAAGAATGGATTGGCAGGAGGAACGCAATGATTGAAATGCGAGAAGCAATAATTGTAGAGTTTCCTTTGAGGGGAGAATGGCTTTCCCCCAATACTCCGGGGACAAAAATTCCGAGCCACGGCACAAATCAATTAGGGACAAGATATGCTTATGATTTTATACAGGTAGATTGGGAAAGAAAAGGTTTACCCGCCTATCGTGTTAGTTTGCCGCAATATCTCCTTAATGGAGTTGCCTTAAATGAATATTATTGTTGGGGACAAGAAATATATGCACCCTGCGACGGGATTGTTGTCAAAGCGGAGGACGGTTATAAAGAACGGGAACGAACAAAATTGTTTTCAGATATGGCTAATGCTTATAAAAATGCAAACTATTTTGACCCTAAGAAAGACGACGTACAAACTGTTGCTGGTAATTACATCATAATTAAGTATAGCGACAATATTTATGCAGCCTTATGTCATCTTCAAACAGGGTCTATTCAAGTTTCAGTTGGTCAGCAAGTAAAAAAAGGTGAAGTGATTGGTAAAGTAGGACATTCAGGAAATTCTTATACCCCACATTTGCATTTTCAGCTCATGGATAGTAGCGATATAGCCACCGCAAAAGGTGTGCCTTGTGCTTTTGCAGAATACGAACTGTTCAAGAATAGCACATGGATAAAAGTCAAAAATGGAATACCTACAAATAAAGATAGAATAAGGTTTCGGTAAATCCAACATCAAAATAGACAAGAATTGTTGGTAAGAATATAGGGGAAAAATGCAAGTTGAGAAATGGATATTGTGTCCTATATGCGGAAACAAGACAAGACTAAAAATTCGGGAAGAAACAGAATTGAAAAATTTCCCGCTGTTCTGTCCAAAATGCAAGCAGGAAACAATAATTAACATTAGACAATTTAATATGTCAGTTATCAAAGAGCCAGACGCAAAGACGCAGAGCCGATAACCTATGAGAATTTTACTCATGGTTGTTGGCTCTTTTCTTTTCAGATAACTGTTTCTACTAAGCGATTGCTGACAAATTGCAACTATTAAAACCGTTGAGTGGGTGTGGTTGGTCTTTCTGATTTACTACGCTCTACAGCAAAAGATATGGTCACTGAGCTAGGTGAAATGGCTAAACGAATTAATCGCTATAGGACTTAATACATTAGGCCTTGACACAACTAATCGTTGGATTGGAAGCATTCAATTTTTTGTTTATGACGTTATTAAAATTACCTTACTCTTGTGTTTTCTGATTTTTCTAATAAGCTATATCCAAAGTTATTTTCCGCCCCTGCTCTTGTCATCGATGGAAAAGTGTTATCCTATGGGAAAGTACTTAAAACTGAAGAGATCGTAAAAATCCTCCAAAAAGTAAGGGGGTAAACTATGGAGAATGAAAAAGTTTCTGGTTGCTGTAGCTATTGCACTTTTCGGAATCCAAAGCCCGGTTGATGCGAAATAAAGGAGGGAAAAAGTATGAGTGATACTAAAACAAAGGTAGCATTTATATGTGTCCATAACTCTTGTAGATCTCAAATAGCAGAAGCTCTTGGTAAACACTTTGCGAGTGGCGTATTTGAAAGTTATTCTGCCGGTACTGAAACCAAACCTCAAATCAATCAAGATGCAGTTAGGCTTATGAAAGAGATATATAATATAGATATGGAATTAACCCAACGTTCTAAATTACTTGAGGATATTCCTCCGGTAGATGTGGTTGTTACGATGGGATGTAATGTCAATTGTCCTTATCTTCCATGTAAGCAACGTGAGGATTGGGGACTTGATGATCCTACCGGAAAGAGTGATGAGGAAATTAAAAAAGTAATATCTATTATAGAAACAAATATAAAAGAGCTAAAAGAGAGACTAAAATCATAATGATTATTAACGCCAATTGCAAGTATAGTAATTGGCGTTAACTATTCCTTAAAAAGATTATTCTTTCAAACCAGTGTTCTATTTGAGATTTGTCAGGAGCGTTTTTTAAATAAACAAAATTAAAAGGATGGCTAATATTAAAATTTCGTATTGGAATTTTTTTAAGATATCCTTGAGATATTTCTTTTTTTACAGCTTCCTTGTACATAAAAGTGATACCAATATTTTGATGACACAATTCCTTAATAGCGTTCATATTACCAATTTCAATTTTTCTTTTAAAATCTTTAATACTAAGATTTTGATTGTACAATGCTTGTTCTAGTATATCACGGGTTCCACTGCCTAATTCGCGCAGAATAAGATTTTGATCAAGTAATTCTTCGAGATCAGTAGTTTTGGTTGCAATTTTGTTATCAGGAGAACAAACACCAATAAATGTTTCATTGGATATTAGTTTAAATTCAAATTGATTTTGGTTAAAATGGCCCTCCAGCAAGGCAAAGTCTATTTTTCCCTCCCAAAGCATCTTCTGAAGAATATGAGTATTTTCTACAAACATTGAGATGCTAATTTCTGGGTCTTCTTTAAATGTTTGATATAAAATAGGTGGAACCATGTATTCTCCAATAGTCAATGTTGCTCCAAAATTCAATGGTTTAACTTGATTTTTAATGCGGTGCAATAAGGGTAAAATTCGTTCCGAATTAGCATTTAGTGTTCTTACATATTCCAGCAATGCTTTACCTTCTTCTGAAAGAGAAAAGTTCTTTCCCTTCCCAGAAACCAATACCACCTGATAATAATTCTCTAGAAACTGGATATGCTGTGAAACAGCGGGTTGTGTCATGTTTAATTTTTGTGCAGTAGTTGTATAATTACAAGTTTCACAAAGTGTAAGGAATGTCTGTAATCTATAGTCGAGCATTTGAATCCCTCTCTATATAAGTTAAACTTATATAAATATAAAATATTATAATTTTATTTTATACTAATAATATGTTATATTCAAGTTAGTATTTTAACTTTCGAGGTGTATTATGATTAAAAAATTAAACAACATAGTACCTGGGTTACTGCTTAGTGCTTGTGTTGCAATTATTGCAATGTTTTTAAGTAGTCTAATTCCGGGTGATATTATAGGGGCTACTGTTATGGCTCTTCTGGTTGGAATGGCATTGAATCCTATATTAAATAGATATAAGCAATTCAATGCAGGAGTAAGTTATACAGGGAAGATTGTTCTTCGTATTGGTATCGTACTTATGGGTGTTAATATGAACTTTTCTGAAGTTTTAAATGTAGGGAAATACTCACTTTTTGTGATGATCTTTACTATGGCAACCGCATTTGGTGCTGGAAACTTGATAGGTAAACTGTTTGGAATGAACTGGAAGCTTACTAATCTATTATCAGTTAGTACAGCAATATGTGGTGGCTCTGCTGTAGCTGCTGTAGGACCCGTTATCAAAGCAAAAGATGAAGATGTAGCATATGCAATTTCCTCAACATTCATATTTGATATTCTTACCGTTGTCGTAATTCCGTGGATTGGTATTGCCATTGGTATGTCTAATATGGGTTATGGTTTGTGGGTAGGCACCGCTGTTAATGATACATCATCAGTTGTAGCAGCAGGATATGCTTTTTCTGAGTTTGCAGGAAATACAGCAGTTATAGTAAAACTCACCAGAACATTGTTTATAATTCCATACGTATTAATATTTTCTATTATAACAGAAAGGTTAGAAGCAAAATCAGACGTTGCGCATGGAAATACATCTATTAACTTCAAGAAAATTTTCCCTTACTTTATTATATTTTTTCTTGTTGTTGTAGCCCTTCGTAGTACAGGCATTATACCTAATACTTTAATACCTGCTCTTTCAAAAACCTCAAAATTTAGCATGGTAATGGCGTTGTCAGCCATTGGACTTAAAACAAGCTTCAGAGATATCAGAAATATCGGGTTTAAGCCAATGATTCTAGGATTTATTGTAGATACTCTAGTAGTTTTTGTATCCATAGGTGTTCAGATAGCGACAGGAAGGTTTTAGGTAAAGTTCCATTTATCAATTAGAATAACAAACTGAATACTTGTAAAAGAAAGCACAGCTGTTGCCAGTACAGGCGTCAGTATTGTAACCAGCGAATTGGATAAGGATCGCATTCCACTGACCTTCTGATAGTGCTTTTGCGGGGTCAACAAACTTATGGATACTTCCGATGCCGGTTGCTGTACAGTATTCATCAGTCCATTTAAGGTGTTTAGCAAATACAGATGCCAAAGCTGAAGCTTACCAACTGTCAGCAGGAAAAGTACCATAATGCTGCAAAGCGCAGCAAAGCAGTCACACAGTAACATGGTGGTCTTCTTGTTCCGTCGGTCGCTCAGTGCACCTGCGAAGATACTCAGAACGACATAAGGTGCATAGGAACAGATGGCAAGAAGCGATGTTGCAAGAGCTGATCCTTGCTGCTGATAAGACCATATCACCAACGCAAAGTTTGTCATTGCACTGCCAAGTGCCGAAAATGATTGTGTAATCCATAATATCAGGAAAGTACGAAGCTCCCTGATGCTTGTTATATAATTTTTTATCATGGCTTTGCTCCTCTTTCAAATAAAATCATTACAATTTATTGAAAGTACAAAGCTGAACGAACGAATTTAATCCACTCCGTGCAGTTTCGTCCGATTCAAACCTTGCACGAAGCAGTAGCAATGCAGAGCTTCATCATTATTCTCCTTAAGTGGTTTTTGTTTAAAGAAAACCCATCTAATATAATTCTTATTTTGCCATGGGTATTAAATTACAGCTTAATCTTTAAAGGCATATATAGTAAGCTAATGCCCATAGAGAATAATAGATAATGAGGTCAAAACCTATGGGATTAGGTTGGATGTATTAAGTGAGTTTATGTGGAAATTAGATCAAAGTAATGTGGCTTGATAGGCACTGTGGATAAGTATATAATAAATAAAATAGTAAACTAAGGATTTAAAATATTAATAAAAGAAGGAGGAATTGCAATGCCCAATCATCGAATCTATTCAATGAGCGTAGAAAGTATATATCCCCTTTATATATCAAAGGCGGAGAAAAAAGGACGTACTAAATCAGAAGTTGATGAAATAATTCGCTGGTTGACTGGATATACTCAGGATGAGATGGAGGAACAATTTAAAAAAACAGACTTTGAGACATTCTTTAAAGATGCTCCCCTCCTAAACCCATCAAGAACTCTAATAAAGGGAGTTATTTATGGTGTTAGGGTAGAAGATATAAAAGAGCCGACGATGCAGGAAATTCGATATTTGGATAAGCTGATTGATGAATTGGCAAAGGGCAAATCTATGGATAAAATACTTCGAGAAAAATAAATATAAAATATCAAGTGGTATTTTGGAGGGACTTTTTATGAGTAAAGCGTTGGTTGTATATTACTCTTATTCAAACACAACAAAGAATTTAGCAGAGGATATAGCTATCCTTACAGACGGAGATATTAGGGAACTTATCCCGGAAAAACCTTATTCATTTACTTACAACGGTGCCACAAAGGAAGCAAGAAGTGAAATTGAAAGAGGATATTGCCCAAAGTTGGTGTCTGGAAATGAATCGATAAACAATTATGAATATATATTTGTAGGAACACCTAATTGGTTCAAATCATTTGCACCGCCGATATTGAGTTTCTTGCGGAGTGTTGATTTAAACAAAAAAATAATCATTCCTTTTTGCACTCATGGTGGCGGTGGATTTGGGCAAATAGAAACCAATATTTCTAAGGAATGTCCTAACTCAAAGTTATTGCCGGGATTTGCTGCTACAAGTGATTTTGAGGATAAGCAAGTTCAAAGCTGGCTTGGCAGCATAGGGATTTTAGCGTAAACAAAATTTAGAAATTCAATGCCAATGGAAGTCCTCTTGCTTTTGGTGAGGGGAATGTAAAAAGGAGGTTAAAAACGTGCTAAACTATAAAAAGCCACGGTTTTGGGTGGTGATTGCTTCAGCTATTGTCTTAATAGGTGTTAGTATAACACTGTTATCAAATCCAGTACGAGGTGAACACGGAGAGTTAATATACTATGGAGATGTGGATGGAAACGGACACGAAGAAGCTATTTTCATTGATAAATCACAGATTGACAACTTTACCTTGGATGGCGGAGATGAGAAGGTTTATAGCAGCAATAATCTTGAGTTTGACATAAACGGAATTACGAAACTGAATCCATCAAAAATGATTGCCTTTGCAGATGAAGTGAATGACTTATTAAGAAATAGTGTCCTTCTTTTAAGCACTGAAGGCGGTGGGTTCTAGGGCAATCTAAAGTCGTAATTGAATATTATGGCAGGCAGTGGCGAGATTTCATTATCATCGATACTGGAAA
>CAYXPB010000207.1:7870-9531 GCA_964466645.1 uncultured Acetivibrio sp. | reverse complement strand
TATGGCTCGCTTTCCCTGTACCGGCAATATCAAAGGCTGTTCCATGGTCAACGGATGTTCTTAAAAAAGGAAGACCTAATGTTATAGCTATTGTTCTCTCAAAATCAAGAGTCTTTGTCGCAATATGTCCTTGGTCATGATAAAGTGACAATACAGCATCATACCTTCCCTTATAAGCAAAATAAAATACCGAATCAGCACCAATGGGGCCTTCAACTTTATAACCTAACTTTACTGCTTCTTCTACTGCTTTTTCAATATGTCTTTCTTCATACCCAAACAAACCGTGCTCACCACAATGAGGATTAAGTCCTGCAACTGCAATACTACCACCTGTTAAGCCTAACATTCTCAATGCTTCAGCTGACCTTTGAATATATTCTAAAACTCTTTCTTTTGTAATCATATCACATGCTTTGCGAAGCGACACATGCCTACTCAAGAAAAAAACTCTTAAATTCCCCACCTCAAACATTGTTAATGGATCATTAGTACCCGTAAGACCCGCAAATATCTCCGTATGTCCGATATATTCAACTCCTGCGGCTTTCAATGACTCCTTATTTATTGGTGTTGTTACAACTGCATCAATTTTTCCATCCATAGCCAAATCAATTGACTTTTTTATATAGTTATATGCCGCTTTTCCACCTAGCGCCTGAACTTTACCATATTCAATGTCCTTAGTATCCACTGTCTCCTCATTTATCACGTACATTGTATCGGGACTTTGACTTTCACCCTTCATATTATTTTCTATAATTAATTCCATTTTCAATCCACATACCGATAGAGCTTTTCGTATCGAATCTTTACTACCTATAACCACGGGTTTGCATACTTCATATATGCTTTTTTCTTGTAGAGCCTTTACTATTATCTCAGAACCAATTCCCGCGGGATCTCCCATTGGTATTCCTATAAGTGGCTTAATCACTGTTGTTACCCTCCTACACGATTCACCTTCACAATATTTACTATATCTACTGAATTCAAATTCTGAATTTTTTCTCTTTAATATTTGTAATAACGAATTTTATAATGATTCCCAAGTTCGTGCCTCCAAGTCTAACATCTCGAATAGTTTATTATGGATTTTTAAGCAATAAAAAAGCTGTCCTAATTTAAAGAACAGCTTTAAAACATGCTTTTTAATTTTTACCTTGGTTCTACTAGAAACTTAATTGCTGTCCTTTCTTCACCGTCAATAAGAATAGACGAAAAAGCTGGAACTGTTATAATGTCAATTCCATTTGGTGCTACAAATCCTCTCGTAATTGCAATTGCTTTTATAGCTTGATTCACTGCTGCGGCTCCAACTGCTTGAATTTCTGCATTTGACTTACCCCTCAAAATAGCTGCTAAGGCTCCTGCGACCATTTTCGGCTGTGATTGAGCTGATACCTTTAATACTTCCATACACTTTTCCTCCTCCATAAATTATGAAAATTATATAATTCTTAAAAATTAATATAATTCTATCTCTAATTATGTACTGACTTTGTTGTCTCTCTCTATCTCTAATATGTCCTTCTATTACTATTCTATAACATTCTAAAACAACCCACAATATCACAAAATTAATATTTTACATCATAAATTTCACATTCATGACCATTATCACAAACCTTTATCTCCTTATAGCCATACTTTTCTTTAAG
>CAYXPB010000207.1:0-7860 GCA_964466645.1 uncultured Acetivibrio sp. | reverse complement strand
TCTTTTGACCAATAATAACAGAAACATCCTTTTTATCTGCAAGTATAATCAAACTTTTCTTTTCTGTTAAATTGTCTTTTATTATTATTCCTTCAATATCCTTTAATGCACGCTTTGC
Source organism: uncultured Acetivibrio sp. (assembly GCA_964466645.1). Classification (GTDB taxonomy): domain Bacteria; phylum Bacillota; class Clostridia; order Acetivibrionales; family Acetivibrionaceae; genus Acetivibrio. The sequence continues at coordinate 7,742 of CAYXPB010000207.1, read as the reverse complement.
ATCTACAAGCTGCCTAATAGAAGGATGAAAAGGTCCAGCTATTACATCTCCTCCATCACAAATACTGTCTGTAGGCTGTAAACCAACTCTTATAACATTTATTTTGTTACTTTCATATAGATCCAATAGTATTGCACATAAATCCACGGTGTTTTCAACACTTAATGGCGTATATTGCCCCATGTTATATATCTTCTCTAAATAGGTCCCCCTTATAACAAGTGTGGGATATATTCTTATAATATCAGGCGCGAGTTCAACAACTTTTTTTGCAGTATCTATAGCTTTTTCGAAATCATCTCCCGGAAGTCCTATCATCGTCTGAATTCCAAGCACAAAACCTTTATCTTTTATCATTTTTGATGCCTTTAAAACATCTTCAACACTATGACCCCTATTGCTTTTTTCAAGTACCTCTTTGTCAAGACTCTGCACTCCAAGCTCAATTATAGATACCTTGTACCGCTTCAAATAACTTAGGATATCATCATTTATGTAGTCAGGTCTTGTCGATATCCTTATGCTCCTTACAGGACCTTTTTCTATATAATCATTAGCTATCTTAAGAAACTTTATTTGTTCTTCCCTATCAATACCGGTAAAGCTACCTCCAAAAAAAGCTATTTCAATGGAGGCTTCCTCTTTTATTGTATTTAGATGTGATTCAATTACAGCACGTATTGAGCTTTCTGTAACTTCTTCGCTTTGACCGCTGATTTTTTTCTGATTACAAAATATGCAATCGTAGGGACAACCTTTATGCGGTATAAAAATCGGTATATTTACATGCCTCAAATCATCAATCCTCCATCACAGCGAGCCACCGAATCAAATTTCCATCACTTAGTTTTGTCTAAAAAACTCTTTGCAGCCATCTGATCTGCTTCCTTTTTTGTGCGACCCTCTCCCACACCAATAACCTGATTATCCAGTTTAACCTGTGAAACAAACAACTTATTGTGATCGGGACCTTTTTCCTCAATAATCTCATAGCTGATCTTTTGTTCGTTATTTTTCTGGGCAATTTCCTGAAGCTGTGTTTTGTAATCCATAAATATTTCACCTTTAATGGAATCAACTATAAACTCTTTCATCTGATTTAGTACAAATTCCTTTGCACAATCAAAACCACCATCAATGTAAATCGCTCCAATGAGTGCTTCCATTGCATCTGAAAGTATAGAGGTCCTTTTTCTCCCCCCTGTTAACTCCTCACCTTTTCCCAACAGAAGGTATTTACCTATATTTAAATTATGTGCACAATGCTCTAAGGAAGCTTCACACACAACGTTAGCCCTGAATTTTGTCATTTCTCCTTCTGAAAGTTGTGAGTAATTCTTATAGATATTTTCACTTACAACCACACTTAGTATTGAGTCTCCAAGAAACTCCAAACGCTCATTACTAACAAGTTTTTCGTTTTTAAATTCGTTAGCATATGAACTGTGTGTTAGAGCTAAAATAATGTTATCCTTGTCTTTAAACTTGTATGAAATTTTGTTTTCCAACTTCTCTATATTCTTTAATAAGGATTCTCGTCTTAGCATAGCAAACTCCATTCTTCCAAACACTATACTATACATTTTAGAAAGCGCTTTATTATAACGTAAAAAATGCATACTATGGTATTCAGACATTAATTAAACCTAAAACAATATTTTAAGAAAGATCCTTTGTATCTTTCACTTTGTTTAAGAGAGCCGAAACTCAAGGGAACGGAATAATCACCGTTCCCTTGAATTATAACCCTGCTTATTTTTAAAATCAACCCTGATATTTCTTTAAAACAATAGTTGCATTATGTCCACCAAAACCTAAAGAATTTGATAGAGCATAATTAATATCTGCATTTCTTCCTTTGTTAGGAATATAGTCCAAATCACATTCAGGATCTGGTGTACTATAATTGATGGTTGCTGGCAAGAATCCATCTTTTAACGAAAGGGCAGTAATTATAGCCTCAATCGCTCCAGCTCCTCCAAGAAGGTGTCCTGTCATTGATTTAGTTGAACTTACAGGAAGCTTCTTTGAATAATCTCCAAATACAGTTCTTATTGCTGCTGTCTCAAATTTGTCGTTATACTCTGTTGAAGTACCGTGGGCATTTATGTATCCGATCTCATCAGGCTTAATTCCTGCATCGTTTATAGCCATTTTCATACACCTTGCACCGCCTTCACCTCCAGGTGCAGGTGCAGTCATATGATGTGCATCATTTGTGCAACCGTATCCAACGATTTCAGCGATTATGTTTGCACCTCTAGCCTTTGCATGTTCCAATTCCTCTAGAATAAGGATACCGGAGCCTTCGCCCATAACAAACCCATCCCTTTGAGCATCAAAAGGTCTGCTTGCACAAGAAGGATCTTCATTTGTGGACAACGCCTTCATAGAGCAAAAACCGGAAAACGCCATTGGGGTAATACAGGCTTCTGCACCACCTGTAATCATTATATCTGCATCACCACGCTGTATTACTTTAAACGCATCTCCTACAGCATTAGTTGATGTTGCACAGGCTGTAACTACACATTCATTGAAACCTTTAGCTCTAAATCGAATAGCCAAAAGTCCTGCTGCCATATTGGCAATCATCATTGGTATAAAGAACGGACTTACCCTGCCTGGGCCTTTTTCTAAATAAACGCTGTGCTGATCTTCAAAAGTCTCCATACCGCCAATACCAGAACCCACAACAACACCAAATCTATATTGGTCTACCTTTTCAAGATCTAGTCCTGAACTTTCAACAGCCATTTTTGCAGCAGCCATAGCATACTGAGAATACTTATCCATCCTCCTAGCTTCTTTTTTGTCAATAAACTGGGTTGGATCAAATTCTTTTATTTCTGCTGCAACTTTACAGTTCATATTTGAAACATCTATCTTTGTAACTGAGCTAATGCCATTTTTCCCTTCTCTAATTGAATTCCAAAAATTATCTACACCTATTCCTAATGAAGAAACTACTCCCATTCCGGTAATAACTACACGTTTTTTCATATTCAAACCTCCTATTTTTCACAGTAAAATATATATTAAAGCATTATGCAATTATTTTTCAAAAAGCACTAAGGGATAACGAAAAAACAACTTCCTATTCTCATATTTTAAAACACTATCAAATCAAGTTTTTCGTTATCCCAGAGTAGAAACTTATATTTTTATCGTTCCGAAGGTGTTTCAAAAAAATTCACTAGTCAATATATAGTTCCAACCCAATCATGAAAGCTTAAAAGCTTCCAAACAGAAGAACATTATTTTGCAGTGCGAAAAATGTAAATCAACTTTTTTGAAACACCCATTGACCATTTATTTTTTTGGAATCACCCAAACGAGATGGTAAATATAAAAAAAGTCCCCTTCGCAGGGACTTTTTTTATGAGTTATTTTTAATATAATCAACAATATCTCCAACTGTTGAAATTTTCTCTGCCTCGCTGTCGGGAATTTCAAGATCAAATTCCTCTTCAAGTGCCATAATTAGCTCAACTATATCAAGTGAGTCTGCACCTAAATCATCTATGAAGGAAGATTCCATTGCAATTTCATCTTCTTCAACGCCTAACTGCTCAACAATAATCTTTTTGATTTTTTCGAACACTATTGTTCACCTCCTTCCACAGGGGGTTTTTTTGATAAATATAAATTCAAATGTAAAACTATAACGTAAAACCACATAGTGTTACATTAAGATATTATTACATAACTAAACCGCCGTCAATATGTATTACTTGACCTGTTATATAATTTGCTTCTTCCGAAACGAGAAAACCAACAGCATTAGCCACATCTTCAGGCGTCCCATACCTTTTTTGCGGAATGCTATTTATATAATTCTCCTTTACGTTTTCAGGCAATATATCTGTCATTTCAGTTGCAATTAACCCCGGTGCTACTGCATTACAATTAATTCCTCTTGAGGCTAGTTCTTTCGCTGTAGCCTTAGTAAGACCGATTAAGCCTGCCTTTGAAGCTGCGTAGTTTGTCTGACTTGGATTTCCTATCACACCAATAACCGAAGAAATATTAATAATCTTACCATATTTTTGTTTCATCATTATCTTCGAGGCAACTTTAGTACATAAAAATGCTCCTCTTAAATTTATATCGAGAACATCGTCCCAATCACTCTCAGACATTCTTAGGATAAGCTTATCTCGTGTTATTCCTGCATTGTTAACAAGAATGTCTATCTTTCCAAATGCCTCCGCAACTGTCTTAAACATGGCTTCAACATCTTCTAACTTTCTTACATCACCTACGGTGGCAATAACATTTATACCCGCTTCCTTTAGTTCTGCTTCAGCTTTATTAAGGGCTTCGGAAGCTGAACTGCCGTTTAATGCTATATTAGCACCCATTTTTCCGAGTTTAAATGCAATTGCCTTTCCAATGCCTCTGCTTGAGCCTGTTATAATTGCAGTTTTCCCCTTTAATTGCATACTATTCACTCCTTATTAAACGCGATAACATTACTACAGACTTCCAAGTTCTTTAAGTGTGTTATTTAAAGACTCTAAACCTTCAATGTTTAATGTCCTTACTTCTTTATTTATCTTTTTAACAAATCCTATTAAAGTCTTACCTGGTCCAATTTCCACAAAAGTATCAACACCATCATCTATCATTTTTCTAATCGATTCCTCAAAATATACAGGACTGCTAACCTGTCTTATAAGTAAATCCTTAACTTTAGACTTATCTAAAATATATTCCGCGGTTACATTTGTTACTACAGGAATATTCATATCTTTAAACTCAATTTTTTCAAGTTCTGCTGCGAGCTTCTCGCCAGCAGGTTTTAATAAACTGCAGTGGAATGGAGCACTAACAGGAAGTAGCATAGCCCTTTTAGCTCCAGCCTCTTTTGCAATTTCCATTGCTTTTTCAACTGCCTTAACTTCTCCTGCTACAACCACCTGACCAGGGCAATTGAAGTTTGCTGGTTCAACAATTCCAACAGAAGATGCTTCTTTACAACACTCCATTACCTTTTCATTTTCCAAACCAAGAATTGCGGCCATTGCTCCTACTCCTACCGGAACAGCTTCCTGCATATATTTCCCTCTTTTTCTCACAAGAGCTACTGCATCGCCAATGGACATAGTCCCTGAGGCTACATGTGCAGAATACTCTCCAAGACTCAAGCCTGCAACCACATCAGGTTTGATGCCTTTTTCCAATAGTGGCTGAAGACATGCTATGCTTGTTGTTACTACACAAGGCTGAGTATTTTCAGTTATTTTTAATGTTTCATCATCACTTTCAAAAATCATTTTTTTTATATCAAAGCCTAAAACTTCTGATGCTTGATTAAAAATAGAGTCTGAAGACTTATACTCTTGTGCTATTTCCTTTCCCATTCCAACATACTGAGCACCTTGACCCGAAAATAAAAATGCCAGCTTTCCCATAATGCTACCTCCATTTTTTAATATTACTTACTCCACTTTATCACCGCAGATCCCCAGGTCAGGCCTCCACCAAAACCAACTAAAACCAAATTGTCTCCTTTAGCAAATCTGCCTTCTCTGTATGCTTCATTCAAACCTACCGGAATTGAAGCCGATGATATATTCCCATATTTATGAAGATTCGAAAAAACTTTTTCACTACTAATTCCAAGTCTCTTCGACGCACTATCCAAAATTCTGATATTGGCCTGATGAGGAACAACCAGCTTAACATCCTCCAAACTCATCCCAATGTCACCTAAAACCTTTTTAGTAGCATAATCCATTATCTTTACTGCAAATTTGAAAACTTCACTACCATCCATCCATAAGACTCTTTTGTCTTCAGAAGCTCTTTGGGCAATATTCTCTTCACTTATATAATAACAGGGAATAGTTATATTGTGACCTAGCTCCCCTACTGCTCCAATACATGAATGAATGAGTCCATATCCCTCTTGAACTGGACCTAATACTGCCGCTCCTGCACCATCACCAAATAGGACGCAGGTATTTCTGTCTTTCCAATCAATAGCTTTTGTCAAGCCTTCACAACCAATCACCAAAACATGCTTATAAAACCCTGTCTTTATAAACTGGTTGGCAACAGTCATGCCATATATAAAACCTGAACATGCTGCGTTAAGATCAAAAGCCGCTGCTTTCTTAGCCCCAATCGCATTCTGAACTATACAGGATGTTGAGGGCGAGAGAGAATCGGGTGTCTCTGTTGTAACAATGATCAAATCCAAGTCTTCCGCTGTAAGCCCTGCATCTTCCAATGCCATCTTAGCTGCATTTATTCCAAGTTCATACGCCGGCTTATCTTTTTCTAGTATTCTTCTTTCTGAAATACCAGTTCTCTTAGTAATCCACTCATCGGTGGTATCTACTAACTTCTCCCAATCTTGATTTGTTAAAATCTTCTCAGGTAAACAACTTCCCATTCCTAATATTCCACAACTACAATTCTTGCTCAATATCATCCACCTCCATATTTGAAAACTCTTTTGAAATTGTCTCTACAATTTTTGTTTTTCCTAATATATATGCTTTCAAAATTACATTCTTTATTGTCTTCACATTTGAATTGCCATGGCTCTTTAACACCAATCCATTTACTCCAATTATCAAAGCCCCACCTTGTTCCTCTGGATCAAGTACTTTTTTGAATTCTTTTAAATCACTCTTAACAAGCATTGCCCCTAATTTTGTTTTTAAGTTTTTTAATAGAACTCCTTTAATCGTACTCATCATAAAAGATCCAGCACCTTCTATGGTCTTTAGTGCCACATTTCCGACAAAGCCGTCACATACTACAACGTCAGCCTTACCTTTAAAAATATCATTTCCTTCAATGTTTCCAATAAAATTAATATAAGACTTTTCAAGTAAGCTATAGGACTGCTTTATAATTTCGTTGCCTTTGCCTTCTTCCGAACCAACGTTTAACAAACCAACTTTAGGGTTTTCAATGTTAAACATCTCTTTCATAAATATTGATCCCATAATACCGAACTGTTGATAATTTATAGGTTTACACACTGTATTTAGTCCCGCATCGACAAGTACGCACTTTCCTGATTTAGTAGGTATTATTGCTGGAAAGGCTGGTCTATCCACGCCCTTAATTCTTCCTAGTATGAGCAACGCTCCTGTCATCAATGCTCCACTGTTACCACAGGAAATAAATATATTCCCTTTTCTCTCTTTTAATAAATCAAACCCTACAACCATAGATGAATCTTTTTTGCTTTTTATAGCTTTAGTAGGAGAATCCTCCACAGAAACTACTTCCGAAGCATGATGAACCTTTATTCTAGAGTTGGATAAGTTTTTATCTCCAAGTATTTCTTCAATCTTTCTCTTGTCTCCAACCAATGTTACATCAAACCCTTGCGCTTGCTTAACTGCTTCCACACAACCATTGACAATATCTTGAGGTGCATTGTCTCCACCCATAGCATCTACCAATATATTCAAGTATATTCACTCCTACAATACCAATTACCTTATTTTATTAAAATACCTTAATAAAATACTATGTCTTTTATATTTTTTCAAGGGATACCAGTATATATTTCCCCCGGAACACTTCAACCTGCTTCTCAGTAATCTTTACCCAAACTATATATTTGTTATCATAAGCTTTTTTTACTTCAGCTCTTGCGACTAATTTACTTCCTGCATATACCGGTGTTTTATATTTTATGTTTGCAACACCTACAAGAGCTACATGTGCATCTATAACTGCAATAGCAAGCGACTCTGCCATAGAGTAAATAT
>CAYXPB010000206.1:0-9544 GCA_964466645.1 uncultured Acetivibrio sp. | reverse complement strand
TTATCCGAAAGCCTGTCCCTTTCATTTATAAGGCTTTTAAGGCCAGTAGCTGAGTCTACTAACAGTGTCATATCCTTTACGAAATAGCCTGTAATTTGTGACTGTTTGTCCTTGCTATCTTTAAGCCTTGTATTTATAGAAGACAATCTGTCACGAATACTATCCCTTTCACTGTCTTTTTCCTTTAACTCTCTCTGGAGTACTTCATGTTCCTTTTTATATTCATCCAATTCTTTCTTCGACTCTTCAACAAGCCCCAAAACTTTTTCGGTTTCCTCAATTAGAATAGTTTTTGCGAAAAACAGACAACTCTGGTACTCTCCATCTATCTCGTCTTTTTCCTTCGAAACAGTCTCAAGCTGTGCTTTATATGTAGTAATATCTCTTCTAGCACTCAAAACTTCTTCAAAAAGAGAAGCCGATTCCATATATTTTATTCGTTTATCCTTTTCTTCAATTTCATTTCTAATTTTCTCAATGCTGTAAACTATATCTTCATGCTTTTTATTTAATGATTGAAGTTCAAAGACTTTACTTTGATAATCTAGGCTATCCTTTTTATATAACAGTTCCTCAATATTTGCAGCATAATCCCTGTCACTTGCTTTTAGTGCTTCCACTTCATTGTGAAGTTTATCGGTTGCAAGACAAATAAGGTTGCTTAGAGCTAGAATATCCCTACTTACTTTATTGATTTCTTCAACAGTAGTTCCATATCCCTCAAGCTTCGAAAGAAGATTGGCAGCCTTATCGCAGAAGGCTTCATACATCTTTATATTATGCTGATATAGTGGAATACTTTTCAAATTCTCAAGGTGCTTTTTTAAGGTTTCTGCAAGTATTCCCGATATTTCTCCCTCACCCTTAGGTATATTGGGAATTATCAACTTTTCTATTACGCTTCTTGATTTTCTGGCATTCTCAAAAAATTTGTCAATACCGCCTTCGGACTGGTTTATAGTCTTAATAGCATCAAATTCTTCTTTAAACAGATTAAAAGTGTGCAGCTTATCACGGTACTCCCTCTGACGATCTCTAGAATATACATTTATATTCAAACGCATTTCAGAAGAAAGTCTTTTTAAGTAATTGTGATATTCAGAAAAGCCTATAATCTGTTTATCTCTTGTTATTACTTCCATTCCCTTTATATCTGAATCATGTGGCAGTGTATAGGTATGGGTATAGGTAAAGAATCTCAACCCGTCGGCATTTTTTGAGACACATATCCCTGTAAGGAGGTAGTCAGATCTTGTACCGTCTAATCCCCATTCAATCATTATGTGTGTAGGAGAAGAATTAACCTTGAAATAGTCGGAAAAATGTCTGCTTCCCATATTTGTATTAGGAAGTACTGACTGAAGTGCCAGTTGAAGTATAACACTCTTTCCTCCACCATTTTCAAGGTTTAAAAGAGCATTCTTGCCATCAAATTCATAAAGCTCGTTTGCAATGTATTTTTTATCATCATCATATCTGAAATTCACAATCCTGAATCTGTTTATCCGCGGCATAAAAACCAAATCCTTTCAAATTTCATAACTTTCATATACTTTCAAGGAAGGAAAGGATCTCCTTCTTTCTCGTGCTTTCCGGGTAGTAGCCTATTATAAGCGTATCAAACTTTTCCGTTGTATATATTTCACTGTCATTATCCACATTTACAAGCCCCTGTTCCTGTAAAAACTTTAACGTCCTATATATAAAGCTTATCCTCGTACCTTTTGACTGTCCAAAGCTCTTTATTTTTTCATCATAGGTGGGAAGATCAAGCCAGAGTTTTGCCACACTTGCAAAATTGAAGTTTAATGCTTCATCCGTCTCTTCACTGTTTTCCATAGAATTGTAAGATTCAAGCTTTGCTGTAATAAAGCCTTCTAGTTCCTCCACCTTAAGAATGGATCGAATTTTGTTGTTGTAGTTTTCTCCGTTAAAGAACTTTATTATTATAGAAAGTATCACTATGTAACAAACATACAACTCCGTATTGTTTGAAAAGCCCATTTTATCCCTGAGGTTTTCATTCGTAAATCCAAAAAACCGATTATCAGTTCTTGGTGTGAAATACATTGTATCTCCTGACCTCAGTATCATTATCCCTGACTCTTCCTCAAAAATTCTTATAATATAGGATATTTCAGGGTCATCAAAGCCCTCAAAATCTTCTGGATTGTCCTTCTTTGTGACTTTTGACTTTTCAATCAGATTCATATATAAGGCAAACGCCTTTCTTACCGAGTCTGGCGACAGGTTTTCCATCACTTTACCCCCTTAATTACAAAATCGGTAATTTCATTTCCGTTTTCAAAGTTGATCTTTTTCACTGTTGACAGTAAAATCAGTGATTTCAAAGCCTTTAATTCAGGTTTAGCAGCAAATACCCTATCAAACAGGTAATAGATATTTATGTTGTAGTTTGAAGTATCTCTAACCATCTTGCTTAAAACCTCTTCTAAATCCTTAAAATCAATCAGCTTGTGCTGATGTAAAATCACTACCATACTATAAAAGTCAAAATCATAGGAAGTAGATTTATATAGTTGCTCATCTAACCTTTTTATGGCACAACTCAAATAGGAATCTCCTTCATGATACGCTTCAAGCAATATAGCCTCAAGATATGCTATAACCTTTAAATCCCTTTTCTCCCTAGCTTCCCGCTCTTCCTTTTCTTTTATCTCCACCTGCATTTCTATATCTATTTTTTCCCTTTCTTCTTCCGTCTCACTCTTTACCCTTTGGGGTTCGAATGCTTTGAAGGGGTTAAAAACCTTATTTCGTGCAGTATTTACAAAAAGCGGTGCTAGGATATCCTGCAAAGGTTCATAGTTCTTGTTTTTTGAAATCAAAACGTCAAAAATACTCTTCTCAAAGTCAATATACTCACTTACGCCTTGGCGAAGCCTCAATTCCAATGTTTTCAAGTATTCACCCACAATATCTAGCTTGTCATTAAAAAGCCGATCATGTTCCGAAGTCGCTATATTCAGCTTTTCTGTCAGTGTTTTTATCTGTCCAAGGCTCTTAAGCTCTTTTTTTTCTAAGTCGTTATAGCTTATTTTTTCAATGTTTTCTCTCTGTTCTTTAAGTATTCTCTTTATATTTTGAAACTCACGTCTCTCCGATTCGAACTGCTCCTTTATCCTGACAAAAAGTATCTTCAGTTCTTCGAAGTCAATACCCAAAACATTTTGTCTTATATTTAGCAGAAGGTTTTCGAGTCTTTCACGAAGCTGCCTTACCTGAAGGTTAAGTTCATTTACCGTTTGCAATGCTCCGGAAAAAACACCTTTTTCAATCTGCTGTTTTAGGTACATCTGAGTTATATTTATTCTAAATTCCGAGTAAATCTCCCTCGTCTTAAACAAAAGTTCCATTCCCTGATCGGTTAGCTTGTAACGAGCAGACTTTTTTATCTCGTAATAGGAGGTATCAATCAGCTTAATCGGAATAGATTCATCCCTGCTATTTTCAAGGTTTTTAAATTTAAACTCCAATACTTCCCCACCGCCTCCGGAGATGGAATCTCTTATATAGAAAGCCATTTCCCGCGACTCTTCCTGTGTCATATTGATATCATAGGAACGCTTAAGAATGGTTTGAAGAAAACCTGCAATATCCTCAATACTACACTCTTCTCTGCCAATCAACATATTCTCCAATATAAATAGCATTACAGAAAATCCTACCGAAACCATATCAACATCATTATATTTTTGAAATCCGGACAGCTTACGTGAGAGATGAATAAAAGGCGCCAAACTTTGCATTCTTCCCCTAAAATCCTTAAGGCAATCCGAGAAAGCACCCTCATATACTATTCTTTCTTCCAAAATTCACCGCCTCCTGTGGAATATATCTGTCATTATACAATATTTCCTTTATTTTTGTCTTGCTTTCCTCATCAAAATACATAAGAAACAAGTCAAGATATAAATCTGATTGGTTTGTCCTTAACTTAGGTGGTTTTTTTGCTTCTGCAAGCATTTGCTTGTACAGGTTTACATGAGGCACAATCAAATGCTTACCGTACTTTGATGCCATAGAGTTGAATATTCCTATACCTTCAAAATCAAGGTCACCGAAATAATATACCCGGTCAATAGGCATTCCTGTCGCTACCTCATTTATGAAACTGTAGCTGTTTACTATTTTCTTTCCCTCTCCATAAATGAGCATATCTATATTTACACCATATAAATCCTTATCAGGCCTTCTTTCAAGGTACTTCAGAACGGAATAAAAAGTATCCTTATTTTCAATGATAAGTATATTCAGCCTGTCCTGAGGTTGAAACAGTATATAGAAAAAAGCCTCAAGTGTCTTGTAGCAATTTAAATCCTTCAAGGAAAGTCCAAGACGTTTAAGCAAAACCCTGCCTCTTGCTTCCAAAAACTTCTCGTTATTGAATACTTCAAAAGATCTCTCATTCATTGTACACCGAAATTTCAAGGATTTACTTTCATAGTCTCTGAGAAGATATTCTGACAGCATAAGCACATAGTCTCTGTCTTCTCTGTACACATCAGGATTTTTAAAGTAATAGCTTTTATCGAGCTTAGGATGCAAAGACTGAAGTTCATGTAAAGGACCGTCTTCTAGCTTTTTTTTGTCTTTATATAAAATTCTGTATTTATTATGTAGAGAAGGATTTCTTCCATTAGTCCCCGATACCTTCACAGGTACTAGCAGCCCCTTTTCACAGAACTGCTTAATAACATCGGTAAAAGTCCTATACCCGCCTTTTATTTCAAAATCCTCTCCCCCAAGTTTTCTTTCTACCTTTGAAAGGATATCTGCAATTTCAAAAACCTTTTTAGATTGACTATCAATACTCTTATAAATACTATTTTCCATTTTGTCACCCTTTAGCAAATACAATTCAGTTTTAGTTATTATACCATATTAATAGGACAATGCTTCTTAACTTTTATAGACTAATGAGGTCAACATGATGAAGATTAATAGAAAAAATGTTAATTCTGAATTGCAGACATCTTTACAAAAAAAGCATATCAATTCCGAGCAAGCAATTGATATGTATAGTAATTTGTCTAGAGCAAAAGGTATTGAAGTATATATTTGGAAAGACAACTGTTTGAATGAAATATCTTTTAAGAAATTAAAGCGAGCCTATACTTTTCCAAGTGCTCTCTACCAATAGTATTGTTGCCATTGAATCTGCTTTCTCTTTAGTTTCAATATACCCTCCTAGTTTTACAAAACCTTCCTCAATATCATTTACATAATCATGGTCAATCTCTATTTGAAGCAGAGGTTTTGACTTTTTCCAGGCCTTTTCAGCCTCATCAAGACTTACCTTAGCTTTTTCCCAATCTTCGTCACGAATACTATCTTCAGTTTGTTTAAGATACTCTGACAAGCCCGTCTGATTGTTGATAGGTTTTTTAAGGAGTCCACAGGAACAGATATTTAATAAAATGCCTATAATTATTATTATATTCAAAATCTTCTTCATCAAAGTTAGCCCTCCTAAGGATTTTAGTTCGTTGTAGAAATCAGATAATAGGGTTTGTCTCCTTTTAAATCAACATATAGAATCCCTTTAGTATCCAATTGGGCCAACGATATATCAGTAACATCATGTAAGTTTTGTTTACCTAATTGATAGTATAGCCATGCTTTTGAAAGTTTTAGTGATTGCAGAGCATCGGTTAAAATAGAACCATCCATAATCAAAGCTGTTGGCAGCCCATCGTAATGGGTAGGAAGATTTAAATCATTTGGAGTTATCGGTTGTTTTTGAGACTTCTTTTGTATGCTGAATTTACCTCCTGGCTCAAACATGGCAAACTCGACATCGGCCATATTGAAGACACCTTGACTTCTAAGCTCAGAAATAAGTTCATCCGTGGGAATACGAATCCTCTTTAGATTTTTCTCAAGAATTTTTCCATTTTCAATAACAACCGTTGCCTCTCCATCTACAACCTTACGTACCCATACGTTGTTAACCCCTAAAACTGCAAGTAGAATAGCTAAGACTGTCCACGTCCCCATTCCCACCAAGGTAGCCAGTGTGTTCTCGTTCACCTGTACCGAAAGAGTTGAAGCGATAGAACCGATGGTTATTCCTACAGCATAATCAAAAAAAGTAAGCTGGGCAACCTGCTGTTTGCCCATTAATCGAACAAGCAACAGTAATGCAAAAAACGAGATAATGGATCGAATAATAACAACTACAGTTATTGGCACAAAAAAACCTCCTGACTTTATGTAGACAAGTTACTAATACAATATTATCTCCGTATATGCTCAATTTATTAGGTTTTGTATATGTAAAAAAAATGAATCAGTAAGCCTCGGCTTGATAATTCACCTAAAATCCAATTTGTAGTTTTCTATCTTAATTTTGAAATAAGTACAAACAATCTAACATAACATTTAGTAAAGGGGAGGTGCTACATATGGAGAAAAAATCATCAGGGCTTTGGAGTATTGCATGTAGTCATCCTGCCCAAATCCATTCGTTGGGTGCGTAGCCCCACCAAAGAAGAATGGCTACGCGGGTCCAACTCATGGACTTTGCAAATGTACACGCTAGATGCAATCCCATATTTGATTGCACGCGCAACACCGTGTCGCTCGGTAAGGCTTTGTGGGTCTTGTTATACCAAATAAGATACTGTTTGAAGGGAGATTTTCAAATGAGTGGATTTTTCAAAGAACTGTTTAAAGATGCATCAAAACAAGTCAAATCGCCCCAGGTATTAGGGTTAGTAATAGTTTTAGTTTCAATTTACAGGTTTGTTTTACCCAATGAATTTGATTCATTAAAATCTTCAATGATTAGTGGACTGTGGAAGTTTTCGTTTTTGATTAGTTTGGTTTCAGTTTTTGCGTTATTCCTACTTTTTACTTCGGTAATAGTTTTTATTATATCAGCAATGTATATGACAATTCAGGAGTAAGCAAATATCAACTCGTGAGGGTATTTTAAAATATGTTTAGGGAGCAGCGTCTATGCTGCTCTGGCTTCGAGGAATATGGCGAACATAACATTCCAATCAATGCGGCCGTAGAAATCTGTAGACCTATCATCATTCGGGTCGCTGTATTTCCACCCGGCAAGCAGCTTTTGATTTTTTCCATCGCTATCCATCATCCAAACGCTTTTTTCCGTCAAGGGAATAACAAGGTGTTGTCGGAACTTTGTCCGGTATTTCGAGAATACACGATATCTATACTCCTTCATCAGAGCTTGTTATGAATCAAATGTTTATTGTCCAGGAAACAGTCCGGTCGACAGCTTCCCAAACGCCTTACATACCCATGCTTCTCCGGAATCCGGCTTTGAAAAATATGCCATGTATTTTTCAGTTGAACCATCCTTTTGTGTCACAATGATTTTTACTCTAGCCTCTTTTGCATCGGCAGATACCGCCCTATGCGGGTCACTCATAGCCCATAATTCAATTTCGCCCACTTCTATTTTGGAGGATGATGTGTAAATCTTATCCTCAACTTTCCCTGTTTTTATTTCGTTTTCAATATACTCGGTACAAGCTTTGTAAACATCATTTCTCGCTTTGCTTTCGGGCCAGGTAGATAATCCGGTAACATACCACTTGTCTTCTTTTTTAACCAGCTCATGGGGCCCCCTTAAATATAGCCCGTTCAGGACAACAGATGCCCTGCTGCCATTATCCTTTAGCTTCAATGTCATAGTAATACTCTTACCTATATCCAGCTTTGTAAATTTCCAGTATTGCGCTTTTTCCGCTTCAAGCAAAATATTTTCAAGGGCTTCCTGGGGTATTGGATCATAAGTATTGATAAAAACTTGCTTTATTTTTTCCATGTCAGGAGTCTCTGAGCTATATATATTGAGTGCATGAAACATCAGATTCCTGATATTACTATTTTTAAATTCCTGAGTATGTGCATCATCGGTAAATTTAAAGCTTGCAGTGTCCATAAAACAGCTTTCTCCGTCTTTAAACGCTGCAAAATGCAGGAGGTTTTCTCCTGGTGTTACAGTATATAAAGGTGACGGCACTTGGGTAACTGCCTTTTTCCCGTCTGGTTTAATACGTACAAGAAAGTACTTCACGCCATTATCGTTTGTCTCAAACGTTGTATATATTATATCTCCGGTAGTTTTTAGATAAGAAGACTTGTATATTTTCCAAACGCTGTGGTTACCACCTTCTCTATACAGAACCCTACGCTCTCCTGTATTTGTATCATAATCTTCCAGCGTATATAGAGTGCCACCTCCATGATTGCCTCCATTATAAAAAATCAGTATTTTGCTTCCGTTTATATCATGTATGATTACCTCTCCCTCATACAATAATTTGTCCGGTTCTTCCCCTAAATAGAGTCCCTTTGCTACACCAACCTTTTCCCCCTTGCTGGTCAGAATACTTTTTTCTGCGGATCCTCGGTAGACAACGTCACCTTCCTTGAAACCTCCTCTTGTCTTTACCATTTGCTTCGACAGTAAATTATAAACATAATAGTTTGCTACTGTGTCCAGATGTATATACAATGAATAGTTATCCGGCCCCCAATTTGTGGTATATATTCTATCGATTTCATACTTTACTGGAACCTCTGTCAAGCTGCCTGCAGCAATATCTAAGACTTTCACCATATCATGGGAAACAAGAGATAGACGTTTGCCGTCTTCCGACCATGCATGGCTTATTATAAATTCTGTCTCCCCCATACTTACTGCCTTTTTTTCAGTCAGGTCAACCAGATATAAATTGACCAACTGCCTAGGCATACCTGTTAAAATAAGCTCATTCTCATCTGCCATACTTTCATTCATGACCTTATAGGCTACAAAATATTTAAGATCCTTTGTAACTGTCAACGGGACCATTAATTCTTTCCGGTAAAAGTCTGAATCCATAAAGGTTTTTTCAAGAGCTTTGAGCTTTATAGCCTCATCACTTATAATTGGCTTATATGGAGTTACAGCGATTTCACTTTCGAGTACTGAGCTTTCCGTATTTATATTCGTTAAGCTTTTATCTGGCTCTTTGTTCCTTGTTTCATCGAGTCTGCTTTCACCGACAGTACATCCGTTTAAAAGCAGAATTGCAGAAAAAACTATTAATAATCTTTTCATTCAAATCCTCCTTAATGCCTCTCTATTATTTAGCTCATGGCAATATTATAACACACTTGGGGTTTTCTGTAACGACACTGCATCGTTTATTTATATGTATGCTTTGAGCTGCCACCGATATTATATAGATCAAATTTTTGAATTCTCTTAACCAATGGCTGTTTAAATAAATAATCAGATAAATTGGCATTTGATAGATTATTATAATGTCCTCTACTTTATCAATTACATTATACAAATGATAAATTGTCTTATTATTCAACACCACTAGGTCCAGAGTTTTGGGGAGATACCTCCATTGGTGTATTTAATGGTGGAGAGAAATTTTCAATATGTTTACCAGAAAGTTATAAAGCAGACGGTAATATAAAATTTACTAGATTGCAAACTTAGAGTATAATTATAGTTGGCAATAGAAGTTAATAAATAGGAGACATCATA
>CAYXPB010000205.1:0-9575 GCA_964466645.1 uncultured Acetivibrio sp. | reverse complement strand
TTGAGAAGATAGAACAGACTCTCTACAAGGCATTTGCAGCTATGAAAATTGAGTATGGTGCTATACATCCTGAATTCCGTATCACAAAAGACGGTAAAATCTATTTTATGGAGATTGCAACCCGTATGGGTGGTGATTGCATAGGTACAGACCTTACACCACTTTCAAGTGGTTATGACTTTATGGGTATGGTTATCAATATCTGCCAAGGTAAGGCTCCCGATTTTACCAAAATCCGCGAGCCAAAGTTGGCTGAGAACCACTATATCATGACACAGGCTGACCTTGATGAGTTTGAGCGTGTAAAACGAGAAGAGCCTGATACCATTTGGCGTGTTAGTGAAATAAAGCCTATCAGTAATAAGCCTGTTTTGAAAAGTGCTGATAGAGCTGGGTATTATATTACTATCAAATAAATGT
Source organism: uncultured Acetivibrio sp. (assembly GCA_964466645.1). Taxonomy (GTDB): domain Bacteria; phylum Bacillota; class Clostridia; order Acetivibrionales; family Acetivibrionaceae; genus Acetivibrio. Next base: position 9,155 of record CAYXPB010000205.1, on the reverse strand, counting down.
ATGCTCTATGAATTTACTTGAATCATGCCGTTACATAGCATTTTGGTCTATTGATGCTGCAAGAGGTGGTAAGGTCAGAAAGGCATATAATCTTTTAAAGAATATAGATTCGGGAAGATTAAATGACGAAGAGATTGCATCTTATCAAGAGAATGCGATTTCCAATTTGCTTCAGCATGCACGAAAAACTGTAAATGCATATAAAAAACAAGCAAATTTAAACTTGTGTGATTGGCCAGTAGTAAGAAAAACCGACTTAAAAGAAGGTTTGGATAATCATATGTCAAGTAATTTTTCAAAAGAGAAGTTGTTTGTGATGTCCACAAGCGGATCTACAGGTACACCATTTCGTTGTTATCAAGATGTAAATAAGAAGCGTCATGTAAATGCCGAGGTTCTATACTATAATGGTCTAGTTAATTTCAAGATAGGCAAGCGTATTATTTACTTTAGATCAATAGTTGGAGAGGTTGCTAAATCACCATTAGTACAGTTCTTGCAGAATATACGTTTGATAGATTGTCATAATCTTAGTGATGAGGGAATCGCAAAAAAGTTAAATGAGATTGCTAAATGTTCTGCAAATGGTGGAGGTATGGTATTAAGTTATGCTTCAACACTAGACGCATTTAGAAAATATTTCCAAAAACATGGAGTAGAAGAAGCCAAGGATTGCAAAGTGTATGGCATAGTTTCTGGTTCAGAACTACTTCAAGATATAACTCGTAATACTCTTGAAAAAGCATTTGGTTGTAAAGTGGTTTCGCGTTACGCTAATGAAGAAAATGGTTTCTTAGGACAAGATGATGTAGATGCCAATGTTTTTATACCAAACAGGGCAAATTATTACATAGAGATTTTGAAATTGTTTTCCGATGAACCTGCAAGTGAAGGCGAAGTTGGCAGAATTGTGGTAACTGATTTATACAATTATGCAATGCCTTTTATTCGATATGATACTGGTGATGTAGGAGCTTGGGTAGAGACAACGCATTTTGGCAGAAAGGTAAAAGCAATAGGAAAATTTGGTGGTCGTGTTGTTGATATGGTATTTGATACAAAAGGCAATCAAATATCACCGCATACCATTACCAATAATATGTGGAATTTTCAAGGTATAGAGCAATATCAATTTGTACAAAAAGACAAAGCAACTTATTTGATAAAGTTGAATATAACAAGCGTAACTTTCAAGGATGAGGAGAAATTGATAGAACTCTTCAAAGAAAAGTTAGGTTCGGATGCTATCATTAAAATTGAATATTGTAACGAAATTCCAGTCTTGGCATCTGGAAAGAGAAGATATATTGTTAATGAAATGCTTTTAAGAAAATAGTTATGATATTCTTGGGAGATATAGCTTGCCCTTATGAAAAGGTAAGAGATTTTATAGATGCCGTATCAAAGATAGATGCTTTCAAAGATGAGCTTATTGTTCTGAATTTGGAAGCAAATATATTGAAAGATGGCGAAAAGCAAAAACCTTTGACGCTTTACAATGCATCAACGGTATTAGAGGCTTTCAGTAAATCAAAAGATGTAGTTGTTTCACTTGCTAATAATCACACATATGATTATCCCGACAAAATACAACGTACAATTGATATTTTAGAATCGAGAAATATTAGATGCTTTGGTGTGAACAACGGCAAACAAAATGATCCTCTTGAAATAGGGGGAATGGCTTTCTTTGGTCATTGTTGGAGATTGTACACACATACGAATAATAACAACGAAAACCATATACGTGTAAATGATTCATTTTATGATGATTTTGTACGTGATGTAAAAAATTATATAAATAAACATCCAGGAACCAAGGTTTATTGTTTTATGCATTGGAATTATGACGGCGAAAAGTTGGTTATGCCCATGCATAGAAAAATAGCACATGATTTGATTGATGCAGGTGTAGAAGCTGTTGTGGGCAGTCATTCGCATCGTCCACAAGGAGCGGAACTCTATAAGGGTAAACCTATTGTGTATGGTCTTGGTAATTTCTATTTGCCATCAGGAGTATATTTTGAAGGAAAACTTACATATCCGGACTTTTCGAAAGAGACTTATGCGTTGCGTATAAACGGAGACATGAGTGAATTAATTTGGTTTGATACAGATAAAGGGAATACACCTATCAAACAAAGTTGTATAGAAAGTTTAAATGGTCTTAGGGTAAGTGATTTGTCTCCATTCTTAAAGATGGATGAACGTTCGTATGTTTCATTTTTTAAGAAACATAGGAGTAAATCATTCTTTGTGCCTGTTTTTGACAATTATATCGGAGGTAAGTATAAGTTAAAAGAAACTATGGCAATACTTAGAGTTCGAATAATAAAAACTATTCTAAAAATTTTAAAAAGATGAATATCTTATTAGTTTCCTTGACTTTTTCCAATGCAAAACATATAAGTATGTATGAAGAACAACTTGATGTATTTGTAAAAAAAGGTCATAAAGTTTTTGTTGCATGCTCAAATGACAGTCGGAGTAATGAACCAAATGGAGTTCAGAAGTGGAATAACATGACTGTCCTCCGTGTAAAAACAGGTGATATTACTGGTACAACCAATGTCATCAAGAAGGGGCTTGCAACATTATCTATAGATTATCATTTCAAAAAAGCTATAAAGAAATATTTTAAGAACGAAAAGTTTGACTTGATTCTATATCCTACCCCTCCTATAACTCTTGCAAATACTATTGCATGGGCTAAAAAATACTATGGAGCGAAAACATATTTGATGTTGAAGGATATATTTCCTCAAAATGCAGTCGATCTTGGAATGATGAGAAACACAGGTCTGAAAGGACTTATATACAAGTACTTTAGACGAAAAGAAAAATTTTTCTATGGTATTTCCGATTATATTGGTTGTATGAGTCCTGCAAACGTGCAATACGTGTTATCTCACAATCCTGAAATAAAAACAAGCAGAGTTGAGATTTGTCCTAATTGTTTGTCTGTTCCGACTAAACAACCAGTCTTTAAACGTGAAGGAATAGAACTTAAGAAAAAATATGATATTCCAGAAGAGGCAGTAACATTTCTTTACGGAGGAAATTTAGGAAAGCCCCAAGGAATAGACTTTTTAATTGAATGTTTAAGACATGAGAAAGAAAACAAGAAGGCATATTTCATCATTATAGGTTCTGGTTCAGAATTTGGCAAACTTAAGGCATTTGTTGATAGTGAGAAGCCTTCAAATGTAAAGTTGCTAAATTATATGCCTAAGGATGAATATCAGTTGATTTCCGACCAATGTGATGTGGGTATGATGTTCCTGGATCATCGTTTTACTATTCCTAATTTCCCTTCGCGTATTCTTAGTTATTTGGCATCGGGAAATCCTGTGTTGGCAGCTACAGATGCAAATACAGATATAGGCACTATTGCACGAGACAATGGTTTTGGATTCTGTTGTGAAAGTAATGATGTGAAGGGATTTGCCAAGGCTGTTGACGATTTCATCAACGCAGATAGAGAAGCTATGGGTGAAAATGGATGGAATTTCTTCAAGAATAATTGGTCTGTAGAAAATGGCTATAATATCATAATGAAACATTTCGAATAAACATAAATTTTTATAAAATGAAAACAATTCTGGTAACAGGTATTGGTGGTTTGACTCCTCGTTCTATAACCACTATCATTCGTGAAAATCATCCCGACTACAAGATTATCGGTTGCGACATTGAGAAGAAAGCTATGGGCTTCTTCATGAAGGGTCTGGTGGATGAGTATTACATCTGCCCTCGTTGCAACACTCCTGAGTACTTCCCATGGATTGAGAAGTTGGTGAAGGAGAAGAACATCGACTATGCTTTCGTGCAGCCAGAAAGCGAGATTGTAGAATGGGGCGACTATTACGACAAGCACGGAAAGTTCCCTTGTCCTACTTTCATGGGTTGCAAACTTCTTAGTTTGTCGCTTAAGGACAAAGCTATCATGGCTGAAGCTTTGGAGGGTACAGAGTTTATTCCTAAGACTATCAAGGTGACTCAGGACAATCCTAAGTTTGAAGAAGTAGAGAAGGAAATCGGTTTCCCTTGCTGGATTCGTGCCACTAATGGTACTGGTGGACTCGGTTCGCTGAAGCTTAATGACTTGAGCAGCTATAAGAGCTGGCTCTTTATCAACAGCTTTATCCCAGAGTTTACAGTTAGTGAGTTTCTTACTGGTCGCCACTTGGCAAACGAGATGCTCTATTATAATGGCGAGTATGTGAAGGGTGCTGCTTTGGAATGTGCAGAGTATGTTATGGCAAGCACAGCTCCTTCTCGTGTAACCGGCAATACTCACTTTGGCCGTTTCTTGAACGAAGACCGTATCAATGAGTTCTGTGACCGTTGCATCAAGTATCTTGAGAAGAAGCTTAACGTTACTGCTCATGGCATTCTTTCATTCGACTTGAAGGAGGATAGCGAGGGCAACATGAAGGTGACAGAGGTGAATATCCGCCACATGGCTTATGCTGGTGTGATGGCACACGTCGGTTTCGACTTGATTGAAGATACTATCAAGATTATGGAGGATGGCAATTGCGACCGTGTGGAGCGTGCTCCCTATTACCACTACGACAAGCCTTATGTATTCCTGCGCGATGTGGACGTAGAGCCTATCATCTTGGATAGTGAGGAGATGTTTGATGATCCAAAGCATAAGTTTGAACTGTAGTTACCGAAAAGGACTCTCTTTGAGACCTTTCTGATAATTTTATAGGGAGTCCTCTTCTTTTTTATGTATAGAATATAAGGTAAAGCAGGTACGAATGAATAGGCGTATGCCTGTGGTGCGAAACCACTACCTGCTACATACTAATTGCAGACTTTCGATATAAAAATATTAGCATAATACTAAAAAATGGAACAAGAACACTTTAGAAGGGTTGCAGAGTTTGTTGCTATGCTATGTATGGGATGTTCGGATTCTCCTATGATACTTGCATTTAAAGCATACGAAGTAATGAAGAAAGCGTTGGATAATGATGAGAATCCATATAAGGCTTTGAATGACTTTTTGGGTACAGATGTATCTGAAGATGTGTTGAAAAATCTATAGTGAAAGAATATGTGAGCTATATTCTTTTCTAAATTAAAAACCTTATTATAGTATTTCTATGTATTTATCAGAATTAAGACTTTGGAATTTTAGAAAATACACAAATGAGGATGGTGTCATTGATGAAACCAAGCCCCATCTGACAGTTCCTTTTACTAAAGGACTCAATGTGCTTATTGGAGAAAATGACTCTGGAAAGACTGCAATCATAGACGCAATAAAGTTGGTTACAAAAACTCATTCTATGGAATGGATACATCTTATTGAAACCGATTTTTCATTAGGATGTGACAACTTGCGAATAGAAATAATTTTTACGGAATTATCTGATCCAGAAGCGGCACAATTTCCTGATAAAGTGCAAATTAATCCAGGTACAGCCATTGTCTCGCTACATCTTGTATTGGAGGCATCGAAAAATGCAGGCAAGATTTTACCTTATGAAGTAAAGGCATATGATGGCACATTGAAACCATTAAATGCTGATGAGAAAGAATTAATGAAGGCAACTTATCTTCGTGCACTTCGAGATGCAGATTATGATTTGACAGCCAAGAAGAATTCGAGATTATCGCAGATTCTTATGGGGCATGAATTGTTTCAAGAGGGAGCTGTTGGCAAAAATATTTTTGAGAATATCATTGCTAATGCAAATGATAGGATTATGGAATGGTTCATGGATGAAACAGGTGGAGCCAAAAGTAACAAAAGCCAAATAAAAGATGTAATAGATACGTTTATCAAGTCTTTCCTATCTGATGGTTATGAGTCTGAATTGTCGATTTCTGATTCAAATATAAAAAGCATTCTCGAGAAAATCAGTATAGGTATTAAAGATACCACAAATATGGGATTAGGCTCAATGAATCGTCTTTTTATGGCGACAGAACTGCTTCATTTAAGGAGGATGACTGAAGGAGTGAAGTTGTGTTTAATCGAAGAATTGGAGGCACACCTACATCCACAGGCACAGATGAAGGTCATAGAGGGAATACAGCAAGAAGACGAAGTGCAGTTTATCTTGACAACTCATAGTCCCAATCTCGCTTCAAAGGTCCAAATCAGTATGAATAATACTTCTATAGTGTTGTGTAAAGATAATGATGTTTATCCTTTGACGAAAGGGAGGACAAAGTTGGAGGATGATGATTACATATATTTGGAAAATTTTCTTGATGTCACAAAATCCAATTTGTTTTTCGCAAAGGGTGTTATCATCGTTGAAGGTTGGGCGGAAGATATGATTATTCCTGTTCTTGCAAACAATTTGGACAAGAATCTTACTCGGCATGAGGTCTCTGTTGTTAATGTAGGTAGTACTGCTTATCTTCATTATGCAAGAATACTGATGCGCAAAGATGGAAAGACCTTGAATTATCCAGTATCAATTGTTACAGACTATGATGTAAGGCCCAAGGATGATTGGACTTTTGATGATGTGGAAGAGAAAAACAAACTCAATGGCATCAATGCGAAGTTAGACAGCAACAATAGTCTAAACGTCAAGTTATTCCTTGCCACCCATTGGACTCTCGAATGGTGTCTATTCAAGTCTGATGCATTGTCCACAATATTTAAGGAGGCTTGTATGAATGTTCATAGTGGGACAAACGAGTTTAAAAAAATACACAATGGAGATTTTGATGATGAAAAATTCCGAAGTAAATTGACTGAAAAACTGAAGAATAGAAGTCTTGATAAAGTCGCAATAGCTTCGGAAATATGTTTGTCAATTAAAAATCTAACTACGAAATTGGATATAAAGGAGAATGATACTGCTTATTATCTTGTTCAAGCGATTAACCACGTATGCAAATAGACGATTTACATATTGCAGAGTCAGAGCGATTGCTGATTGGAAATAATCATTTTGACCAAGAAAGGTTGAATTTCATAAGAGCTTTGGAAAGTTGTGACCTGCTTGCTGTTCCTGGTAGTGGAAAAACTACAGCATTACAAGCGAAATTATATTGTTTGTCCAAGTTACGCCCTAACTCTGCGATAAATGGAATTCTAGTACTGTCTCATACCAATGCGGCTGTAAATGAAATAAAGAAAAAGTTGTCAAAAGTATGTCCTAATCTATTTGAATATCCAAATTTTGTGGGTACAATACAAGATTTCGTGGATTCTTATTTAGCTATACCTTACTACAACATAAGGTTCTCAAATCCAATTAGTCGTATTGATACGACAATATGCAAGGAAGGATTTCTAAAGTCTTTTCAAAATAAATGGATTAGAAATGATAAAGTTTGGTCTTGGTATAAGTATAATGGAATTGAGCAAGCAAAGAATTTTGGAATAAAAGTTACTGTTGATGATCATTTCATTCCATGGGATTATACAAGGCAAAAGGAATTTAAAGTTGCATCAACGAAAATACCTAAGACATGGAAAGGAAAAGAGGAAAGGAATAGGAAACATATCCTGGAAATCCTATGTGAGTTAAAAATGCATATGTTTGATAGGGGGATATTGAGTTATGACGATTGTTACGTTCTTGCACAAATATATATCAATCGCTGTCCTCGTATCAAATCAATTCTTAGAAAACGTTTCAAATATGTGTTCATTGATGAGACACAAGATTTACAAGAGCATCAATTGGATATAATGGACCAACTATTTTGTGATGATAGCGTATGTTTCCAACGTATTGGTGACGTTAACCAATCTATTTTTCATGTAGGTTCAGACACAACTGATTGTGCATGGAAACCAAGGAAAGTACAGACATTTAATAACTCTATGCGACTAACATCCCCTGTAGCATCTATCGTGGATGCTTTTATGTTCAGGCGTGAATCGGGGCAAGCCGTGAGAGGTACACGAAATACAAATCCTGAGATTAAACCTTATCTTTTAGTATATGATTATGAACATAGAAATTTACTGGTTGAAAAATTCGAAGAACTAATAGAAACATATAATTTGAGTAATATTCCAGAAAAGAAATATGGCTTTCATATTATCGGTTGGAATTCGAAATGGTCTGACAATAGAGAAATTAACCCAAAAGAATTACGATTAATGGACTTATACCCAGAATATGCTTCAGAAGAATCTTCTTCCACTAAATATGCAGAGAGTATTGCAGACTATGTTAATAAATTGCGAGGTCTTTCCGACAATAAGGATAGAATGTCCATTATAAATGAGATAATGTGTGAATGCTTGCGGATGAGTAACAAAAATGATTTATGTGATAGACCTTTTACGCCAACATCCTTGTTGAATTTCTTAAAAAACGAAGATAAAGTTTTGTTTAAGGAATACAAATTGTTGGCATTTGCCATTGTTAAGTTAATGGTATTATCCCAATATCAAGAGGTGTATGATAAAATGCAGACTTTGGCAGATTGGTTATTAGAACATATGAGTGTTACAAAAAGTGACGAATGCGTGAGGTTTATAAGCAAACCATATACCCCTAATATAGAAAATCCACAGCAAAAAGATACTCAACTACAGATAGAAACAGTACATCATGCTAAAGGGCAAACCCATTGTGCAACACTCTACATTGAGACTATGTATCAAGGGAAGTATGAATCTATACATGTGATTAAAGAAAAGACGAAGGCAACCAAGACTAAAGCAGCTGCGTATTATCCAAATCCTTTCTATAAAGAAATAGGAGAGCAACGGAAAGGAGTGCATATACAGAGTGCGATGAAAATGACATATGTCGGTTTGTCACGTCCAACACATCTGCTATGTTATGCGATGCATAAGTCTTCGTATGAATTATATAATGTTGAGAAACTCAAAAATAGTGGTTGGCAAATAATAGATCTTACTAAAGAAATAATAATTAATTAATATAAAGCAATGGAAGAAAGAAAGACTATTTATCTCTGTCTCGCTCATATGAGCGAGGACGGAATGGAACAGAAATATGTAAAGGAAGCTTTTGACACCAACTGGGTAGTGCCGATGGGACCGAACGTTAATGCCTTCGAAAAAGATTTGGAGGCATTTGCCAACAGCAAGAGCGATGGCTCGGAGCCGCTTGACCGTAAGGTGGTTTGTCTGTCAGCTGGTACTGCTGCCGTTCACTTGGCTTTGATTGGTTGTGGTGTTAAGGCTGGTG
>CAYXPB010000204.1:0-9668 GCA_964466645.1 uncultured Acetivibrio sp. | reverse complement strand
ATGATGCATGGATATATGCCCTTTGATAAAGAAGATGAATTATTAGTCCCCTTTAGAACTTGGAGAAATACCATGACAGGGGAGGCTTCTTGTAAGCTTTCAAAGTTGTTTGATTTTAGTATACCTCAGAGATGGAGTATTGCTCATTTATATCAGGCAATTTTGAATAACGAAGATCATGTTAATAGAATTAATTTTTTCACAACTCTTGCCGGTTATATTCATTGGAAATTGACAGGCAAAAAGGTAATTGGCACTGGTGAAGCATCGGGGATGTTTCCTATTGATGATAATACTAAGGATTATAATAACTTAATGCTTCATCAATTTGATGAACTTGTAGCAAACGAAAATTATTCATGGAAGGTAAGAGGAATTTTACCTAGGGTATTAATGGCTGGAGAAGAAGCAGGTATCCTTACGGAAGTTGGAGCAAAGCTCCTTGATACATCAGGAAAGCTAAAAGCAGGAATTCCTTTGTGTCCTCCAGAAGGAGATGCAGGAACAGGAATGGTAGCAACAAATTCTGTAGCAAAGCGTACAGGAAATGTGTCTGCAGGGACCTCTATTTTTGCAATGATTGTATTAGAGAAGGATCTGAAGAAAGTTCATTCACAGATAGATATTGTAACAACACCAGTGGGTAGTCCGGTGGCTATGGTACACTGTAATAACTGTACATCAGATATAAATGCGTGGGTGAATTTATTCAAAGAATTTGCAGATACCATTGGTGCAAAAATTGAAATGAATACACTTTATACTACATTATTTATGAAGGCTTTAGAGGGCGATGCGGATTGCGGTAACTTGCTTTCTTATAATTATTATTCAGGAGAACATGTTACGGGATTTACAGAAGGACGCCCTTTATTTGTGCGTACACCGGAAAGTAAATTTAGCTTGGCAAATTTTATGAGACTGCATATTAGTTCATCCTTTGGTGCTTTAAAATCAGGGTTAGATATTTTATTTAATGAGGAAAATGTAAAAGTGGACGAAATTTATGCTCACGGAGGTCTATTTAGTACTAAGGATGTAGGTCAGAATATTTTGGCAAATGCCATTAATGTTCCCGTTTCAGTGTTATCTACAGCTGGTGAGGGTGGTGCTTGGGGTATTGCACTACTTGCAGCATACATGCATAAGAAAGAGGATAAACAAACACTCGAAGATTTTCTTGTTAATAAGGTGTTTACAGGGGAAACAGTCAGCAGAGTAGAGCCAGATATTGAAGGTGTAAAAGGCTTTGAAGAGTTTATGGAGCATTATACTAAAGGGCTTTCGATAGAAAAAGCTGCTGTTGAAAATTTTAAATAAGGTGTTTCAAAGAAATTTATTGGAACATTATTTTTTGATACAAAAATGTAAAACAAATTTTTTTAATGGCAATTGCAAATTTTTTCTTTGGAATAACATGTTGACCAGTTGTTTTTTTGGAATAACCATAAATGAATAATTGAACAGGAGAAGAATATGTTAGAGAAATTGAAACAGAGCGTCCTTGAAGCTAATATGGACTTACCTAAATACAATTTAGTGACTTTTACTTGGGGAAATGTTAGTGCTGTGGATAGGGATCAAAAACTTTTAGTTATTAAGCCAAGCGGAGTTCCTTACGAAAAACTTAGCTTGGATAATATGGTTGTTGTTGATTTTGATGGAAAGGTGGTTGAGGGAAAATATTCACCGTCCTCAGATACTGCAACCCATATTGAACTTTATAAAGCATTTGATCAAATTGGAGGGGTTGTGCATACGCACTCCGTTCACGCAACAGCTTGGGCTCAGGCAGGAAGGAGTGTTCCAATTTATGGGACAACGCATGCCGATTATTTTTTGGGTGAAATCCCATGTGCAAGAAGTCTGACAGAGCAGGAGATTTCTGCAGAGTACGAGAAAAACACAGGCCTTGTCATTGTTGAGACCTTTCAAAGGGAGAACAAAAATCCAATATATACACCAGGTGTCTTGTGTACTAACCATGGCCCGTTTTCATGGGGTAAGGATGCACAAGAAGCTGTTCATAACGCAGTTGTGTTGGAAGAAGTTGCAAAGATGGCATATATGACTGAGAGTATAAATAGTAATATAAAAGAAGCGCCGGCATACTTGCGAGAAAAGCATTTTTACCGGAAGCATGGCGATAAAGCTTATTATGGACAGAAAAATAAATTATAGAGAAATATTAGTTGTTTTTTTCTTCGTTAAGCATTTTGCTTATGTCTTCTAATATTTCTTTTATATCCTCATTTGAATCAGTATTTTGTTCAGATGCTTTCCATATACCTTGGCTAAATATATTATTTGCTTCTTCATCCATTGGAGTCATTTTGACTGGAGCCATCTTCTCTGCAAGTTCATTAAATATAACAGAAATATTTTGCTTTCCAAGATAGGTGTCTAGTACTTCAGATTTTTGTAAGCTTTGACGTGCAGGAATATATTCAGGTGTCGCATGGGTGTCATACATAAACCCTGATTTATGAGTGACAAGATACTCCATGAATTTCCAGGATTGTTCTTTGTTATTACTTTGGGCATTTATTGCGACCCTGCTATCAAATTGCCACGCCGCTATTCCTAGTGCAGGTTTAGTGATCTTCCATAATCCATTTTGTTCTGGGACTAGTCGCTCAAGTTCATTTATTGAATAGGTATTAGCTTCTAATATCATAACAAGCTTGTTGTTTTTTATTGCTTCCTTACCTCTATCTGTCCATAAGTTGCCATATAAGATCATATTATTAGAATAACTTGCTTTACTTATATCCAATGCTGTGTTAAAAAGTTCTCCATGTCTTAAATAATTCAAGTCTTTGTCAAAAGAACCTACAGATAAACCAACTATATTCGGTAAATCAGAAGGCCATTGAAATATATACTGGTCTTTTTGCTTCAATTTATCTGCAATTTGCAATATATTATCAGGGTTTTCAAGAAATTTTGCAAACTCATCAGGTTCAAACGGAAAACCATTATCTTTCATTACGTCTGCCCTATACAGAGTAATTTGTGGTGCAGCAGAATAAGTTAGAGATAGCAATTGTTTATTATCTAGGGATAAGCCACTATCCCATCTTGGAAAATCCTTTTGATATTTTCCGGCGTTAAACGGTTCTATAAGAACATCCTGGAGAAAGCCATCCACCGTATATAATCCGAATAAATCACTGTAAAACATAAGAACATCAGGACCGCGACCGGTTGTTAAAGCTTTCATGTATTCCTCTTTTAATTCAAAATAATCAAACAATTTTGTTTTTACCCTTATATATGGGTTTTCGACTTCGAATTTTTTTATTGTTTCATTCATAGGAGACCAGGTCCAAAACTCTATTTCTACAATCTTTTGGACTTCAGTTTTATCAGTATTTGAAGCTGTATTATCAGTATTATCTATGTTTCCTATAGTACTAGGTTTCTCATTACAACCGACTACTATTAAACCTAATAACAGCCAAAAAAGAAGCATAAATTTAATTTTATTTGACATGAAGTTTCCCTGGCCTTTCATATATAATATTTTTATCTGTATAAGATTCTGGCTTTAATAAGGCGATTCCTGAAAGTAACTGTTCAACAGCTGTTTCAAAAAAGCTGATTTTATTAGGTTGGAGCTATATATATTGACTAATGAATTTTTTTTGAAATGGCCTTATACAATTAATTTTTAGGTGTTTTTAAATTGAGCGAATGTTCGCATATAATAGATACAATATTTATCGACTATTTTGGCAACATTGTTAATAGCATTTTAATATGTTTCATAAATATTTATTGCGCTTATTACAAAAATTGTGTTAGTATTTAAGCAATTGATGTAGATGTTTTTCGAAAAAATTTTACATACATTTTGATTCTTTTTGAGAAAATATTACATAGTTAAGGTGATTCGATATTTATAGGAACTAAGGAGAGTTTATGGAATATACAATATCTGACATTGCGAAAATGGCAAACGTCTCCAAAGCTACTGTTTCAAGGGTTATAAATAATAAGCCTAAGGGAGTGGGCAAGGAGACAAGGGAAAACATTTTGAGAATAATTGAAGAATCCGGTTTCCAACCAAGCATGGTGGCTAGAGGGTTGGTAACAAAAAAGACAAAATCATTAGGGCTGATAATAACTGATATTGACAACTCTTTTTATCCGCAACTCGTTAGGGGAGCTGAAGATTATGCGAACAAACTTGGTTACAGTCTTTTCCTTTGCAACTCTGCTAATAATCCTGAAAAGGAAAAGGAATATATAAAAGTTTTTCTTGAAAAAAGTGTTGATGGTGTTATTTTGTCTTCAAGTATGAATGAAACGAGCTACCATTATAACATTTTAGAAAGCAAAAATACGCCTCTTGTAGTATTAGATAGATGTGTTGAGGAGGAGCATTACGATGCTGGTGTGTTTTTTGATAATGTTAAAGGGGCTTATATTGCAGTAAATTACTTAATTAATAACGGTCATAAGAACATTGCATTTATTTCAGGACCAAAGTCACTTGTTATATCACAAAATAGATTAATGGGATATAGGACGGCTTTAGAAGAAAGAAATATAGAAGTTAGAGAAGATATTATAGTTGAAGGTGATTTCCAGTATGAAAGTGGATATAAAAGAACGTCTGAGTTAATAGATCAAGGAAAAGAGTTTACCGCAATCTTTGCTGGCAATGACTTGATGGCTATTGGTTCGATTAAAGCTTTGAAAAGCAGAAATATTAAAATTCCTGATCAGGTTGAGATAATAGGTTTTGATAATGTAGATATTTCAAGGCTTATTGAACCCCAACTTTCAACAATTGGGCAGCCTGCATACGAAATGGGAGTTAAGGGAGCAGAGCAGCTGATAAAACTTATCGAAGGTAAAAAAATAGCTAAGAAAAATATTGTCTTAAAACCTGAATTAATTTTGAGAGAAACTACAAAATAAAAGGTTTTCCATATATTGAATAAAGCAAGGTGTTTTTATTATACTAATAAGGTAATTCAAAAAAACTTACAATTGTCTAAAGTTGATTTTTTAACAAATACAAATAAAATTTGGAGGACTGGTTAAATGACTAATACTACATTATCGGAGAATCAAGTACTTGAAATTGCTTCTTTTAACGGTATAAAGGTTTACCAGATAAAGACCGATAAGTTTAAGACCAATTCGGTAAACATATTTTTTCATGATAATCTTAGTAAAGAAAACGCATCTAAGAATGCATTGCTTCCCGCTGTTTTAAGGCGTGGCAGCGTCAATTTTCCAACAATACAGGATATTTCCCTTCAACTTGAAGAACTATATGGGGCTGCTTTTGACTGTGGGATAACTAAAAAGGGCGAAAATCAAATAATTCAGTTTTATTTGGATTTTATATCCGACAAATATGCAAATGGTGAAGCTGATTTGACAAGGAAGGCTTTTGACCTGCTGTTTGAGATTATTACAAAGCCTGTAACAGAAAATGGCGTGTTTAAAAAAGAATATTTGGAGCAGGAAGCAAAAAACCTCAAAGAACTTATTGAGAGTAGGGTAAACGACAAAGTACAGTACGGAGTTGACAAATGTCTTGAAGTAATGTGCGAGAAAGAACCTTTTGGGCTTTTTGACTATGGCAATATTGAAGACATAGGAAGTATAAATGAAAGCAACCTCTATGAACATTACAAGTATTTTTTAGAAACTCTACCGGTTTATGTGTTTATTTCTGGAGACATAAACGAAGAGAAGACAGGGTATATTATTGATAAGTTTAAGCAGATTAAGCGTGGAAAAACAAAAAATCTTCAAGAGGTTAGTATTGAAAGTCATGTATCGAAAGTCAGAGAAGTAACGGAACAGATGAATGTCAATCAGGGAAAGCTGTCCATCGGTTTTAGAACAAATACTAGACCGAATTCGGAAAACTATTATAAATTGATGCTATACAACAGTATTTTAGGAGGAGGAATACATTCAAAACTATTCCAAAATGTCCGTGAGAAAAATGGCATGGCCTATTACGTATTTTCTAGGCTTGAGAAGTTTAAAGGCTTGATGGTTATAAGCGGAGGTATAGAAATCAATAACAAGGATAAGGCCTATGAAGTAATAATGAAACAGCTTGAGGATATGAAAAATGGAAATATTTCTGATTATGAATTTGAATCTTCGGTTAAGAGTATTGAAACGGGAATAAAGTCACTCAAAGACAGTCAGTTGCAAGTGGTGGATTTCAATTTAAGCCAGACAATTGCAGGAACAAAGGACTCACCCGATGATATAATTGAAAAAGTAAAAAAAGTCACAAGACAGGATGTTATGGAGATTGCGAAAAATATAGAAATGGATACAGTATATTTTTTAACGTCAAAGTAAGAAATTACTGAAGGGAGAAAAACAATGGATATCAAAACTATAGAATATAAAAATATTGACGAAACTATGCATACTTATGAGCATAAGAGTGGTTTGAAGTGCTTTGTTATACCCAAAAAGGGGTATTCGAAGAAATTTGCAACTTTTGCAACTCATTATGGTTCGATAAACAATGAATTTATTGTGCCCGGTGAAAGTGATGTTACAAGAGTTCCTGATGGAATTGCGCACTTTCTTGAACATAAGCTTTTTGAACAGAAGGACGGAAGTGTAATGGAGAAATTCTCAAAGCTTGGTTCAAACCCAAACGCTTACACAAGTTTTGCCCAAACAGCATATCTTTTTTCGTGTACAGACAAGTTTGATGAAAATCTCCATCTATTGTTAAACTATGTTCAAAATCCGTATATCACAGAAGAGAGTGTGGAAAAGGAAAAGGATATTATAGGGCAAGAAATCAGGATGTATGATGACAATGCAAATTGGAGGGTGTTTTTTAATCTTTTGGGTGCTTTTTATGAAAAGAATCCTGTCAGGATTGATATAGCTGGAAGTATTGAAAGTATTGGAAAAATCAATAAGGACATTTTGTATAAGTGCTATAATACCTTCTATCATCCTTCAAACATGATTATTGTTGTGGTAGGTGATGTTGATGCCAGCAAGGTATTTGAGCAGATAGACCAGAGCATCTCTGTATCCTCATGCAAAGCTGAAATAGAAAGAATTTTTCCTGATGAATCGGATAAAATCAATAAAAGCTATGTAGAACAGAAGCTTGCGGTATCCATGCCCTTGTTCCAAATGGGCTATAAAGACACCGGTTTTTGCTCTAAAGGTATAGAGTGCCTAATGAGAGAAACTTCAGTAAAAATTCTACTCGAAATGATAATGGGAAGAAGCTCAAAATTATACAATGAGTTGTATAATGAAGGGCTTATAAACAGTTCCTTTGAATTTGATTACAGTATAGAGGAAAACTATGCTTATTCAGCATTTGGAGGCGAGTCTAAGGATCCATTAAAGGTAAAAGAAAGGATGCTTGAAGAAATAACGTCTCTTCAACAGAAGGGTCTCAATAGGGAAACTTATGAAAGAATAAGGAGAGCCCACAAAGGAAGGAATGTTAAGCAGCTGAACTCCGTGGAAAGGATTGCTCATAACTTTGTTTCCGTATATTTTAAAGGCACTAATATGTTTGACTATATGGAAGTGTATGATAAAATATCTTTTGAGTACGCAAATAAAGTATTTAAAGAGCATTTTACAGCTGACAAGTTAGCTATGTCGGTAATAAAACCAGCATAAGGGGGAGAAAAATGGGGTATATAGAATTCCCGAAATTGGGATTTAGAATTCCTATTAGTAGGGAGGCATGCAAGTTATTTGGTCTGCCGGTTTATTGGTATGGAATAATTATTTCCGCAGGCTTTTTTCTGGCAGTTCTGTTTGCAATGAGGAATTCAAAGAAAGCAGGTATTAAGCAGGATGATATTATTGATTTAGTATTGTTTGCAGCTCCAGTTGGTATTATAGGGGCAAGACTTTTCTATGTTATATTCAATTGGGGTGAATTTAACGGGGATTTCTTGAAAATAATCAATATAAGAACCGGGGGGCTTGCGCTATATGGTGGTCTGATTTCAGCGGTACTTGTAGCTGTTATATTTTCAAAAGTTAGAAAAATTAATCCCCTACACTATCTGGATTTTTGTATTCCTTATTTCGTTTTTGCGCAAGCTATAGGCAGATGGGGTAATTTTACTAACCAAGAGGCGTTTGGAGGAAACACAAATCTTCCATGGGGTATGACGGGTGATGAAATAAAGGAATATTTACAGCAGTTAAGTAATTTAAATTATGGGGTTGATCCTAATATTCCTGTGCATCCGACTTTTTTATATGAATCATTATGGAATATAGGAGTATTTTTGCTTTTGATATGGTTTTCGAAGAGAAAGAAGTTAAATGGTGAAGTGTTTTGCCTGTATATGATAGGGTATGGGGCTGGTAGGTTTTGGATAGAGGGATTAAGACTTGATAGTCTTTGGTTGGGTAATTTTAGAATATCACAGCTTCTGTCCGTTATGTTTATTGTTGTTTTTGGCCTGATTTTTGTAATAAGAAGGCTAAGAGATAAGGGGCAAGGGCTTAACTCTGAAAACATAGAAGAAAGTGAATATTCCGCTTTGATAGATCAGTTAAAAGAAAGCCCAGAGACAGAAAGTGTCGAAACTTCTGTTTCTTATGGAGAAGCAGAGATAGTTCATAAAACTGTTCAAGCTGAAGCAGATAAGGAGGGTTAGAAAGGTTTGTTATTATTGTTTATTTTCAACTTCATTACATTTATATTACATTTTTCATAGTTTGTTGACGTATATTTAGTAATTTCTTATAATATAAGGACAAAAAGCAAGCGCTTATTGCAAAACAAGACGTGTAATTTGTCTAAAAAAAGATATTACTGAAGATAATGGCGGTGTGGGAAATGAATGAGATGAAGATTCAAGAGTTACAGTATGAGCTTAACGCTATGATAGACAATAATGACGATTATAACAAAATATACAAAGCAAGTGTCGAACTCGATTTATTAATAGTTGAATACTATAATGAAGTTCTAAGCAGGAAAGAACGATAATAAAAGGTAATAAATACTCGATTTATTGAGGTTATCATCATAACCGCTGTTTTGTAGTGTTAAATATTGGTGTTCATTGACATTACATATTCATAAAAATATAATAGTAATAAATAATAGTTTTAAACTACTGCTAAAATTGAGTTTATATAAGTCTTTGGCAGTAGTTTTTGATTAGGTGAGTCTATTAATTTTAGTGAAGGTGAATATATGTATTATGTGGAAAAAACAAAAGATTTTAATTTTTTCAAAAAGTTCGATTATATTTTGTTTTCAGCAATTATAATTTTATCTATAATTGGTGCATTTGTTGTAAGCAGTGCTGTAAATCCGATGGGTATTGCAAGAAGGATGATTATAGTGCATGTAGGGTCGATTTTTGTAGGAATTGTGGCCGCCATTATAATAAGTTGTTTGGATTACAAAGATTATAGAACACTAGGAATATTTTTTTATATTGTTACTACAGGTCTTTTGGTATATGTACTTTTTTTTGGTACAGGTGAAGATCTTGGAAGCAGAAATAGAATTGATTTAGGTTTTATAACCTTCCAGCCTGCGGATCTTGCAAAGATAACGTATGTATTACTTGCCGCGGTTTTTTTGGAGAGGATATATGATGAACAGAATAATAGAAGGGCTAATATAGTTAAGTTCTTAATCTATTCAGCTATACCTATTG
>CAYXPB010000203.1:0-9716 GCA_964466645.1 uncultured Acetivibrio sp. | reverse complement strand
TGTTATGATTCCTCAACTAGAAGAGACCATCAAGTACATTACTATGAAACTTGATGAAAATGAAAGAGGTAATCTTACAAGGCTTATGAAGGTCAAGGACATGATGATTGAACAAGCCAAACGGGCAATGAATGAATAACAAAAAGCCATACAGATTTTATTTGATCTGTATGGCTTTTCTTTTCTCGAAATTCATCTAAGGATTTATGTTAGTTGTTTCAAAAACAAACCATTATACAATATATATGCGTTCCTATATGGAGCGCATTTTTCTATTTTATTAAACTGATTATCAGTATTATTCTACAGATGTTGCAACAAAGTAAACACAACTCTGTCTAAATAAGTTTCTTGAAATTCTATATTGAAATTAAGAACATAATTTGATATGATTTACCAAAAGATAATAAAAAAGTGGAAAAACGTATTCCTGCCTACACATGCGGGATATGCTTTGTATATTTTAATTACATAATTATTAGGGGGATTAAAAAATGAATAAGTTGCTATCCAAGGTATTAGCTATGCTAGTTTTGACTACATCTCTGGCAAATCCGCTACCTGTATTTTCAATGAATGAAAGTTCGACGGGATTACCAGTTGAAAGTGTTGGCCAGTATACAGTGCAAGAAGCGGTATACACATCTGATGCGATTTCAATTGCCGAAGCGGATGACTTTGGAGATGATTTAGATTCAGCTTACAATTTAAAAGTAGGAAAAGAAATAACAGGAAAAATCGATAATTTACTTGATACCGATTATTTCAAATTTATTGCACCTTCAAGCGGCTTATACGTTATTGAGAAAAGCGGAGACACTAAGTTGACTGGAAATTTTTCAGATTCAAAAGCCAATTATTTTAAATATGAAACAGACAAAGATTTCACAATTAGATATTATTTTAAAGAAAACCAAACCTATTATTTTCGCCTATATAATGCAGATCTTAACATAACCTATGCCCAAACTGGACCCTACAGGATTTCCATAAGCCAGTTAAAAGATGATTATGGAAATGATGATTTCAGCACTGCTACTGAAATGAATTTGGATACGGAGTATCATGCTGTTTCTGAGGCAGAAAATGAAGCCGATTACTTTAGATTTGTACCTGATACAACTGGTGTTTATGCCTTTGAAAGCTACGGAGAATGTAGTACAAAAGCCGAGTTATATGACAGCAATTATAATTACATTAATAAGTCATCTTATGAAGGAATTAATCAAAATTATTTTTTGGTAAGTGATCTTGAAGCTAATAAGACCTATTATCTCAAGTCTTCTTCCTATACATTGGACACTCTATATACATTTAGCGCCACAAAATTGACAGATGATTATGGCAATAACCCAAGCTCGGCTTCTTTGATAAAGATAGGCGAAGATATACACGGAGAGATTACTAATGTAAAAGATTTTGATTATTTTAAATTTATTCCTACTGTTAGCGGACAGTATAAAATTGAGGGTATAGGTAATATTGGTCTTTACTGTAAATTTGAAAATGGTGACACAGCATTTAACGTAACTGATACAAATAAAAAGTTCAGCATGTTTCAATTGCTGAACGCTAACCAGGTCTATTATTTTTGCATATATAGTCAATTTTATGGAGATAAGGATAAAACAGATATTGGTGAGTATAACATCAGTATATCTGAAACAGACGATGATTATGGATGTACATTTGATTCTGCTACTAATTTGGAAATAAGTGAACAAATTGAGGTTGTAGCAGAGGGTGATGGAGATTTTGATTATTTCAAATTTATCCCTGAAACTTCAGGTATTTACGCTATAGAAAGTAGCGGTTCTGCCAATACCAGTGTAAAAATTTTTGATTCTGCAAAATCTGAGATAGCCGGTGATTATTCTTCGGGAATCGAATCGAATTTCTATTATGCCAGTTGGCTAAATAGTGGTGAAGTATACTATATCGAGACGTACTCATACAGTTTTGGTGTACCTTATAAAATATTCGTTAATCCTATTGATGACGATTATGGAAATGATGTCAATTCTGCAGCAGAGATGGCATTGGATAAAGTATCCACAGGCGAGATAAACTACATAAATGACCATGATTTATTCAAATTTACTCCTGAAGAATCCGGACCGTATACTTTTGAGAGTATGGGGTCTATAGATGTTGGCGGAGAACTAATCGGCTGCACAATTAATAGGAGTATAAGTTCAACTAATAAAAATTTTAGCATAGAATACAACTTAAATGCTGGTCAGACATATTATTTGGATGTATTTTATGATGGTCTGCCATATGGAACTCATTTTATTGACCTGCCAGATAAAGACAATGCAATTGTAGGGACCTATGAAGTAAAGATATCCCGATTAGTAGATGATCATGGAAACAGCTTTGATACTGCAACTAATATTAAGGTCGGGGAAGAAATATCGAGTTTAACACAATTTCATATGGACTATGACTACTTTAAATTTATCCCTGAGATTTCAGGAATGTACTGTATAGAAGGTATCGATACAAAATTTACTTATGCAGAAATTTTTAATTCTGAGCATTCTTCAATATGGTCTAATTCACGCACTGAGGGAAATTTCTGTTGTAACTTATGGCTTGATGCTAATGAAAACTATTATTTCATAACGTACGCAAAAAGATTTAATCGGCCTTATAAAGTAAAAGTAAGCTTATTGAAGGATGATTTTGGACATGACAATGACTCTGCTAGGAAGCTCGTTCTGGATGAAACTGTTTATGGAGAAATAAATTACGAAAATGATTGTGATTACTTCAAGTTTACACCTGATACAACAGGAATTTATATGTTTAAGAGTGTGGGATATACTGATGTTGTCGGTAACTTGTCAGATATTGTTATCAATGACGATATAAGTATTGAGGATAGGAATTTTAAAATAGTGCACACCTTAATTGGTGGAGAGACTTATTATTTACAAGTCTATGATGCTGAAGAAAAGGTAGAACACTATTATTTTAAAAGAAATCATTCAGAATATGGAATAAAGGTAACCCAAAAGGTAGAAGAACATCCTAATCCACCATGGTTTATAGAAGAAAACATCCTGGCTTTTGAAGATAAAAATCTTGAAGCCTCAATTCGTGAAATAATCGGCAAACCTGAAGGAAACATTATAAAAAACGATGTATCTGATATTAAATACCTAGACTTATCTGGAAAAGGAATATCTGATATAACACCGCTTAGTAATTTTTCAAACTTAATTGTTATAGATTTAAGAAATAATAAAATAAATGATCTGGCACCACTTAATAACTTAACTAATTTGAATAGATTGTACTTAAGCAATAATCAAATAAGTAACCTAGCACCACTTAGTAACCTAACGAATTTAACCACATTATATTTAAATAATAATAAAATAGAAGATCTGACTCCACTTAGCAACTTAACTAATTTGAAATGCCTAATTTTATTTTATAATCAAATAAACAACCTTACACCACTTAGTAACCTGACTAATTTAACCAACTTAAATTTATGCCATAATAAAATAAGTGATATTGCACCAA
Organism: uncultured Acetivibrio sp.; assembly: GCA_964466645.1. Classification (GTDB taxonomy): domain Bacteria; phylum Bacillota; class Clostridia; order Acetivibrionales; family Acetivibrionaceae; genus Acetivibrio. The sequence goes on along the minus strand of CAYXPB010000203.1, from coordinate 6,179 downwards.
TCGAAAACTTTATTGGTCTGACTATTACAGATTTGTCATGTAACGAGATAAGTGACATATCATCCCTTAGCAAATTAACCAATTTAACTGAATTGTATCTTTCTTATTGTAATATACCTGATTTAACACCCCTAAGCAAACTGACTAGGTTGAGCTGGTTAAGTTTAAGTTGCAATGAAATAAAAGCTTCATCACTGCTAAATAGTTTACCTAATTTGACTAATTTATTTCTAAATAATAATCAAAAGGTTGATGTTTCATCGTTAAGTAACGCAAACTAATTACTGCTACCCTTACGGTTTTGCAGCCATCTGGCGAGCTAGATCTTGCAATAGGAACGCTATCCGATGTTCTTCCATTTATTTTAGAGCTTGCACAAATGGAAAAATCAGCACAGCTGCTTGCTGAAGAGGTCGAAAAAACCAGAAGAAGGGTTAACGCCCTAATCCCTCAATTGACAGAGACAATTAAGTACATTACTATGAAGCTTGATGAAAATGAAAGAGGCCTTACAAGACTTATGAAGGTTAAGGACATGATGATTAAGCAGTACAAACGGGCAATGAACGAGTAGTACATAGCCATACAGACCACAAATCTGTATGGCTATTTTATTAATTATATGCCACTGCGGCCAATCAATTTTATTGAATCAAAACCCTGATTTAGTTCCAAGTATTACCTGTCTCATTATTGCAAAATAAATTGAATTAGCTTCTCCGTTATTGTGCTTATAGAATCAATATCTATATCTATTTTCTTTTTGCTAGAAATTAATCCTAGTCTTTGCTTCTACAAAAATACAGTTATAACAGGCAATACATATTCTGTATGTGTATTACCTATTTTGTTAAGTAGTTCTCTTTCAGACAAATTTATTATACCATGCATAATAATCATCGGTAGCTTTTTCATGCCTGCAAACAATCTCATATGCAGAATTGAAAGAAAAAAATATATACACTCTTCATATGTCGCTTTAGCATGTTTCTTATTATTGTCTAATGAATAAAACGCTCCGCTAGTTTTCTCTTCCCTTAAGAGCGTTTTTACTTGGAAAAAAGCTCTTCTTTAAGGCAAATACTACTATTAATCCCATCAGTACTTTAAAAGAAGGCCAGAACCACAGTCCATCAAAGTCTAAAACTACTGCCTTAGATGGATTTCCTTTACTATAACGAATAGTCAGTTCTTTCCCTACTGGATATTCTGTTTGCGATTCAATCTTGTATACTTTCCCTGTCTCCAACTTATATTCAATAGTCGATATATAGACTTCTCCAGTTACTTCACATCTTACATCTGTAACAACACCTATTGTAGTTATTCCATCCTTCATTATGCTGCTATTAACCCCAAAATCCCTTATTCCACTTAACAAAGTAAATAACGCAGCAATTAAATATATCCACTCATACCACATAATTTGTTTCTTCATAATGTACCCCACTAATTTAGCATTATCATTACACTTCTTACTATTTTACCTCCAGGGTAAGATAATACGCAACTAAATTTCCTAGCAAACCATATAGTTTATAGCTTTGTTAAAAAACCACCTTTCTGTAAAAACAATCCCCCTTGAATTTTACCAAATTAAGTATTATAATATGATTTGAAGTAAATAATAATATATGTTTCTTGGAGGGAGAGTGCTATATTTTGCGCTATTTGATAGTAGCATTTATAGTAATAACAGCAGTTATGAATTTACTTTCAGGGACAGCATTGGCGATTTGTTGACAGTAACTTGTATGAAAATAAAGATTGAGGGCATTACACCCTTATCTGGTTTTTAATTTCTTTGAAAGAAATAAAAAAGCGATGAGATTCACTCTCATCGCCTTTTTCCACTAATTCCATTATCTCATTAATGTCTGTCATAAACTCGCAGGAAAAACGTTTATAATCCCAAGCAAAAACTGTCTAAACAAAGCAAAGTCTATAGAATCAACTTTTGCATCGCCACTGACATCTGCTGCCTCAAACCCCTTTGAAGAAGGAAACTCTTTAGTAATCCCTAAAAGGTAACTTCTAAAAAATGCAAAATCTATAGAGTTTGCATTTCCGTCACCATTTAAATCGCCGTATAAAACTGTTTTCACAGGCGTCGGCGTTGGTGTTACTACTTGTGATGGCTTTGGAGTATTAACAGCAAAACCATCCTCAATAACTTTAAATGTAGCATCCTGTTTCTCAATATCTGTTGAAACTTCTTCAAGTTTTAATAAATAACTATAGTGCCTTATATATTTATTAGGATTATTATAGGACTCAAAGGATGCCCATGAGGAGTCCTTTAGTCCCGGTACTTTCTTGAACGTAGCATCCTGTTTAAACGAATTTGTCCCATCATCTTTTGCGAGTTCAAAATCTAAGTTGTTGTTTCTTAAATAATAACCGGAATAGTTTATCGATTCAAATGAAATATAACCCGATGAATTGGCAAGACCAGGAACAATTTTCCACATTGAGTCTGCGAACGGAGAAATATCAGTGTCAATTCTGACATCCAAATTAATATGCCTTACATATCTGTCAGGATAATTATAGGACTGTATTCTGCTACTTGCCTCACTTGGCCATTTAGAAATAAGGGCATTGTACTCCCTCTCGGTAATATTAAGAATACTTCCATGTCTTTTCTTATTTGCACCTAGGAAATATTCCTCAGAATTGAACACTCTATAATTAGTTGTAGCAGTCAAATCCTTCGATACCAATGGCAGATATCCCTTACCTGCAGCATATTGATCAACCATTAGGCCCCACTGATTTTCGTTGTTGAATTTATATAGAATTGGCCCTTCCACTTGAGCTTCCGTATATCCTAAATGCGAAATGTTTCCGATATTTGTCCAAGTTCCTAAAATGGAATTACTGCCTTCATGGGTAATCTGTCCGTCTCTAGATGCTCTTATATACTTATATTTTCCGTCAACTTTTAATATTTGGGTATCAATAATACCCTGATTACCTGGACGATCAATATATAACTTAGCTTCAGAAAACGAGATAAAATCCTTTGTTGTACAGTAATAAATTCTCGCCTTATTAATTCCATTTAGTGATGAAGTGGTCGCCCAATACACAACATAATTTCCCGAGGCTTCATCATAAATTGATTCCGGTGCCCATACACAGCCTGCTGACGGGATATTACCGGCTACATTTACCAATCTTGGCGAAGACCAGTTTATCAAATCCTTTGATTCCCATATAACAATTGATGTACTCCCACTGTACTGTGCCGCACTCCAACCTTTTCCGCTGGCAATTCTTAAATCCGTTGCAATTATCCAGTATTTGCTGCCATCAACAGAACGAATAATCGCTTGGTCTCGAACACCCTTTTCTCCAACATTAGAAATAAGTACTGGCTCTGAATTATTTAAATCCGTCCAATGCAAACCGTCTTTACTAACAGAAAAATATGTCTGTTCCCCATTTGCACTCTCTCCTGTAAAGTGAACAAATAAATATGCAGTATTGGGTTCTTCCGCGAATATATAAGTATTAGTTGCTAAGGATATTACAAGAATCAAATTAAGCATAATTAATGTATACAACACCTTTTTAAACATATCCATTTCCCCCTAATTTAAAATTCGGAACTATTTTTTCTTTTACTAATTCTTATAAATTAAGTATATCATAAATTGTATAATACTAAATTTAAAATAACCCTATTTCCTTCTATTAGGCCCTTTAAAAATTAACCCATACAGTATTTTTAGTCTAAAACCCATCATGAAAGTTTTATGCTTGCAAACATAGGATATTATTTCGCTATGCAAACTAAACTTTCAAGCAAGAAGCAAAAGATAGTAAACTTGGATTGTGGAATTCTCAGTCAAAACCATAAACCTTTGGTTAAATAGTCCGTCTGTCACTCTATAATAATTTACCCAACCTCTTTTTGTACTTTCAATTGAGTCTTTCTTAAATTAACAATAAAAACTGCTACTATTGTCACAATACATTCTGTCAATACAAAAGCAAACCATACACCTGCCATGTTCCAAATTTTACTTAATAAAAGAACTAAAGGAACAATGACAACACATCCTCGTAAGACAGAAATGATAAACGCATCCTTTGTAAGTTCTGTAGCACTTAAATACATAGCTAGGATTATATTAATACCTACGAACAAAAATCCTATAAAATAAATTCTAAATCCTATATTTGCAATCTGGGCTATTTCTATATTATGTCCGTTGTTAAAAATCCCAATAGCACTGTCTACATTAAAAAATATGCCCCAATATATAATTAACGCTATCGAAAGCGAGGTTATCAAAGCATATTTTAGTACTTTTCTCAATACTTCGTAATTTCTCAATCCATAACCTCTACTTACAAGAGGCTGTATACCTTGTGCAATTCCGGTAAATATTGAAATACCCACTAGTGCTATATTGGCAATAATTCCATACGCAGCAACACCTAAATTACCTTTAAGCTTTAAAATCACCAGATTAAAAGTTATAAGAACAACTGCAGAAGAAACCTCAGTAATAAAGGCAGAAAGCCCTAAATTGAATATATCCCAAGTATGCGTTAAAATAATTTTATTGTTACTATACTTAAAACTGTTTTTCTTTTTTACAAAGTGCATTAACAGTATACCTGTGCTTATAATTGGTGCAAGACATGTTGCAAAAGCCGCACCGAACATCCCCATTTTAAGCAAAAACATAAATATATAATCCAAAACAATATTAGAAAAGCTACCTACCAGCATTGCAAACATTGATAAATTTGGATTATTATCGTTGCGCACAAAAGCTAACACAATGTTATTTAAAATAAAAAATGGTGCAAAACAAAGTATTGTCGTCAAGTATGTTTTTGTTAGTGGCAATGTAAATACATCAGCACCTAAAATTAAAGCTAAGGATCTCGACCCCAATATACCGATTATTGCAAAAATAACTCCTGTAAGTACACCCAATTTCACGCATGTAGAAAAGACTATATTAGCTTTTTTATCATTACTTTGGGATTTTAATATACTAAATCTTGTTGCCCCTCCAATAGCAATCATTAGTCCAGCACCATGTATCAAGCTATAAACCGAAATAGATAAATTAAGCGCGGCTATGCCAGTGGCTCCTAGTGCTTTAGCAACAAAAAAAGTATCTGCTAAAATGTAAAAGGAAAACCCTATCATCCCCATAATATTCAAGCTAACGTATTTTATAAATTTTTTTAAGATAGCCTTTTCCATGCAATAGCTTCTCCCTTCATAATAAAAAGGTGCCCTAAAAACATTCCTTCTATGACCTAATGGAATGCTTCAGAACACCTTAAAAACTTTACCCGGTGGCAAAGTATAGGCTTGTGCCTGCTGTTTTCATCCTGAAAAACACCTAAAACCCTTGATTTCCAAGGGTTTTAAGGCAAACTGTGGCGGAGAAGGTGGGATTCGAACCCACGTGCCGGCTCAACACCGACAAAACGATTTCGAGTCGTTCTCGTTATGACCACTTCGATACTTCTCCATGTATAATTTAATTGTTTTTTCTTTGTCTAAGCTCTCTAAAAAAATCCTTTAGAATCACCGAACACTCTTTCTCAAGCAACCCATAGGAAACTTCTACCCTATGGTTAAACTTTTGAACGCCTAAAAGGTCGAGAACAGATCCAACTGCACCAGCTTTAGAATCAGGAGTACCAATAAACAGTCTTCCAACCCTTGCTTGAATAATTGCTCCTGCACACATAGCACAAGGTTCTAATGTAACATACAAATCACAATTATTAAGTCTCCAATCGCCAAGCTTCTTACAAGCTTTCCTTATAGCAGATATCTCGGCATGAAGAGTAGGATCATTCTTCATTTCTTTTTCATTGTGTGCTCGTGCTATTATAGTGCCATCCTTTACTATAACTGCCCCAACCGGAGTCTCATCTTTATTATAAGCCTTTTTAGCTTCCTTTAAAGCTTCCTTCATGAAAAGACAACCTTGTTCCAATTAGCAATCTCCTATAAAGCATTAGTGCTAATAAATTATAACGAAAATTAACGCTATTGTCAAACCCATTGTGTGTAAAATTTATTACCACTAATAGATAGTATAAAAGCCGCTCAAACTATTAATTCAAGCGACTCACAACTATGTCGTTAGTACAAAATAGATGCAGGCCAAAAGCATTGTTAATAATCTATTTTT
>CAYXPB010000202.1:3216-9785 GCA_964466645.1 uncultured Acetivibrio sp. | reverse complement strand
GAATGTCCCCTACCTTTACCACCTGCTGTTCAGTAGTTAAGTCATACATAATTACATAGCCGGGCTGGTAGCTCCCGTAAGTACTTGTGTAACCTCTTAAGTCAATCATTGCTATTATTTGCCGATAAACATTTTCAATTTGATTGGCTGAATCTATATAAAAACTAGTTCCGCCACCTGCCGATGCCATGCTCTTCATCAAATTAACATTTGCACCTTTTCCTAATGCAATGGTATATATATTTATACCCTCTGAATATAATTCTGTTGAAGTATTCAGTACTTGTGCGCTGCTTCCTCCATCTTGACCATCACTTAAAAATACAATAACCTTGTTCCTGTCTGAACTGTTCTTAAATAATTCCTCTGATTTACGCAAACCCGCTTCAAAATTTGTACCACCACTACTGCTTACACTTTTAAAAGTAGACACCAATGAATCTTTATTTTCAGATATCCCGTGCCTTATATATGCACCACTATTATATTCCACAATACCAATTCTGAATTTCAATATATCCATATCACTAAAAAATCGGCTGATGGCCTTTAATCTATAGCCATTAGGGTCACTACTTGACATACTTCCTGATACATCAACTGTAAATACAATATCTGTCTTTGAAAAGACGGTATCTAGGTCTTCACCCATAATGTATGTACTAAAATGCTCCACTTCACACGTAACTGTTTTGTTTGTAGTATCCACATGTGATTCAACTGGTACAAGCATATTATTTTCAACATCTACCCAGTATATTTTTAGATTATTTTCGTCCATCCCATTTGTTTCATCTGGGTTATATTTAAATGTAATGGTTGCAGACTCAATATCATTGTTACCTATTGAAATATCTACCGGAGAACCTACAACACCTTTTAAGGATTTCAATAATGTATTGTCATTAGCTATCACTTTAAATGGTTTAGTCTTGATGTTTAAATCACCATAGGCAGTTACAATGACGCTCTCATCAGATGTTGTACATGTCCTTGTTACGCTTTTATTCTCGTCTGCTACAAACAGATTCAGTCCAAGCTTTTGTTCATTCCCATCAAGAATTCCATCTCCGTCACTATCAGGCAATAACGGATTTGACAGGATTCTAAGCTCTTCGCTGTCGCTAATACCGTCTCCATCTGTATCATTACTCATAAGGTTTGTGCCTAACTCAATTTCAGTGGCATTGTCAATTCCATCATTATCATAATCATCATACAGGTTCAGCATACTGATACTATTTATATTAATAATCTCACTATAGCTGTTATTGACATAGTCTGCTTCTTCCATCAGTCTTGTATCGTTTACCTCTGCTGTCACCGTATGTATACCTTCAGTCGCTGTCCACTTATGGCTACCGTTTTTCCCCCATATAGCATCGACAGTAATTGATTCTCCAGGCTCTAATGCCCAACTAAAGTGATCTGACCACAATAGGGTTTCACTACCGTCAATCTTGAAGCCGACCCTATGCACCCTTCCTGCCGGACTGCTTCCTTCTCCAATATTCTTGATTGTTGCCCTAAATACTATTTCATCGGCAACTTTAGGTACTTCCGGTAAATACGAAATATCTGTAACTATCAAATCGGGTTTCTTCTCAACTAGCATTCTTTCCGAATACGAGTTGTTGGAATCATCAGTTTCTATTACTAAATTTTCTTCATCCACAATAGCTGTCACATTGTATTCACCTAATATAGCTGTCCAAGGTGTTACAGCTGTAAATTCCACAGTCTCATTTGGAAATATCTCTTTATCATAAATTCCTGAGCTTATAACAGTACCCGCGTCAACCTTGAAATTTACTTTAAGCTTACTTGGAAGAACCCTTCCATCACTACAATTTTTTACCTGCGCCTTAAATACGACCTTTTCCCCCTCTTTTACTTCAACAGGTGAATAAGTGATATCTAAAACCTTTAAGTCGGGCTTTTTAACTATATTTATTTCTGTCTGATAGCTATTGTTTTCTTCATTCCATTCCTCTATTACATTTTCAGTATCTACACACGCTGCAATCTCTGTAATTCCAAGCTCGTTAATTACAACATTACCGTTTCCGTCTGTTCCTCCCTTATCTAAAAGCACCGAGATTGATTTTCCTTTATCGATAAAACTGTCAACCTCACCGTATGCCAATATGTTTTCATCCTTGTCCTTCAATACTATTTTTAATAGCTGTCCCGTACGTAATACACTTTCATTATTTATCACATCAACTGTAAATTGTGTACTATCCCCAATAATCACATATTTCGGGCTTATATTTGTCACCTGTAAATCAGGGTGTCTCAGAAAAATAGTCTTGGAAAAGCCTTCGGTTTCCTTTTCCTTTGAAATATTACTATTATAGTCAATGAAGGCGGTAACTGTGTGTTCGCCCGAAGTATTAAACAATCCACGCACTGATAATACCGTAGTCCCATTTGCAGATAGACTTGAATTATATGAACTCCATATAATATCCTCACTGTCATCTAGCTTTATGCCTACCCTAAATAAATTTGCATTCAGATTTACACTACTTTGATTACCAACGTTAACCTTAAATGATACTTGTTCATTAAGTCCAATACTCTCAGGCGAAAAGGTAATATCCAAGATCTCTAAATTTGGTTTTTCAATTACACTTATTTCTTTCTGATAAATACTGTCTTCTTCACAAGACTCTACATATGCTACAACCTCTGCTGCCCCAACTTTGTCAAATATAACACTACCGTTTCCGTCTGTTCCGCCCTTATCTAAAAGTACTGAATTTGAGCTTCCCTTATTAAAACTACTACTTTCACCATATGCTAATATATTATCATTTTTGTCCTTCAATATTACTTTTAATGGTTTCCCTAACCTTAATGATTTATCACCACTATTTGTCACGCCCACAGTAAATTGCACTGGATTATCCTGACCTATATGCGTTGGAGTAATGTTGCTCACTTTCAATTTTAAATCAAGATATTGTGCATAAATGGGTTTTGAAACACTCTGAGCTCCATTATCATCAAACAAATCATTCGTATAATCTACAACAACTGTAATCGTATGTTCACCTACTGTATAGAAACAACCCACTACATTTAATGTTATAGTACTATTTACACCTAGATACTTTGAATTATAAGAGCTCCATATAATATCCTCACTGTCATCTAGCTTGATACCAACTCTGAATGAATTTGCATCAAGATAAATATCGCCTATATTTTTTACCGTCACACTAAACGGTGTTTCTTCCCCTGCTAAAATCGTCACTGGACTCACTTGTGTTATATCCAAATCGGGTTTTGCGTAGTCAATACTAAGTTTGTAATTCCCAATTGAGCCACTAAACCTAATATAGTAGGTTTTATTTTCTTCAAAATTACGTAAAATGCTCATGCTATTTTTTTCTGCAGATAAATAACCTAGTCGTAATATTGAGTTGCTATCTGAATACCCCAAACAAACTTCTATCTCTTTTGATATTTTTTCATCACATGAAGCTACAATTCTGTAATAGCCGTCATTTTCCGGCGTAAAAGTTAACCAGTCATAGTCTCCATTAAAACCTATACTTCCTTCAATATTTTCATTAACAGAAATTATTCTTGATTCTTCTTTTTTGTCTGGATAATCATCGGTAAAAATCTCAGTATCTAATGTATTATTGTTTTCATCAATTTCTTCAAATTCAGTAACTTTTTCAATAAAAGCACTGACTGTATGGCTACCTAGTTTGTTAAATAAACTCGCATCAGCTGTAGCCGATAGTACTCTTTCTTTGTTTTCCACAATAGCCTGATTACAATAATCAGAATACACAATATTTACACCATCTATTACAAAACCCACTCTAAAAGTATTCTCTCCATCAATGTATTCATGACCACTATTAGCAACTATTGCCTCTAGTTCAACAGAATTGCCTTGAATAACAACAGATGGTGATATTCTTCTTATTCTAAAATCGGGTTTTGCTTTATAAAGCTTAAAAGTATAATCAAAAGATTTATTGTATTTTGTATATATCTTTACATAGTAGTCACCCTCTTCAAAATAATACTTCTTTAAGTTTTCATCAGTATATACTTTTTTACATAATGGAAACTCGTTATCTGAATCACATATTTGACTTGATATTCCTTCTGAATGCTCTAAAATGTAATACCCATTTTCAGGTATGTTAAACTTAAAGTAATCGCTATAAGAAAAAAATTGCCCATTACTTACATTACCCGAAATCTCAGTTCCAATTTCTATCTCTGTTGCATCTGATGAAATTTTTTCTACTGTCCAATCGGGCGACACTTGTTTTGCCACTATAGTGTACTTATCATACTTTACTGAATATCCATCATCCTTAAGTATTTCATTTGTATATTTCACAGAAAGTTTATATGTATTATTATTAAACAAAATCTCTTTTATGTAGTAGAAATTATCGCTACTATTAGACCATGTTGAAAATGATTGCCCCGAAATGTCATTACGTAAAAAACCAATAATTTCTTTATCGTCAGTTTCATTAATTATTTCTATCCTATAAAAACCGCTTGCCGGAGGCTTAAACAAAAAGCAATCATTATCTGTTTTGTTTTCTAAAACACCTGAGATTTTGTTTTCCTCACCCAACTTTAAGAAAACAGTATTAGTATCACTATTACCATAATCATCACTTCCTGTTGTAAAAGCAACCTCATTACTGTCTGCTGACCTGTTGCCATACACATCAACAGCTTTAACAGTAAGCGTGTAGCTAGTATTACATGTAAGTCCTGTATAGATTACACTTGTATCTTTTACAAAGGTCAAAAGTGTATTACCTGAATATACTTCATATCCCTCTATTGTCGTATCATCCTCTGGGGTGTCCCATGTAAGTGATGCAGCCACACCTGCATACCAATTCGCCTTAAAATTTGTAGGTGCAGATGGCGGTTCCACATCACCCAAACCTTCAAATGACACTTCCGTAGTATTGCTTTTATTAGATTTTCTACCTTTTGTATCTACTGCAACCAATTCATATATGTAAGTGGTATTCTTTGTCAATCCTGTGTCCTCAAAGGAGTTGGTTGTTGAATCCTTATAATATGCCCCATCACGATAAATTTCGTAATGTGAGATATCTGTTAACCCAGTGGATTCATCCCACTCAAGAATAATGCCGGATACAGTTTGTAAAGCCACCTTCACATTTGATGGTACTGTTGGCCTTTCCTTCGGAAACAGCTCAATCATTCCAAGTAGCCTAGCCCTCATATTAGCAAAATCAACGCTGTCAACTTTACCATTGCCATTAACATCTGCTGCCCACTCAAAGTCATCTGGGAGTTCTACACTCTTACCAAGCAAATACATTCTAAATTTGGCAAAATCAACGCTGTTAAAAACTCCATTTCCGTCTATATCTCCAACAACTCTTTCCTCACTGAATGCTGCTAGCATCATAGGCTGCTCCATAGACAATACAGAGCTTTCGGAAGCATACAGCTCATAGTCAGCATCAGAAACAACCCCTTGCTTAAACTCAACCTGCGAATAGATATCAAGGCTGTTATCCTTAAATACGGCAAAACTCCAATTGTCATTATATCCTAAAGGAGAATTGTAATTTACAACACTATCATTTACCTCAAACTCCAAATTTACCAGATTTCCGGAAGATATAATGGGGTTGTTTAAGAAATTGTCCAAATATAATATACTGATGCCATTTTCACCCTCATAAATCCCTAAATCAGTATTCGAGATGTTCAATGTTCCCTGACTGCTACCTAGATATGACAAAACATCCTTGTCATAATTAATCGTAAAATTAAAACAGCTTATCCCTGCATCTGGAACACTCTCCAGCATTACAGGAACCTCAATAATACTTCCTGCATCAGCCTTTACAAAAGGCATAGAGACTCTTAATAAATTTTGTTCAAAACTATAATCAGGTATTACCGGTACTTCCGGAATGTGTTCATCAACTACTTGTTCAGGCACTCCATTTTCAATCGCTGCAAGTGCATCAACTCTTCCGCTCGAAAACACTTTGCCGGAGAGCTTTTCTGATACAATAACATTATCAACTATCCTATCTCTTATTTCCCCTATGGATAATTTACCATCATAGCTCTTAACCATTGCTGCTATTCCTGTTACAAAAGGAGCTGCTACCGATGTTCCACTCAATATGCCATATTTGTTTCCCGGAAGGGTACTTATTATATTTACTCCCGGAGCTGCTACATGCACATTGTCTCCGTAGTTTGAAAACGTTGCGATATCACCTTTATTATCAATCGCACCAACCGATATTATATTTGGCAAATCATAGTTTGCCGGAAATATCGGAACTTCAGCAGCATTATCTCCGTAATTTCCCGAGGCCGTCACAAATAGAATTCCGCTATTCTCCATAGCCTGTCGTAATAACGGATTCTCCTCTGAACTTCCCCAGCTGCAATTTACAATATCTATATTCATCTGTTCACAATATGTTATAGCCTCAAGTACATCCGATGTATAAGCCACTCCATCACTTATAATTTTTAACGGAACAAGCTTTACATCAGGACTTATTCCACAT
>CAYXPB010000202.1:0-3206 GCA_964466645.1 uncultured Acetivibrio sp. | reverse complement strand
CTTGGAATTATGCTGTGCTGCGATGATACCGGCAATGTGAGTTCCATGCTTGTCATCTACTGCTGAATCATATACCGTATTATTATTCCCAACAAAATCCCAGCCTTTAACATCATCGATGTAGCCATTATTATCATCATCAATTTCATTGCCTGGAATCTCTTTGGTATTGACATAAATGGCATCACTCAGGTCTTCATTATAGATATCAATACCTGTATCCAATATGCCAATTACAACCTCGGAAGCCCCTTTTGTTTTATTCCATGCTGCGGGGGCATTTACATCAACTCCTGCAACACCTGCTATTCCTTCTATAGTCTGCCCTACATTTTTAATTCCCCATTGTTCTGCGAATTGCGGATCTAATTGTTTGAGAGATTCTTCGGGATACTCAAATAAAGTTAGTGGGAAATCCTCCTGCACATATTCAATTGTGCTATCCTTCTCCAATTCTTTAATTGTATCTTCAAAATAGTTACTGTCCTCAAGCTCATATACCTCTATTTGCTTATGTTGAATCTCCTTCTTCTTTCCAAGCTTAGGCAACTTAGGATTCCTATTAATTGCTTTGTTAGTTATTTGCTTTTTGAAACCATTCTTATCACCCTTGATATTTGGTGCAAACTCTGCAATATTGTCATCCTTATACTTCACTATTATCCTTTTCTTTTCATGGACTTTTTTCGCTTCAATTTTCTTGTCATCCTGCTTAGAAACAATTTCTATAGGTGTTTGCTCCAATATGGTTTCAAGCTTTGGTGTTGGAACAGGTATAGTGGGAGTAATATCCTCCTCCAAAATCGGCTCCATTTTCTTTTGTGCAACTAATTCATTATAGACAGAATTAATTACACTTTCCTGTTTGCGTACAGGCGTATCAAGCTTTTTAGCACGTGGATTCTTTGCACTGACAGGCAAAATATTTGATACACAAAAAATCTGTACGACAATCGCTGCTATTAACATAGCAGAAATAGTTCTTCTTACGCTCATTTTCACTCAACCCCTCTTATTTGTAAATAAATTAAAAAACATTCAATTATATCCCGACAACAACTGAATGTTTTATAAATAGCTATAAATCTATTTTATTAACATCCTTGTTAAACCCTAACATCTAAAACATTATACATAACACATGATATATTGTAAATATATTTCTTTATGGAGTGTGACCTATACCCAATTTGCTAGAGATACAAAAATAGTATAAAATCACTACGAAAGGGTGTCAGAAATGGAAAAAGCAGAAGAAAAAGGTGTAGTGAGGAGTTCATGGAAGGAAAAAACCCTACATTTTTAAGACTAAAAGAGATTGAGTCCTTTGGTTATGCTTGTTGTATACTTACACAAGCTCTAGGAAATCTTAAAACAAATATGCTTCCAGCTTACAAACCATGCTATGAGATAGAAAGTACATATGCCGAATGTTCTTTAGATAAAGTTATAGAATTTTGTTGCAATCCCTCATCGGATTTTGCTGAATATAATGAGTATCTTGCTAGAATTGGTCAACAGCTTATTATTCAAACCGATAAATCCCGTATGCTTTTAACCTTATTCACATTATCTCCCAGTCCGCTTCTATCATTCTTTTTATCCAATAAAATAGCATTAAATCCAAAGTCTATAGCCCCAACATAGTCACACACATAATCGTCCCCTATAAATAAAATTTGGACCTTCCTTGACCTCTCCCTATTTCTCCTCAAAATTTCTTTATACGGTTGTTCCAAATACACTACCTTTACCCTTGCACCATAATCAGTAAAAAGACTGATTAACTGCCTTCTAAGTGAATACGTTATATTAGTTGCATTCCAAACAAAAGATTTTTTTGCCCTTAGATATTCTTTTGCTCTATCTCTAGCTTGGTGTATTACCTCACCTTGCCCATCTGTTGGCAAAACATCCATAGCTTCTCTTAAATCATCCAATGATATTACAGGCAGGTGTTTGCAGTTTTTTCTACCTAAGTATCTTTTCCTGCTGCAGGTAAAGCACACATTAGGATTACCTCAAACTTTGTATTGTCATAAGCTTCATAATCCACAAATCCATTTTCCTTTTGGAAATACTCAAAACGGCTGAAACTATTCGGAAAGCTTCTTGGGCTATTCAAACAGCCATGTTCCTTGCAAAATTCATAAAACAACACCGTCCTATCAACAACACCGTCCTATCAATAAGCTCTCTTTTGTCAGAACATTCCCTTCCTAAAGCATCTGCTTTCGCAAGCATTGCCAACCAATCCATACGAACTGTTTGGCTAGCTTCAACTACTGCTTTTGCTGGATTAGGCTTATCTAGAAAAAATAATGGTAACCCATGGTATCGAACAAGCTTTACTATCATTTCTCTTATGTTAAATGGAATGCTAAAATCAATACCAATACCTTTATACATAATACTTCTCGAGATCAATTCACCTTTAACCGCATGACCTGGTGAAATTATTCCATCCACATCAATTCTAGTACAACAAGGTTTTGCAACATCATGAAATAAAGCTGCCAAAAACAAAATAGACCTTCCGGCATCATCTAATTGCCGCCACTCATTCATTTTTATAAGCGCCTCACAAACCAATTTGGTATGAGTAAGAACATCCCCCTCCGCATGATAAAAAGGATTTTGCTGTGTGCCTTCCATTACCCTTACCCATTCAAAGCTGCTATAGATTTTATCCCAATCAATTTTATAATCTGGTGCTAGGGGACACAAAGGAAACGTCCACTCACATTTATCTTCTATTAACACAATAATCTTCTCCCTCATCAACCCTAAATCTTATACAAATCAACTTCATCCTTAAGCACATTAGGTATTATAGGACGTTCCAGCCAATGGCTTTCAGAATTCAATATGCTTGTAAGAAAACTTGCTCTCACATACTTATAGCGTTCCTTCACTTCCCCATCTTCCTCAACCTTTATGTACAAGCCTTCCATCAGGTTATTTAGATCAGTTTCCTTTACTACTAGCTCAAAAGACAAGCCTTTTTCACTGCATATTTCTCTTAGCTTCTCTCCTGCCTGATCAGAAATAAAATTTGATCTACCGACAAAATCAGTAAGCTCTTTAAGCTTGTTTAGCTTTCCTTCAAAAAGAACCAACGCAGAAATTACAAAAGCCATCTATAGTCTTGACGTGTATCAACAACTGCATCTACATATACAATACTTTCTTTAATCTGATATACC
>CAYXPB010000201.1:6985-9787 GCA_964466645.1 uncultured Acetivibrio sp. | reverse complement strand
TAGGTTAAGCGATAGGAATTTTTTTGATGTATTAAGAAGCAAAATATATGATAGAGGAGAAAAAATAAAATAGCATGAAATATAATAGACAGGCAAAGATTTTGGAGATAATAGAATCAGAAGTAATTGAAACCCAAGAAGAAATAGCAGATAGGCTTAAAGCTATTGGAATGGATGTTACACAAGCTACAATATCTAGGGATATAAAGGAGCTTAGGTTGATTAAGGTTATGTCTCAAGATGGACGTTATAGATATGCACCTTTATCAAAAACCGAGAATGTTGTTTATAACAGACTTATGACTATTTTTACCGAATCTTATGCTTCAAGTGATTATGCCAATAATATAGTAGTTGTTAAAACATTGCCCGGCATGGCTCAAGCTTCAGCGTCAGCAATAGATTCTTTGAATTGGCCCGAAATTGTCGGCTCAATAGCTGGTGATGATACTGTAATGATAATATGTAGAGCAGAGAAAATTGCAGAAGAACTTGTTAATAAGTTCAATAGAATGGCAAAGATGGGTGCTGAAGATAAATAATTGAAAAAGTGAGGTAAAATTCGTGCTTCAACAATTACAAATACAAAACATAGCTATTATTGATAAGGTTGAAATTGAACTTGGAGAGGGTTTAAATGTATTAACCGGTGAGACGGGGGCAGGAAAGTCAATAATTATTGACTCACTAAAAGCCATATTAGGTGAAAGGCTTTCTAAGGACTTAATAAGAGCAGGTAAGGATAAAGCTGTAGTTGAAGCAGTATTTATAATTGATGACGATAGGCTAAAAAACTTCTTTGATGAATTTGGAATTGAGCCTGAAGAAGACGGAACATTGATTATTTCCCGGGAATTTAATTTAAGTGGTAAAAGCAGCTGCAGGATTAATGGTAAAATCGCAACAGTGTCAATGCTTAAACATGCAGGAGAGCTGCTCATAGACATCCATGGACAGCACGATAATCAGTCATTGCTTCGGACCGATAGTCATATAGATTTGCTGGATTCTTTTGGAGATAAAAGTGTACATGTCTTAAAGAATAAATATAGTGATAGCTTAAATAAATACCGTGAAATCAAGAATAGATTAAAACTTCTGTCAGGAGATGAAAATGACAGAGAGAGGAAAATAGATTTTTTAAAATTTCAGATTGACGAAATTAAAAAGGCAAAGCTTAAATCTAATGAGGAAGAAGACTTGAATAAACAGAGAACAATTCTTCAAAATTCGGAGAAAATTATTGCTACTTTAGCTAAAGTATACGAATTAATTGGTGTAGGAAGCAAAACTGAGAAATCTGCTTCAGATAACATAGGAGAAGCGGTTTCTATTATGGGAGAGATATCAAAGTTGGATCAAAGGTATACTGAAGTGTCAAAAAGACTTGAAGGCATATCTTTTGAGGTGGAAGATATTATATGTGAGATTCGTAGCAATATGGATGAGGTTGAATATAACTCCGAATTACTAGAGCAGATTGAAGAAAGGCTTGATTTGTTTTTTAAGCTGAAAAAAAAGTATGGAGATTCCATAGAAAAAGTAAAAGAATTTATGGAAAATGCACAGCAGGAACTTAATGAAATACTAAACAATGAAGAACTTGTTAATAAACTAAGGGATGAATTGAAAAGGGCAGATGAAGAACTCTTTTTGGTTGCAAAAGAAATAAGCTCAAAACGAAAAGCAGCTGCAAAGCTGCTAGAGGAAAAAATCGGGTACGAATTACAGGACCTTGAAATGAAAAATGCAAGACTTAAAGTTAACATTGAGTTTGATGAAAGTATTGATGAAAGCGGGGCTAGAAGATATAACCATAATGGGTTGGACAAGGTTGAATTTTTGATTTCCACAAATGCCGGTGAACCCCTTAAGCCTTTAGCAAAGATAGCTTCCGGTGGAGAAATGTCACGTATTATGTTGGCTATAAAAACTATTCTTGCTAACGTAGACAAAATCTCTACCCTTATATTTGATGAAATTGACATAGGAATCAGTGGAAAAGCAGCCCAAAAAGTCGGTGAAAAAATGTCTTATATATCAAAAAATCATCAAGTGATTTCGGTTACTCATCTCGCACAAATTGCTTGTATGGCAGATAATAATTATTATATAGAAAAGTCAGTGAATGCGCGTAGTACGAGCACAAAGGTTAGAAAACTAGATTGCAATGAGGTAAAAAATGAAGTGGCAAGAATTATAGGTGGCACGAACATTTCAGATATAACAATAAAACATGCGGAAGAAATGATTGAGTATGCAAGGAAATATAAGGGTGATAAGGTGATCCCTAAAAAATAACTGCTCAATCACCATTTCAGAAAAGTTGATTTTATTAGGTTGGAACTTTATATGTAAAAATCGTTTGTTAAGAACCGGTGAATTCCACTAAGGAACATCGGTTTTTTTGTTTTTCTCTTTTATAATAAAATGAAAGAGCTTTGTTACCAAAATGTTGTTTAGGTTGTTTTTTTAGAAATGGCCTTAATAAAAAGTGATTTCATGCAAATTTGGAAGTATTGTGAAAGTAACCTGTTTTTATAGCCCGAAAGTTTCCACTTTATTGATGCAGTTTTTGGCTGAATAAATAAGTTTATATTAGGTTAATTTATGATTAGCGTTTTAAGTAGAAATTTATATCCTGATTATTTCATAAATTACTTTTGAAACGGTCTAAAGATTATGGGCTAGTCAACATAAAAAGACATCAGGGGAGTGAATCGCCGTGAAACATGTAAAATCAACGAGGGGAAAACTAGGTATTTTCCTTTTAATTTGTTTTGTAATAATGGCAATAACATA
>CAYXPB010000201.1:3234-6975 GCA_964466645.1 uncultured Acetivibrio sp. | reverse complement strand
TTTTATAACATTAATTTGTGATTTAAGTATTGTATAGGTTATTTTTTAAAATGGCCTAAACTATTTCACAGCTCGGATAATTTTTGAATCGATCTTAAGAGAATATGGTGTAGTCAACATAAAAAGACATCAGGAGAGTGAAGCGCAGTGAAATATATAAGAGCAACAAAGGGAAAGCTAGGTATCTTCCTTGTAATTTGTTTTGCAATAATGGCAATAACATATATAAGGGTAATAATTGATTTACCAAATCAATTAACTCTTTTTGAAAATCAGGAATATGTATATAATCTGGAAAGTCCATTTTTTGTTGACATACAAGCTGATAAGAGCGATATTATTAAGCTTGAAAATAATAAAACAAAGAAGAACAATTTGGTTAGATTGATAAATCCTGTTTTAATAAAGCCCCAAAGATTAGGGACAGTAAATGTAAGCATGAGAATTCTGGGATTTATACCCATAAAAACAGTTCAGGTGGATGTAGTATCGTATCGCGAAGTTGTTGCCTGTGGAAATACAATAGGAGTAAAGCTTAAAATTGAAGGTATTCTTGTAGTTGGT
Source organism: uncultured Acetivibrio sp. (assembly GCA_964466645.1). Lineage (GTDB taxonomy): Bacteria > Bacillota > Clostridia > Acetivibrionales > Acetivibrionaceae > Acetivibrio. The sequence continues at coordinate 6,411 of CAYXPB010000201.1, read as the reverse complement.
ATGTCGGATATCGAAACTCTTGAAGGGAAAAAGGAATTACCTGCAAAAAATGCTGGACTTAAGGCGGGTGATTTGATTATTGCAGTGAACGGAAAACATATAAATAGTACAGAGGCTTTGATAAAAGAAATAGATCTAAGTGATGGGGAAGACGTTAAAGTAAAATATAAGAGAGAGAGTAAAACTTATGTTGTAACAATAAAACCCATAAAGTCTGTTGAAGACAATAAGTATCATTTAGGAATGTGGGTGAGGGACAGTACGGCAGGAATTGGAACATTGACCTTTTACGATCCTAAGAACAATGCCTTTGGTGCTTTAGGTCACGGAATTACAGATATTGATACAGGTGCTATTATGCCGGTTGAAAATGGAGAAATTGTTGAATCGAATATCTTAACAATCATTAAAGGAAGATCTGGAAATCCCGGAGAATTAAAAGGTGTGCTTATTGAGGAACGTAGAGAATTGGGGATTATTAGTAAAAACAGTCCTTATGGTATATATGGAACACTAAACAAGGATATGCTTAATAAGTTCCCTAATAAATTATATCCTGTGGGCTTAAGGAATGAAGTAGAACTCGGAAGTGCTATAATATTAGCAAATATTGATGGAAAAACCATAGAAGAGTATGAAATAGAAATCCAAAAGATTTCCCAAAAACCTTCAAATAAGCAAAAAGGAATGGTTGTCAAAATAAAGGACAAGGAGCTCTTAGAAAAAACCGGTGGAATAGTTCAGGGAATGTCAGGAAGCCCTATTATTCAAAATGGTAAGTTGGTAGGGGCAGTAACACATGTATTGGTAAATGATCCAACGCGCGGGTATGGAATTTTTATAGAAAATATGCTGAAAAACGCTGTTGATAGCCAGCAATATTGTCTTGATAAGGCATCGTGAAAATTATTTATGTTATTTATGTTATATAAAATCCGATAAATGTGCTTCGTATCATTAAAAGAATATAAATAGGATATATTTCCCGGAAATTCGTTGAGTTTTCGGGAAATTTTTAAGTTGTAAAACTTTAATTTAATTGATTTTAAAAGAAAGAAGATTCAGTTATATCAAGTCTTTTAAAGTATAAATTAACAACTAATTTTGGATACAGGATTATAAAAATGTTAAAAAATAGCATATTGTTCTTGTAATTTTGTCGAATGGAAAATATAATATAGTTATGAAATGTAGTTAGTTTCTACAAAAGTTAAGGGGGAAAGTAAATTGTCTTCAAAAAAGATACAAGTAGTTATTGCAGATGATAACAGGGAATTTGGTGATATACTTTTTGAGTATCTTAACAACCAAAGTGATATTGAAGTTGTTGGGGTAGCTAGAGACGGAATAGAGGCTTTTGAACTTATTACGTCAAAAATGCCTGATATAGCTATTTTAGATATTATCATGCCTCATTTAGATGGCTTAGGCGTTTTAGAGAAGATTAGTTCTACTCCCATCAGTAAAAGGCCATTATTTATAATACTATCTGCTGTGGGACAGGACAAAATTACTCAAAGAGCTTTAGCTTTAGGAGCTGAATACTATGTTGTAAAGCCTTTTGATATGGATGTTTTGGTTTCAAGAATTCGGCAGCTTAAAAATGTCACTCAATCTAATGTAATAAGATCGGATTATGGACACGAATTTAAACAGTCTTATCAACAAGCTGAACCAAGAAATCTTGAAGTCGAAGTTACAAATATTATGCATGAAATTGGTGTTCCGGCTCATATAAAGGGGTATCAATATTTAAGGGATGCCATTATGATGGTTGTCAAAGATCTTGATGTAATCAACTCAATTACAAAGTTATTGTATCCTTCTATAGCAAGAGAATATAATACAACTCCAAGCAGGGTCGAAAGGGCTATAAGACATGCCATAGAAGTTGCTTGGAGTCGAGGACAGGTAGATACAATAGATTCGTTATTTGGATATACCGTCAATCTTGGAAAGGGTAAGCCAACAAATTCTGAGTTTATTGCAATGGTAGCAGATAAGTTAAGGCTTGAAATGAAAATAGCAAATTAGGTTATTTTTCGAAATGACCTTAGAGCCTTGTTTACTAATTAAAAAGAATATTTGGAATTCAAAAAAGAACTGTTGTAAAATTTATCTCGATTGATTTATATTTTACAGCAGTTCTTTCAAGTTGTATAGGATATTTTTTAAAATGCCTTATCCTATAGATCTTTAACCAATTCGGTAACATTAAATCCTAAATGAAGGGCTTTGTTTTTTTCAAACTTTAGATCAATATGCATGCAATATATTTTTGATCTAAGGAATGGTTTGATGTATTCTGCAAGTTTATTAAGGTATAGATGAGGATTGTCTTCATAATCTTGACCGCAAGTATCTTGGAACAAAATATCTATATATCCCTTTTCAAGGCTTTCTAAAATTGGTATAGGTATTTCATTTGAATCCCCGCTATAGTAAATTGTATGTCCACCATATTTTAGTGTTATACCGTATGAAGGTATTTTTTTTACATGGGAGGACTGTATAAAAGTTAAATCAACAGTATCTAGGTATTCATCAAATATTTTGGTACTAGGTTTTGAAATTAGCTCGTAAAATTCAGTATCAACACCCATATTGGTAAGTATCGAACTCAAAAGAGAAGTATTTGGGAAAAATATTTTAGGTTTATGGTTTAAAATATAGTGAGAATAAAATATCAGTTCTCCAAGACTTCCTACATGATCCGGATGCGTATGCGTTATAACTATATATAAGTTACTTACGTCAGCTAGCAAATCAAGTTTTTGTATTCTGTTAAATACTGTGCTGCCACAGTCGATTAGAAGAAGGCTGGATTTATTTTTAATAAATGCACTGGTATTACCTAAAGCTGTGTTGAATGCACTACCGATTCCAAGAAAATTTAGCATAAATTAATACCTCTATATAAATTATTTTAGAAAAACATTATTTTGCTAAGCAAAAAGTGCAAATCAGGTTTTTTAAAATGGCGATTGACCAGTTGTTTTTTGGAATCACCTAAAACAGCACAAAAGGCCCAGTAAACATAATGGAAAATGACCTTATATAAGTATAATAAAAGTTTCAAAAAACTTCAAACAAAAATTTTCTATTTAGATAATCCTGTTTTTTACCGATGAATAATTGAAAATATATTTTGCATTGGAGTGTGAAAAGTATGAAAAA
>CAYXPB010000201.1:0-3134 GCA_964466645.1 uncultured Acetivibrio sp. | reverse complement strand
TACCGATGAATAATTGAAAATATATTTTGCATTGGAGTGTGAAAAGTATGAAAAAGGTTCTTGTTGCTGATGATGCAACATTTATGAGAACTTCCTTGAGAATGATGCTTGAGAGAAATGGGTTCGAGGTAGTAGGCGAAGCAGAAAACGGTTTGGTTGCTGTAAATAAGTATAAAGAAATGAACCCAGATATTGTTACAATGGATATAACAATGCCTATTTGTGATGGGATCAAAGCAGTACAAATGATAAAAGAATTTGACCCTAATGCAAAAATAATTATGATATCTTCAATGGGTCAGGAATGTTTTGTAAAAGAGGCTATTATATCTGGCGCTAAGGGGTTTATTGTAAAACCCTTTAAGGAAGATTACGTTATTGAAACTTTAGCTAAGCTCTAGTCGTCCGCAAAGAGTAATCATTAATTAAATAGAGGTGATATGTTTTGACTGAAAATATGGATCGTGAGCCTATGCTGGAGATGTTTATATTTGAAAATTATCAGTTAATAGATCAATTAGAGCAGGCGCTTTTAAATTATGAAAAGGGTAGTGACTCTGAGCTTTCAATTAATGAGATTTTTAGAATTATGCATACTATTAAAGGTTCTTCAGCAATGATGTTATTCGACAGTATTTCAACGCTAGCTCATTCAATGGAGGACCTGTTTTTCTACTTAAGGGAGGAAAAACCACAAAATATTGAATCTTCAAAAATAATTGACATTGTGTTTGAAGGCGTAGATTTTATAAAAGCTGAAACAGCAAAGGTTGAAAATGGCCTCGAATCCGATGGGAATTCAGAACAACTAAAAGCGAAAGTTTTAGAATATCTTGAGCATGTAAAGACTTTAAATCCTTCCTCTAAGAATACGAAAACGAAAACAGAAGCAATTAAGGATGAACATGAGAATGTGAACCAAAAGTACTATATAAGTTCAAGTAAGAGTGTTCAAAACCTTATGATAAACAAATATGAGGCAGTTATATTTTTTGAAGATGACTGTGAAATGGAAAACATAAGAGCTTTTTCTGTAATTCATGATTTAGAGAGTATAGCAGAAATAGTTAATTATGTTCCACAAGACGTTATGGAAAGTAGTGATAGTGTTCATATTATAAGAGAAAGCGGATTTAAAGTAGTTTTTAAGACTGATTTAGGACTTGATGAGGTTAAGGAAAAACTTTATCAGACAGTCCTTTTAAAGGACTTGCAGGTTTTCTTAACGGACGATGCCCTAGAGGGTTTTGAACTTGTTGAGAATAAAGAGGTAAATATTGAAGAAAAGGGAGCACAGTCTCATAGTGAGATAAAGAATATAGTACTTGATGATACTTTTGATGAACAATTGAAGGATATTGATAAAAAATCCGAATTAAGCAAAGCTTCACAGGAGAGTGTGAAGGAGCAGTTAAAAACCGTAGGAAAGCAGAGTGTTATAAGTGTTAATATAGCTAAGTTGGACATGCTTATGGATTTAGTAGGTGAATTGGTTATTTCAGAAGCAATGGTTACTCAAAATCCCGATTTGAAAGGGCTTGTCTTAAATAACTTTAACAAGGCGGCAAGGCAGCTTAATAAAATAACCAGTGAGCTTCAAGATATTGTAATGTCTATACGTATGGTATCTTTGTCAACGACGTTTCAGAAGATGAACAGAATAGTGCGGGATATGAGTAAAAAGCTAGATAAATCGGTAGAACTTGAAATAATCGGAGAAGAAACAGAAGTTGACAAGAACATAATAGAACGCATCACAGATCCTTTGATACATTTGATAAGGAATTCGTTAGATCACGGTATAGAAAGGTCAGAAGAGCGACTGGAAAAAGGCAAAGATGAGACTGGTAAACTGGTTTTAGAAGCAAGAAATGCCGGTGGAGAAGTGTGGATAATTGTAAAAGATGACGGAAGAGGTTTGAATAGAGATAAAATTTTAGAAAGAGCGAGAGTAAACGGTCTTATACATAAACCGGAATCAGAACTGACAGACCGTGAGATATATTCCTTTATTTTTTTACCTGGATTTTCTACAAAAGAAAATGTTACAGAGTTTTCTGGACGTGGAGTGGGAATGGATATAGTGACAAAAAATATCGAAATGGTTGGTGGTTCGGTAAACATAGATAGTACGCCCGGTGTGGGAACAACATTTCTAATTAAATTTCCGTTGACCTTGGCAATTATAGATGGAATGATTATAGCTGTTGGATGCAATAAGTACACAATTCCCACTGTGGCAATATTAGAGTCTTTCAGAGTAAAGAATGAGGCTATAATTGAAGATGAAACTGGAAATGAAATGATAATGGTGAGGGGGGAGTGTTATCCTGTTGTAAGGCTGCACAGGCGTTTTGGAGTTGACACCGAGGTTAAAGGTTTTGGTGAAGGTATTATGCTCATGCTTGAAAGTGAAGGCAAAAGAAGGTGTATTTTTGCTGATGCACTTTTAGGTGAACAACAGGTTGTTGTGAAAGCATTACCTAAATATATTAAAAAGGTAAATGGTATAGCAGGGTGTACTCTTCTAGGAGATGGAGATATAAGTCTTATACTAGATATTGATGAAATAATTCAATAAGGAGTATAAGGTGATTTCTAAAAAATAACTGGTCAATATTGTATAGGTTATTTTTTGAGATGGACTTAATGGAAATAATTCGAATAAAAAACCTGGAGGGATAAAAAATGAGTGAAGTAATTAATGAAGTGCAAGAACTCGTTGAAGATACTCAGAAAGGAAGGTTTTTGACCTTTGCAATAGGAAAAGAAGTATACGGTATTGAGATTAAGTACGTAACAGAAATAATAAATATACAAAAAATAACCGAAGTTCCTGAACTTCCGAATTATATAAAAGGAATAATCAATCTTAGAGGTAAGATAATACCTGTCTTGGATGTAAGATTGAGGTTTAGAAAGGAAGCTAAAGAGTATAATGACAGGACCTGTATTGTGGTTGTAGATATAGAAGATATATCTGTTGGACTTATTGTAGATAGTGTTTCAGAAGTTACATCAATAATAGAAAGTGATATCGTACCTCCTCCTGATGCAAATACAGGATTTAACAACAAGTATATCAAAGGGATAGGAAAAGTGGGCGATGAAGTAAAACTTTTGTTGGATTGTAG
>CAYXPB010000200.1:0-9790 GCA_964466645.1 uncultured Acetivibrio sp. | reverse complement strand
AGCACTTTCTCTAAAATTGTAGGCATAGTTACAAATTCAACGGGAATTCAGGTTATGAACACTGAAACCAATTAATTACTCCCCAGCATAGCCGCATTCTTCACTTACTTTATTTGTTGTCATTTACTTTATCTATAAAAAAAATTATAATATTGATAGGACTAATATATAAAACTCGCTAATATAGTTATCAGATGACTATATATAAAAAAACCAGAGGGAAAGGTCTTATTATGGGCAAAGAGAATAATGTAATTGAAAGAATGGTCACTAACATTGAGAAAGTTATTGTGGGAAAAAGGGAAACTGTTGAATTACTGTGTCTTGCACTCATTTGTGACGGTCACGTATTAATTGAGGATGTACCAGGAACAGGTAAAACAACCTTGGCATTAGCTTTAGCCAAAACTATCGGTGGTGAGTTTAAAAGAATCTCCTGTACACCCGATGTTATGCCTTCGGATATTACAGGCTTTTCTATGTTCAATCCAAAGACCAATGAATTTGAATATAGAGAAGGTGCTATTATGGCAAATATTTTCTTAGCCGATGAAATTAATAGGACTCCTCCTAAAACCCAGTCGGGCCTACTAGAAGCTATGGAAGAAAAGAAGGTAACTGTTGACAGCAAGTTGTATCCTTTACCCAAACCTTTCATGGTTATTGCCACTCAAAATCCGATAGAACATTTAGGTACTTATCCTCTACCCGAAGCCCAGTTAGACCGGTTTGTTATGAAAATTTCCGTAGGCTATCCAAATGAGGAAGAGGAACTTGGAATACTAAGTATTTATGGACAGGACACTCCCCTCGAACATATAGAGACTGTGGTTACATTAGAAGAAATTCTTAAAGTTCAAGAGGAAATATTAAAAGTCCAAACAAATCAAAAGGTTTCTCAATATATTATTAAAATTGCTCAGGAGTCAAGAAAGAACAACCAAATTGAACTAGGAATCAGCCCCCGTGGAACTTTAGCTATTGCAAGAGCAGCCAAAGCATGGGCTTATTATCAGGATAGAGACTTTGTGACCCCGGATGATGTTAAAAAAGTACTATTACCTGTAACAGGACATAGAATTACTCCAAGGCCGGAAGCAAAGTACGAAAACCTCTCAGTAGAAGATATTTTAAATGAGCTTTTAAAAAGGATAACAGTACCCGAATAAAACGCTAGAGTAAGGGATGTGTTTAAATTGCTTAAAAACAGGATCATATATTTATGTTTCTTAGGTTTTACAATTATTCTAGGAATTTATAAGGACGGTTATTTATCTACAATGATTTTCTTTAGCGCACTGTTATTACCCCTTGTATCTCTTTCATTGACATTTTTCACGTTAACCTCGTTTAGATTATTGGAAAATGTAGATCAACGTATTGTGGTAAAGGGAGATGTCATAACTTATACTTATACAATAAGCAATCATACAAAACTATTATTTTGCCCTATGACTATTACATTTACAGACAGCAAGGTGCTATTTAAAGATACGATACTAGGTGAAGAAGATGAGTTCATATTATATCCCGATGAAGTGAAAAAAGCAGTTAAAAGAGTTGACTGCCGATATAGAGGAAGCTATTACATAGGTATCCAAGCAATAAGTATTCGTGACTTTTTTAATTTATTCAAACTAGACTTTAAATCTATAGAAAATCCCAAAATTTTAGTTTATCCGAAAATTCGAGAACTAGAAGAAGACAATAAAAACACTCCTTTGATTGAAACAACAGAAAGTATTGTCAGTAAAACGAATAAAGATCCCAGTATCTTTTCCAATGTAAGGGATTACCAAGCCGGAGATTCATTAAAGACAATTCACTGGAAATTAAGTGCAAAACAAGCAAAGCTTTTAACTAAGGAATATGAAGGCAGTGTTAATTGTCACACCAAAATAATTATTAATTCCGACAGTTTACCCTTTAACTTTGAACAAAATGTAGTAATACAAGATTATATTATTGAGAGCGTTGTTGCTACTATAAAATATTTACTGCAAAATAATACTCCCACATCCCTTGCCTATTACAAACATGATGACCAATATATCTCCGGTAGCAACAATAATGATTTTGGCCAGTTCTACAATGCCTTAGCCAATATGATGTTTTCAGGCAAAGAATTTATCAGCCTACTAAAAAAAGAACTCAATAGTTCTAAACAATATGCAAATACAATGATTTTTACCCCTTATGTTACTAAAGAATTAAGTGAGTATATTATTCTAAACCGTCCTAGATTAGCTGACGTAAGTGTATATATAATTAGCGAAACAAAATGTGAAGTAGGAAACAGCTTAACTGTTCAAGACAAGCAACCATTATTACAGTTATTTTCAAACAATATAAAAATTTATAAAATCAGTTACGAGAACGAACTGTGCAGATTGGAAGTGGCCTAAATGCTGGCAGTATTGATGTATGGCTTAGGATGGATTTTTTTACTATCAAGCATATTCGGATATGATGTTTCCTTTATAAATACTTTATTTATATCTTTTTTAGGTTTCTTAGTGACCATAACTATATTTGGTAATAATAAAAGAGGTTTAATTTCATTATCAGCTTTAGCCTTTTTATCCGGTGGCGTATTCTTTATTATGTACCTGTTAGGAAATACGGATTTAATTGTTGATAATATAGGTACCTTCATACTGCCCTATTTTGAATCCATAACCGATGAAGTTTCCTCTATAGATATTCCAAGACAGATAGCCGTTATTTTTTTGTTTTCCCTCATAATATACATAGTTTTGTTAAAATATAAGACCGCAAAATTTAGTGGCTACGCTTATATAATCATTTCCCTTATTACTTTGTCTTCTGGTTTTGTTGTAAACAGATTAAGTTCCATGCGTGACCGCTTTGCCTTTATATTTTTTGTATTTTGCAGCATAGTTTATTATTTTTATATATATTACAGCAAGAATAAACAGGAAGAAAAAAGAGGCGCTTTGCCTTTTATTAATATAGCAATTATATATACCCTATTTATTATCGGCATATCACAAATGCTTTTTCATTCGTTCCCATACCCCTTTGAAGCAAAAGTAAAAACGACTAATCCAAATAGCACCATAAAAAGTGCAGACCCCTATGAAAAATTTGTCTATGAAGTTGCTAAAAGTGGAAATATTGAAGACAAATTTACCTTTGAAGGTATTGAGTTATTTAAGGTAAAAACAAAAGAAACAGAATATTTAAAATCAATAGTATATGATACATATACAAACAATAGATGGCTGCAGAGCGAAACCTTACAGAAAACTCAGAATAGAATCTTTAATACTCTTAAAGAACTCGGAGAAGTAGAAAACGTAGTTGTCAATTATACCGGCATTCAATCACCTGTTTTGTTCGCAGGTCCATATATAGATAATTTTAATGTACAGAATTCAGATATAATTATTGCTCATGATGAAAATAGAGGGACTTATCGCATAGAAAATTATATATCAGATATTAATAAAAAAGATATTATTTTTTCCTTTGACTCCTTAAATATAAAGAATATGTCAAGCTTCAAAGAAATTTTAAGAAGAGTCAAACTACAAAACACCCTTCCTCAATACCAAGGCTACAATAATGAAAGGTTACAGCAATTAGCATTAACCATTACGGAAGGATTAAATAATGATTACGACAAAATAGAAGCAATTATTAAATACTTAGAAGAAAATTATACTTATAATCCTATTCCTAAAGTGCCTAAAGACGACTCAGACAAAATCGAATACTTCTTATTTGAAAGCAAAGAGGGCTTTTGTCAGCATTATTCCTCCGCAGCGGTTTTACTCCTTAGAAGCATAAATATTCCGTCACGCTATGTGACTGGCTTTAAAGTAGATACGTCTATAAATTTTTCCTCAGGTCCTGCCTATTACAAATCGTTATCTTCAGGCTACAAACCTGTATTTGACTCAGATGCCCATGCATGGATTGAAGTTTACTTTAAAGATTATGGATGGATTATGTTTGAAAGTACCGGCATTGATGTAATGAACTCAAATGTGAATGAAAGCTTACAGGAAGATAAAAAAGAGCCTATTGAAGAACAAAACAAAATAAGTCAGGAAGCCATAGCTATAATAATTAAAATTGTCCTTTTCATTGGATTACCTATGGTTTTAACCCTTCTAATATATATGACTATCAGAATCAGGAAAAGTAAAAATGCTTTCCGAAAAGGAACCAGTGCCTATAAAGTAACAACAATACACAAAATCATTTTGGAATACCTAGATGCAAGGAAACTTCCGAAAAAACATTATGAAACACCTCAAGAATATGCTAAAAGAATTGATGTTACAGGCATTGTCAGTGAGTTTGAATTTAGCGAATTAATCTTAACCTATAATAAAATTGTGTATGGTGAATACGAAGTAGATACTGATTTTACGGATACATATTTTGAATACTTGCGTCAAATTAAGAAAGAGGTTAAGAAAGATTGCAAACTCTATAAACGGGTCAAACTATTCTTTAGTGAATTTAACAATACTTAAATTTAGGTTACTGAAAAATCTTTTTTATTCAGCCGTTTAAAAAAATATTGTAATAGGGGGCAATAACAAAATGATGATTTATTTGGCATTAGGAGTACTTATTATTTCATTGGGGGCTTTTTTTTATGTAACCTTAACGAATGTTAAGTTTAAGGGAGGTCCTTCCGGTGGATATGGTAATGTCCTTGACAAAGAAACAAGAGACCGTTATGTAAAAAACATTACCGGTGTCATGAAAACATTCAACTTGAAAACAATAGCAGGTACGGTTACTGAATTTATGTATTACTATATTGACCAGACGGTGGCAGTTTTAAAAAGGATAGGTATTCGTAAGGAAGTTGAAATTGTTGAAGCTAATACTCCACAAGCTAATAGTGCTTCAGCTAATATTGTTATAAGCGACGGAAAAAATAATATGACTACAGCATTGGTAAGCGGTAGGTATATTGAAAAATACATAGACAACGTAACAGACAAAGTTTTATATGAAAAAGTAGTAGAAGATGGGTATTATGTTTTGGAGATGCTTCGAAGTGACCATGTTGAACGTCAAAATGCAAATTTTTGTTCTAACTGTGGTTCGCCTATGAATATTGAAGGGGATTTCTATGTATGCCCGAACTGTGGCACGAAGTATACAACTGAATCAGCAAACTGGATTGTGGCAAATAGCTATTGTTATAACAATAAGACCGGAAGTATTGGTTTTGCTGCCTATAATTGTTATGTTTGGCGTGGCGATTATTTCGAATTTTACTTCGTGGAAAATGAAGGCGTTATCTGTTTTTATTGACCTAGCAGTACTTGGAATTGTACTTTTCTATTGTGCATGGATTGCGAAGCTAATGGTTGGTATAAAAAAGATAGCTGAGTATGATAAAGAGTTTTCAAAAAAGAGTTTTGAGAAGAGAGTAGGTTATTTGGTTCGTGCATATGAAAGAGCAAGGGATTTGGATATTTCAAAGGTAAAGCCGTTTATGGAGCCGTCGCTTTATGCAAAACTGAAGGAGCAGAATAAGTATGACGAGTTTTATATGTTGGATTTTGAAATAAACAAATTGGTAGTTAATGAATTTGAAATTAAAGATGATAAGCAGCTTGCATATGTAAGCTTGGATGTAAATAAGATTACGATTAATGAAAAGAAGAAGATCAAGAAAAGAAAAGGCAAATATGATATTACGTTATATAGACATAAGGATACAATGACAGATGTTAAGTTAAGTCCTGAAGTGATTACTTGTGAAGCTTGTGGGCGAAATATTAACTTGACGGTTGATGGAAAATGTAAGTCCTGCGGAAATGCTTTTGACCTCGCTAAATATGATTGGATTATTTACGATGTAAGCGATATTAAATAGCAGTACACAAGCGATGACAAATAAAAAATAATATTAATTTCCTAGGAGGTATATAATATGGGGTTATTAAAACAGGCAATTGCCGGAACAAAAGAACAATTTAATGAGCTATTAAAAGCAGGGACAGGAAGTTTAGGAAGTATACTATCCGATAAGTTTAAGGTGGTTATTGAGTGCCAGGATATGGGAGATAATATTCTGATGATGAAGAAATCATCTCAAACCGGTCGTATTCCCAGAGAAAGTGCAATTGTTGTGCAACCTTCCCAGATGGCAGTTATTGTAGATAGTGGACGTGTTGTGGATGCTACTGCAGAGCAGGGGATATACATATTCGATCAATCTACTACTCCATGTTTTTTAGCCGGAGATTTTGGTGATGCCATTAAGACTTTGTGGGAACGTTTTACATTTGCTGGTGCAACCCCGAATACCCAAGAGGTTTACTATTTTAATATAAAAGAAATTATGGATAATGGATTTGGGACAGCGACACCTATTCCTTACAGGGATTGGGAACATCCCCTTTCGAATCCGAGAATTCCTGGTGGGTTGATGCCGATGAATGTGAATATAAAATGTTACGGTAAATATACATTTAAGATTGTAGACCCGGCAGTATTTATGCAGGAAGTTTGCGGTACGGCAAAAATGTATGAGAAGGAAGATTTAGTTGATCAGATGAGAAGTGAAATAAATGCTGCATTTAAGTCGGTTGTAAATCGCCTGGGTTCAGATGACTATAAAGTATATGCAACCCAGCTGTCTTCGCAGGATCAGGTAATCCGCGGCATTATGGATGAGGAAGTTCTAGACGCACCAATACGTAGACGTGGTATTCAAATTGTGTCCTTTGTTATTGAGAGTGCTCAGTTTGATGAAGCATCCAAAGCTAAGATCGATCAATATGAAATTGGTTCTGATTCACTTACACAGCAGGGTATAATGACTTCTTCCTATGCAAAAGCAATGGAGAATGCAGCTGGAAATGCTAATGGTGCAGCAAACGGGTTTATGGGCCTCGGAATGATGAATATGGCATCGGGAGGAGTTTTTGGGAATGTACCTCAGAATGTAGGCAAGCAGGCTGAGCAGCAATCAACAGTTAATGCAAGTCCTACGCCACAAGCACCTGGTGTAATGTGTGCTAATTGCGGCAAACCTGTTAACGGAAAGTTTTGTTCCAGTTGTGGAACACCGGTTCCCGAAAAGAAGCTTTGTCCTGTATGTAAAAAGGAAGCATCGGGGAAGTTTTGTTCTAGCTGTGGGGCAAACTTAGAAGCTCCTACGAAGAAGCATTGTTCGGATTGTGGTACGGAAGTGCCCCAAAAGTTTTGTCCGAACTGCGGAAAATCAGTTGATTAGAAGATAAAGTGTTTTGTATTGGTGGTTTCTGTGAAACCACCAATTTTTATTATTAAATGCCTAAATTCTTAAATTGACTCAAGATTAACTTGTATATATAATAGTTAAATAGTTATTTAAATGCTAATATTGCTGATAAAAGAAAAGAAGAAATAGAAGAGTTAGGATGGATAGTATGAAGTGTTTAAGAAGATTTTGGCGGCGTTATCAGTCTTTACGATAAGTGCAACTATTGCTATATTGCCTGCTTCAGGAGGTGTGTTTGTCTATGAAAAGGAGGCTGAAGTACTATATATACTTGGTTTGATGAAAAACATATTAATGCATTGGTTAGAAGAGGAGTGGTTCTAATAGAAAAGGTTAAAGAAGTTGGCCTTTATACTCCCGATATGTTTTTTGAAGAAGCTCAATAGTGTTTCTAGCTATTCTTTTGACAGGTTATACTGACAATAGTGGAGGTGTAATGCTAATAAAATCTCCATTAAGAGGAGTTGGATGTCCAATTATGGAATTAAAAGATTTTTTATCAATTGCTGGGGTAGAAGGAATTACATATTATGGAGGTAACCAAAGTTGGTTTGGCACAAATGTAGGTAGAGAGGGTGGATGTGGTACAGTTGCAGCTGCAAATACTCTAGCATATTTGGCAACAAAGAATCCCAGTTTGAGGGCATTATATAGTGGGAATAGTGTTAATAACATTACAAAAGGCGATTATGTTAATCACATGAATCAAGTATATGAGTATGTGAAACCATTAAAATTTCCGATTTTTGATCAGCCGGCAGGAGGGATTCCTTTTCTGTCATGGTACAGAGACGGTGTAATTAAATATGCACAAAGCAAAGGAGTAATGTTGAGAGCGCATTCGGCTAAGAGAGGGCTAAATTTAGATAATGTTGTTGAATATATAAAAGATGGGTTAAATAAAGGTTGCCCTGTTGCGCTAGTGAATTGGTGGAATCCAAAATTAAGGAGAATTCCGTGGGCAAGTCCGGATAATGGTGTTGTATCAAATCAGGATTTTCAAATACATTGGGTTACAATTACTGCGTTGTATGATTATAGACCAACGGGTCAGGTTTTTATCGATGTATCTTCTTGGGGAAGTAAAGTTAATTTGAATTTTAATGATGTATGGAATAATACCAGTATTCTAGGATATGTGGGATTAATGTATTTTTCCAGAGGAGTATTGTAAATGAGTGATATAAAAGAAAACAGACGAATAAATCGTCCTTTAATAGTCATAATTATGTGTTTTTTAAGTATTGTAACTATTGTTATGGTATTGAGTTATATGGGAGTGAGAAGTCTTCATGATAATGTAGTCGCTACAAGACTTACTGACGATAGACTGAGACATGGACCGATAGAATTTAATGGAGAAGTGTATTTCCCTTCGAGTTATAATTTTCCAGATGATAGAAATTCAGAAGTTCTTGGAGAGGTTGCAACAAAGAATTCACAGACCTTTTCATTATTGCTTTTTAATGATGAACTTATTGCAGATAAAACTGATATAAATTACACTCATTTAAAGACTCAAGGAGACGATTGTACAAGATTTACTAAAGCAGAATATTTGGAAGAACCATCAATAGTAAAAGAGAATCTTGGAAAATATTCTAAGTTTGTTCTTTGTAATGACGATGATGAAAAGGATATTCGAATTCAGATAGATATAGATACGATACTTGAGCTTGAAAATAAATTTGGAAGTATAAAATATAATCCAAGAGATTTTGATAATTATGATAAGTTATATTATATATTTGTTGATTCACCTTCAGAATATACTGATTCATTAGAGGGAGAAATACTAGAGGTGTTTGATGATCCAATAGTTTATTTAGGCTGTATTTTTGTTGTAAATAATCAGTTCTACTATGGAAATATGACTAACAGGATTGAAGGTGAATTGTCTAATAAATTAACTGGTATTATAGGAAAACGTACCAATGAGTGGAAATGATTTTAAATTTAAACGGAGATACAAAAGATGGGATAGAAGTTGTAATTAATGATAAAAGAAATCTTCCCGGTGAAATAAGTATTTCCTTTGAAGATCAAAAGCTACAGAGTGCAAAATATTTGTATCTATATAACGAAGCAAAAGGGAAGTATGAGATTATTAACAACGCTATAGAATCGGGAACAATAAAAGTTGATATTGGTGGTAAGTATTTAATAACAGAAAGAGAACAGACTTTTTTTAAGATTAATTTGTGGGTGATTATTATAGGCGGATTTAGCCTTGTTGCTATAATTGTTGTATATATTTTTACAAAGAAAAAATACTGGTTTTGGTGATAGTATGGGCTTAGGGTTATATTAAGAATTGAAGAAAAATACCATAAATATGGCAGGTTTGACGATGAGAAACATCAAGCCTGCCTTTTACTTAGCGGATGATTGCGTTTTGGTCATCATAGAGAGTACCTTCTACATTTACAGTGATGTTGTCAATTGAAGACAAACCATTTACCGTTAAGCCTTTATAGGCGTAATTATTTAGAGTAAAATTATCGATTCTTGCATTGATAAGGTATT
>CAYXPB010000199.1:0-9926 GCA_964466645.1 uncultured Acetivibrio sp. | reverse complement strand
GATTTTGGCTTTTTATTTATCTCACCGGATAAAATCTGATATATGGCTTTTTCATTCAATTTGCTATCATTTGAATAGCTTCTTAGCATTTGTGTCTTCTTCATATCTACTTTAAACTCATTTTGAGAAAGTACCTGTTCAATTTCTTTCTGCTCATTTTCTTTTAAATATGATATATCAACGGCACATCTGATAGAAATTTGATTGTTATCAATTCTATCTTTAAGTGCATTAGCTATCTTGTCAATTCTCAATAGCCTAGCAACTGTATTCTTTGAAAGGCCATACTCGCTGCCTACTTTTTCCCTTGTCGTTAACTTCTGCCCCACTGGGGCAGAAGTTTCATTTTCCCTTATATATTCAGGGTTTTCAAGTCTTTTAAGTTCATTAATTATGTCATTTCTTTTACCCTGTGAAAACATCTTTGAGTGACTTAGAGAAAGTACCGTTGCTTTTTCTGATGGAAGCATATCTGTGAATGACCTCTGAATCACATTAGTTTCTACAACATACATAAGGGCTTCTTCATCTGTTAAATATTCCTTTACAATACATGGTCCCTCAGTAAGTCCTGCAAGCTTTGCCCCATTCATTCGGTTGTGCCCGGCAAGCATTTCATACTCAAAACCGTCTTCACCACATTCAATTTTCCTCACTATCATGGGAACCAATATACCATTTGCCTTTATGCTTTCAACCAAGTCATCAAGCCGTTCATCGCTATATAATCTAAACGGATGATTTTGGTAAGGTCGAATTTTATCGAATGATATGGACAGAAATACTTTATCATTCGCTTGAATTGGTAATGTTGGTTCTTCTGCCATTAATAATTCATCAAGGGATTTAACTTTTTTTGCAGTTGGTCTAGTTACCATTCATTATCAACTCCTTTGCCACTTCATCATAGGCAATTCCAGCTTTTGATTTCCTGTCAAAATCAATTATGCTCATTCCATATCTATTTGCTTCTCCAACTCTTATGGAACGTGGTATATGTACTTTAAAAATCTTCATTCCATTTTTATATGCTTCTGTTACCTCTTCACATACTTCCCTATGAAGATTGGTCTGCATATCACACATAGTTAGAAGGATTCCCTCAAACTGGATTTTAGGATTAATTCTTTTTCTTATCTTCAAGATGGTCTTTGTTAAGTCTGTGAGTCCCATTGTTGCATAATACTCCGGATTGATTGGAATGATTACACTGTCAGCAGCTGACAAAGCATTGATAGTAAGTGGTCCTAAAGATGGATTTGTATCAATGAGAATATAATCATAATCCTTTCTGAGTGGTTCAAGGATATTGGCAAGTAGTTTCTCACTTCCCATTTCCATTCGTAAGTTAGCTTCAACTACCGACAAATGAATACTGCTTGGAATAAAGTCCAGATTTCCATGGGTATAAATATATTCTTCTGGATCTGGAAGTTGTTCCTCATCCATAGCCTTGTACATTATCTCGGCGATTGTGTTTGTTATTTTAGTTTGCTCATCTACGAATGATGATGTGAGATTGGATTGTGGGTCAAAATCTAAAGCCAGCACCTTCCTTCCTTGCTCTCCAAGGGAAAATGCCATATTTCTTACACTAGTGGTCTTGGCTACACCACCTTTTTGGTTTGCAACTGCTATAATCTTTGCATTCATTTGTATCCTTCTTTCTTAAATTTAAAAATTTTAATAATCAAATAGCAGATAGTTATCATAAGCATTTTCTTTTACTTATTCAGCTTCTATTGCTTGTATTTCTTTGATTCAAACCAATAAGATAAACATGCCATAAATTCAGTGGTCCAGATGGAGAATTAGCTGCGTCTTTAAGGTATTTAAGTCAGAGATTCAGTATGCCTACAAACGAAGCTAAAGCAATACTTAATGATATAGGTGCATTGTTATCAAAATGGCATACTTTAAATAGTTGAATAGTTTTAAAAAACCCGCTTTTTTAATGTTTATGTTCCATTTATTTATAGGCTGAACCTTTGCCTTGTTTTAAATAATTATATACAAGAATGTTAAGTTCATCCATATAATTCTCAGCAGCATACTTTAATCTTTTCGACAGTTTTGAAAGCTCTTTTTTATTTCCTTTATTCGCATAAGCTTCTTCTATTATTCTGCTAAACCGTTTCTCTCCTAGTTTATTTAGAAATTCTAAGGCCATATCAGTTTTGTTAAAAGCAAAATACTGGTCAAATCCCTTATTAAGTCTAGGTGAACGTTTTGAAGTTATATATGTACCATATAATGATTCAATCATTGACTCTACATCCAAAAACCCCTTTTCCCATCCAGTAAGTTTACCACACGAGATATGAAGTGCCTTTGAATTTATAATTGCTTTTAATTTTATATAAAAATCTCTTGGAGCAGTGTATTGCTGAAACAATGTACTTAAATAACCCTGGTCAGTAAAAGTAATTATAATATCAGAGCATTTTACCTGAAATTCACCTTCCGTTGTCAAGACATGCAGTTCCAATTTTCCGCCTTGCGTTAAATATATCTCATCATAAAGCCAGTATGATAATATGTTTCCTTTTGACTCAAAAGATTCAACTTCTTTTAATTGTATAAAAGCATTTCCCCATATGTTTTCAGAATATTTTATTTTAATGTTGGAATCTTCATTGATAAATTCTAAAATATTCTGGTCATGCATTGAAAATTGAGTAAAAGCTATTGTTTCAAGAGGAAGCTCTTCTTGTAATTCCTTTAAATGCAGATAATACTTATTCCCACTTTCTTGCCAGTAATCTTCGATTGACTTTGCCCATTTCTTCAGAACCTTTATCAATTGTCTATCTGCGAAGCCAAGAGCTAAAATTCGCATATCAGATACTTCATCCCTTATTTCATCAGGCAATAATGTTGTTAACTGGTCATATGTAGTTTTATAGTTTAAATCCAGGATATTTTCCGGAGGATCATCGTACCATCTCTTAAAAGTATTCGGGTTATAATCCGGAATATCGATTCTATGAGCATCCAACTTCTCCGCAAGTTCTTCATGCACCGTTTCCCAATCAGTATTTTCAAAGTCACTCCTGCACTTTTCTTGAAATGCTTTTTGTTCCTGCAGTTTTATGTGGTAGAAGTCTTCGTAAACTAAATTTTTATCTGAATTTTCTTTCAAGTCAAATTCTAAAAAACTGGTCAATTGTAAGCAATCATAATAATATCTTGTAAATATTTTCATCGTTCACACCCGCTTTCCTTAATAGGACAACTCAATACACTTATCAGCGAATTTTATGTTACTTTCGTATTCTTATTACTTAATCTGATTGTTATATCTTAGCAGTACTATTTTATGAATGTTGAAGTCTCCAATGATTAATATTTTACAACTATAAATAACAATTTTGGAGACAAAAAGTTTGCAATTTATTATTTATGAGAATTCTATTTCGATATATTCTTCGTCGCTTCTCCATTTTACCCTATCCAGCTTACCAAGCATCCATTGCTATTATTCTGACTCCTATATTAGATTCTTAATCAACTGTATTAATCCAAATTTACATATGTGTTCGGCAGTATTGCTTTTATCTGTTCTTCTTGCTTAATTCTGTCATAACCAGTCATCCTTCTTCGATACTCATCAATATCCAGATATGTGTACAAAACCAACGTATCAAGGAATCTCAGCTTTATAATATTAGAAGGTAACTCATGTAATACCGAATATGATATAGTAAGATCTCTAAGATTTGGCATTCCAAAAAGTAATTCTATTGTTTCTTCTAAATCGTTAAAAATAATCCTGCCTAAATCAAGTGAAATAATCCCTGCCATATCACTTATATTCTTTGGAAGACAGGTAAAGCTATTATTTCTAATCTCCAGCATTTTTAGATTTTGAGACTTTAATATCTCTTCCGGGAAGGTTTTAAAACTACAGTTGTTCAAATCTATTTTTAAAAGTCCTCTAAGACCTTCCACAGGGGAAATCTTCTCAATTGGATTGTTTGAAAGGCAAAGGTAATGCAGATTATGCAGGTTACTTATGCCATTTGGTAGTTTTTGTACCTGGTTTTCTGATAAATCAAAAGTTTGCAGATTTTTTAACTCTCCAATTTCTTCTGGAATAATACTAAGTTTATTACTTGAAAAATTTAAATATTTCAAGCTTTCAAGCTTCTTAATTCCACTTGATATACTTGAAATACAGTTATTCTGGCACTTCAATTGCTCCAACAAAGCCATCGCTCCTAATGATGATGAGAACGTATTTAACTTGTTATAACTTATATCCAAAACTTTTAAATTCCTAGGCAATAGAGTATCATCTTGAATATACTCTATTTGATTATGTGATAAATCAAGATATGATAATTGCTCTAATGATACAATATCTTCAGGGAATTTATCAATCTTATTATTGCTAAGAAATAGCATCTTAAGATTTTTGAATTCTTCTATCCCTCTTGGCGGATTGCGTCTATTAAAGAATACAGGCATAGGTTTATTTGTTGCTCGCGGTAATGCTACTAATTCATTATATGTTAAACTTAATGATTCAAGATTTGTGCATTTTAACATTTGCTCAAACGGCACCTTATCCAATTTTGGACCAACGATAGATTTTACTCTTTGGGGATTTTCATTAATTAACTCGTCATTTCTATCTGCCTCAATATCTTTAGACAATTGATCATCAAGCCATTTCTCATACCAGTCGAAGAAAGTAAGCTCTTCTGTTACACCAGCCGGAAGAATCTGATATCCGTCTTCGTTCATGTCCCAAATCTTTCCTGACTGTTCTCCACTGATAACAAGTATAGAGTAATATGTACATCCGTGGGTGCAGATTGGAAGCCAACCTTCCATACCTGTAAGTGTCTTATAATAGTACCCGGTTACACCATTTTTCTTTAATTCAATATAATCCTGCGTGTCCTTATTGTTATACCTGAACGGTTTATTTAAAACCATGGATTTTGAAAAATCATCTTTACGATATGATAATTCAGATTCAATCTGCTTTATAGAATAGATTCCGTAATTAGGACCTGCTCCGTATCCAATTTCCATAAGAAAACTTTTAAATTCAAAAGGAAGTGATATTGAAAACTCAACTTCAAACCTCTCAATATCCGTTTCTGGAACCTTTGAAGAAATATATTTATGTGAACTTGCACCAAAAACTTTTATCTTTTTATCATGCTCCCTTAATTTTTCTAATTTTGATTTTATAATTTCGATCCGTTCCATATAACCTCCCAGCTATCTCTCAAGCCTATTACTTTTCTGAAGTAAGTTTTTAATACCCACAGAACTTACCTCTCCTTCATTGTATCGTATAGCTTATAAGTAATCAGCAGCTGCTCCAATCCTTAAAATTGCAGGTGCTTCCATTTCAGCAAGTATAGATCTACATTCTAAAAATCACAAAAATTAAAATCATAAATCTGTATTCCTGTCTTTTTTACAATTACTGAAAGAACCCATTCACTCAATAAACTCACAATCAATCTTGTAGTTCCCATTTTTCCCGGAACTACTAAACCTTAGTTTCACAGGAGTAGGTATACATGTTAAATATATTTCTAGTATGTTTTCCTTAAATATATATATTTTATTAACCATCTTTTTATATACTTCTTCAATATCAGTTCTATCCATTTCATTCATTATTGATTTTATTCGATCAACATATATTTGCAAGTTGTCTGCCTGTTTGCCATTTATTAAATTGACCTGCTCAATATTTTTAATCTCTGCCTTAATTGCATCAATTTCAGCATCATATTTTTTATTCATTAATAGCACATCATCTTTTGAAATAATTCCATCTATCATTGAATCAATAACTTTTTGTTTTTTACTATTAAGCACAGTCAATTTATTTTTCAAAGATTCTGTACTTCTAATTTTTTGAGGCTTGTTTAACTTTTTAATCTCCTGTAATAATTCTGCAATTATCTGTTCTTTATTTGTATTTATTGATTGCAGAACAAAATTAACAATCATACCCAAAACAATGTGATTTATACTCCCATTATTACACCCTATTTGTATACCTTGGGTATCATTTTTTAAGCTACCATGATTTGCAGCCTCAATGCATCTCCATCCTTTATATTTCTGTCCGTTTTTAAGTTTTTTTGTTCTGCTTACAAATCTGCTTTTGCATTCACCGCATATTATCTTACCCGAACACCAATATCTATTGCTATATTTACTTTTTTGTTCAATTGAAGTAGTTCTTTTATTCAGTTCTTCTTGTGCAGCATTCCAAGTGTCTCTGTCAATAATTGCTTCATGATGATCTTTAATATAAACAATTTCTTCTTCACCTTTATTATATTTCTTCTTATGGTCTAAGAAATCCGGAGTATAGGTCTTTTTTTGAGCTAAGTCGCCAACATACTTTTCATTCCTCAACATTTTTAGGATCATAGTATTTGACCACCTGCTATTTTTTCTTTTTGTAGCTATTCCTTGCTCATATAGTTCTTTAGCAATTGTATGTGTTCCTTTACCCTCAGTAAAATACTTATGAAAAATCAACTTAACAATTTCTGCTTCCTCAGGGTTAACAGTCAACACACCCTTCTCTAAATAATATCCAAATACTTCTCTTCCAAATACTACACCCTGCTCCATTCTCCTCTTCTGTCCCCACTTTACGCGCTCAGATGTCCTTCTACTCTCATCTTGTGCTAAAGCAGACATTATTGTGAGTCTTAATTCCCCATCAGTATCAAGTGTATTTATATTATCAATTGTAAAGAAAACACCAATACCCATTTTCTTTAATTTACGGGTATATTCAAGACTATCCTTAGTATTTCTTGCAAATCTAGCAATTTCTTTAGTCAGAACTAAATCAAATTTTCTATCCTTAGCATCCTCAATCATCCTTTTAAAGTCTTCTCGTTTTTCAACAGATGTTCCGCTTATGCCTTCATCAGCATAAATGTCAATGAAGTCCCAGTTTTCATTTGCTTTTATATATTCTTCAAAATACCTTTTTTGACTTTCAAATGAGTTCTGCTGGTCTTCTTTATCTGTAGAAACTCGACAATACGCAACTACCCTTGTCTTCATATGTACATCCACCTTTAATTAAAATTATACAATCAACTACACTATATTATAAAAAAGTATGATGTGCAAGTAAATTTAGTCTTCTAGTGAATTTATTACTTGCTTTAGTTGCTCATTTGTGAGAAGTTTTTCTTTATGTAACTGATATAAAATGCCCTTTTTTAACTGACGTTTGAAATTATCCTTCTCTTCTTCAGTTAACTCAATTTTATTATTTGATATTATCATAATATAACCCCTTTTAAATCACCTTACAAAACATCATATGAAAAGTTTTAATTCTAGTTGATTAACTCTAGCTACAGATTATCAATCTAGGGCAAAGTTCATTGGTCACCCCAATTAGTGCCATCATCTTTGAAATAATCCTCTTCCTTCACTTTTCTAATGAAATCCCTTATATCATCAATTGAATCTGTCACTTCAAAATGGTTCAAAGCTTTTAATACCCGCTTCCTGTACTTGCCGTTTTTACTAATCCTAAAATCCAGAACTGCTATAATCCCGGTATCTGTTTCACATCGAATCAATCTTCCCATTCCCTGCTTCAATTTGATTATCATTTCTGGAAACACTATAGTATCTATAAATTCTTCCATGGTATCAAATTGTTCTTTTTTGTATTCTACAATGGGTGTAGGTATAGGAAATGGTAAATTCACAATAATCAGAGAAGATAAAATATCGCCAGGACAGTCCACTCCTTCCCAAAAAGAGCCTGTAGCAAAAAGGACACCGTTTCCGCTATTTTTAAAAGCTTCTACAATGTTCTTTTGACTTTTGTCCATTTTTAAAAGAGGATATTTAATTCTCCTTCTTGCCAACTCATAAACCTTTGATAACAAAGTATATGATGTAAATAAAATAACTGTATGCCCGCAAGTCGCATCAACAAGGTTAATGATTTCCTCTGCAACAGCTTTAATGTATTCTTCACATTGTTTGTTTGGGAATGGCACCTTTTGACTTATATATAGCAAAGCATTTTTACTGTAATCAAATGGTGATATATAGCTTATTTCACTTGTTTTGCTTGATGTTATCAAATCTATTCCGGTATTGCGTTTAAAATAGTTAAACCCTATATCATCAGACAATGTTCCTGATGTCACAATTTTAGGAATTCCATTTCTCCATAATACTTGATATAATTGATACTCCAAATCAATAGGAATGCAACAAACTGCTACAAGACTTTCACTTCTAGGATTCTCAAGCCAATACAAGACTTCATTAGTTTTTAATATATTTTCAATCTGTTGCTCTATTTCTAAAACAATCATTTCTAATTCTCCACTTTTAGAAATATCAGTGGAGCAATAATTTTTAATACTGCTGATTTGTAAAAGCATTTCAACAAGGATTTCTTTTTCACAATGGTCAATTGTAACTACTATTTGAGATACATCATCATCTATAGCTTCTCTATTTTTAGAGATTATGCTCCTAAAAAATCTTGTTCTCAATACACATAAACTTTCCAGTTTGAGTTTTGCTGAGTTTAAATATGCTTTTTTACCTTTCAGATTACTTCGGATCATATTAGTCATTATTGTTATATCATCACTGTGAAAGCTTTTCCCAAGGATCTGCATTGCTGCATCTGTCAATTTATGAGCTTCATCTATAATTTCAATTGAATGTTCTGGAATCAGTGTTTGTCTTCCTTTTGCTCTTTTGACTGCATCAGCAAGATAATAATTGTGGTTGCATACCTGAAAATCATGAAAAGGTTCTTTTACATATTCCATATATTTAATGTACTCACATTTCTTAAAACTAGGACAGCTTTTTTCACAATTCTTTGGCACATTAATTTTCTGCAAAATATGATTCTTTAATCCTTTGTATTCATCCAAATCAATTGAGTTTCCAAGATTGAATGAATTCAGTTTTTCCAACAAATCTCTATCAACAGTCTTTTTACTGCTTTTCAAGTATTTTACTAACCTTTCGTACCTCATTTTACAAAAGTAATGCTCTTTACCTTTTCTTAGCACTGCACTTAATGGACACTTTATAACTCTGTTTTTGTATAAGAGTTCCGATAAAGTTGGAACATAATTATTAATAATGGCATTCTGCAAATCAATACTGGATGTAGAGATTACGCATGGAATGGATTCTTCTATGTCCATACCTTCTCTACTCTGTCTTTCATACAATGCATAGACCACAGCTGCTACAATATATGCATAAGTCTTTCCCGTTCCAACTTCTGCTTCACATATTGAAATACAGTTGTTTTTAATTCCCGCATACATATTTATAGAAAGTGCAATTTGTTCCTCCCTTATTTTAAAGCCACTTTCCGGCATCAATTTTTTGAAAATATATTCAATCATTATATTGGGTTTTTCGGGAAGTGTTACTTGATAATCAGATGTTGCAGTAAATCTATTAATTAATTTATCTTTATACTCGTCTGTATATGCCTTTTTGCTTTTTACTAATGGAATTATACTGTCCTTATCCCTGCATATAACGAAATAACTGTTAATACTTTTATTCTCTTTCACTACAAATATATAATTTTTATCAAAAGTAAATAGGTATCTATAAACCTTTTTATCTCTGTGCCTTTCAAAGTATGATAGCATAAATGCTTCTTCACTTGTATTTATTTCAAACATCCTTATTCTCTCCTTCGACCTCTAATACTTGACAGCACATTACTGAGGTGGACCATAATTGAATTTGAATTCTTTATAGGTCCACCACAGTATCTGCTGTCAAACATAAAATTTAACAATAGAATTTTTGTATCATATTTGTTCTCAACCTCCCTGATAACCAAGGGGATATATCCGGTTGCTATTGGAAATAGCATCATATAAGCTGACATGGTTATAAGTTCTCAAACC
>CAYXPB010000198.1:0-9932 GCA_964466645.1 uncultured Acetivibrio sp. | reverse complement strand
TACATTTATTTACTCAATTACCTCTAATCTGGATTTTTATAAATTCCTATACTCCAAGTAATCAACGACACCAGACTGCAAAAACGGTGCATAATTTTCAACTAATGCAAGAAAAGCTGATAAATCTTCCTGCCCTGGATTATCAAGTTTCTTTTCTATTCCTGATAATATCGGATGTTTCTTATTAATGTGGAAAGAATAAAGACCATGCTTATTTTTACGCTGCTCCCATACATAACCTAAACTGGGGGAAATCACACTCTTAGAATATGTTCCCCGCGAATTGTATACTTTTGCTGATGTTTCTGTGCAAATATCGATTGTACGGTTTAATATATCCCGAATATAAAGTGGAGGTGTAGCAGAGGATTTTTTAATGTCAATCTTCCAGTCATAATCACTCTCAGCATCTATATCTAGTTTTATACGGGCCAAATTAAAAGCTGGTTCTTTTCTAATATAGCCAAACCACGTTCCGAATACGAGCAACCTTCGACTTCTATAAACATAGACTCCTTGATGTGCTGTTAAGCCATATGGTCCCTCTGCATCCGCAAACTCTCTTTCTGTTTTAAACTTAGTTTTATGCGGCAAGGTATATGGCTGAATAATAACTTCCTTACCATTTTCACAGTAAACTTCTTCGCCAAGTTCTTGTGTTGCACTGTTGCTTAAGAAGAAGGGATTCCACGCCACAACCGGAACATCATTTGTAGTTATTTGCAGACTTCCGTCTTCAATAAATCTATGAAAAACCAGTCCTAGATGTTTTGATACAGAATCTATCAGAGCATAGAAACTATTCTTCATTTTTGTGGTCTCAGAACCGTGCTCAGGTATTATATGATCTAAATTTTCAATAACAATTACCGTACCATGATCCCAATTATCTAAATAATTAACAAACCTCGTTTCTTCACTTACAAGAAGTTTCCAAAGCCCAGAAGCATCCTTTTCAATGAAAGATAAATCCCAGCAAGCATTTGAATATTGATTACTTATTTTGGACACAACAGTCAACTGTTTTCCCATTGAAAACGCAGCTGTTTTCATGCCCATTCCAAACCGTCCCAAATCATTTTTTGATCTATACTCTTTGGGCGAAGAGGAGCCAATTTTCATGGATTTTATCAATTTTGCCTGATCCATTCCTATACCATTATCACAAATAATAATTTTTGATTCTATTCCGTTCCAAAGGAAAATTACTTTCACCATATCTGCACAAGCCGTAATACAATTGTCAACAATATCGGCAATCGCAGTTTCAGGCCTATAGCCTACAGAACGCAACGAAGATAAAAGAAGATGTGCATCTGGTGCCAATTCAACAAAAGGCATTTCTTGCATTAAAATCACACCTCCTCAACTGTAGATTTCAAAAAAATTATCGCATCATTATCTGAAGACATTTTTTTTGTTAAAGAAATAATCATCATTGCAGCAAGCCGATTTGGGTTTACTCTTCCATTTTCCCAACGATTTACTGTAGAAAAACTTACATGAAGTTTTTTGGCAAATACAACTTGTGTTAATCCAAGTTCTAATCGGATTTGTTTTATAGCTTCAGACATCTTCATATTTCTACACCTCATCATGAAAAAGAATACCATATTTTATATAGCATTGTCTATATACACAAATAAAGAAATAAAGATGTATAAAGATGTCTTTTTTTGTCCTAAAAACAATTCAAATGCTTTTTAACAGTTAATAATAAAGAACCTGAACCGACTGTTGGATCCTTTATTGTATTTTCTACTTCTTTTATTTCTGACCCAAATGGTTTATGAGAATATTGAAATGCACTAGCAAGCATATCATGGCATGTTTATTAATCACAATCATCTGCCCTTTCAATCAATAAGATTTATTTTTTCAAGAAGCCACCATAATATTTTCCTTGATTTGGTCACAACCTGTGCCTCACATACCATCCCAACCTTGATTTGATCTTTAACACCTTTATAACTTTCAAGTTCTGTTTTTTCTAATGTAGCCTCAACCATATAATAGCTTGTTCCTGATTCCTTATCTACCCTGGCATCCGTACCAATCTTTTTCACTATGCCCTCCACCTCACCATACTCGCGATAGGGAAGCGCAAGAAAATGATATTTGATTTTTTGCCCCTCTTTAATGCTTGCAATATCCTTATTAGATACCATCATCTGAATCTTGTATTCTGTGCTTGTATCTGGGACAATTGCTGCAATGTCAATTCCGGTTTGAAGCAAATCGCCTCTGTTGATTTCAGTATATAGGTTTACTATACCTTCAATAGGAGAAGTTACGGTGGCTTCTTTCAAATTCAGTTCAAGGTTTTTTAATTCACTTTTAGCCTTGTCAAGGTTAGTCCTATTTGCTGACAGACCATCCTCAATTTGCACAAGTGTATCAAGACGCAATTTTTCAAGCGCCAGTTCTGTATTATGGCTCATGTTGCTGTAAGCATCAAGACTTGCCTTCCACTTTTTTATGGAAGCTGAAAGTTCTTCAATGCTTTGTTCAGATTGCTTGATTGAAGTCTGCAGGTTCATTACAAATTCATTTTTGAATTTATCCGCATCCAACTTTGTAAGATCCATTTGATTTTTTGCATCATCCAGTTCCTGCCTTGCAGCACCACCTGCATCATAAAGCTTTTTAAGCCTTTCATAGGCATCACTCTTTTGATCATATAGTGAGTTCAACCTAGTTATGTTAAATACGAAATCTTCATACTTTCTTTGATACTCTGTGTTGCCTTGTTGTAACAAGTTCTTATTCTCCTCAACGGAAGCAAGCAAAGTCTCTTGATTTTTCAAAACCTCTTTTGAGTTTTCCAGTTTGATCTCTGCCATTTTCTTTGAGGCTTCAGCATCACCTTTTAATTGTATAAAGTCAAGCTTGGAGTTATCCATCTGTTGAATATTTATTATCCTATCTGTCAGATACTTCTGAAAGCGGTTAAAATAATCAACCTCATCAGCATTCCCCGAATCAAAGAGATTTTTCTCTTCCTGTATACTTTGCTTGAACTTCAAAAGGTTCTCGTTTTCCTTTTCAAGCCTTGAAACAATCTTTGCTTTCTCATCCTTATCAATCAAAATTCCATTAATCTCGATGGTATAAAGTATATCACCCTTTTTGACACGCATACCTTCTTCAATATTAACCTTGTCTACTCTTCCCGATACAGAATTTCTTATCGTGCTTATCCTGTCACCCGGTCTTACTGCACCGTTTGCCTTAGCATAGTCTTCTATTTCACCAAAATATGCCCAAATCAATGCTACACCAATAATTGCAAGAAGTATATATACAAACACTGCCATGAAAAAGTGAGGTTTTGCTTCTAGCATTTCCCTGCTATCAGACATATCCTTTATATCTTGTATGTAGGTCTTCATTCTCCCTCACCTTCCTTTGCCACTAATGATTCAAATGCTTCTCCGACAAAAGGCACAAAGGGAATTGATGGAATACCAGCTTCCTTTTTTAATTCCTTTTCATTAGTCTCAGGTAACTGTTCCTTCCATAGTTCATAGTACAAACTCTTTTTCTGCATTAGTTCATGATGAGTTCCACTTTCCACAAACTCACCCCTGTCCATAACATAAATTTTATCACACCTCATTATTGTGGAAAGCCTATGTGCAATTATAAGAGTAGTAATGCCTTGTGTGTGTTCGTTAATTGTATGTTCTATTGCTTTTTCGGTTATTGAGTCAAGATTACTTGTAGCTTCATCCATTATTAGTATATCAGGTTTTTTAAGCAGTGCCCTCGTTATAGCCAGTCTTTGCTTCTGCCCACCTGAAAGGTTGGAGCCGTTTTCCTCCAGCATAGTTTCATATCTTAACGGCATTTCGTTAATAAAATCATGTGCCTTTGCCATCTTTGCCGACTCAATAACAGTTTCCATATCCGGGTTTTCTATACCAAGAGTAAGGTTCTCATATATAGTACCGCTGAAGAGGAAGATGTCTTGTGAAATATATGCAATGTGTTCACGCAGGTAATTCATGTTTATATCCTTGACATTATAACCGTTTATGAGAATTTCGCCCTTTTCCCATTTATACAGGTTCAATAGTAGCTTTACCAAGGTTGTTTTACCCGAACCGCTTTCACCAACAAATGCAATTTTTTCACCGCTATTTATTTTAAGGTTAATATTTTTCAAAACTAGCTGTCTAGTACCGTAACGGAAGTCCAAATCTTTAAATTCTATCAAGCCTTTAAGTGTCTTTGGTGCTATTTTTTTATCTTCACTTTCACTTTTCTCAAGCTCCAAGTCTAATATTTCGCCCAACCTATCAGAAGCAACAATAGCAGTCTGCATCATAGGCTGGAGATTAATCAAATTTTTTATAGGGTCGAGGAAATATGCAAGCAGAGCATTGAAAGCCAATAGTTGACCAACTGACATATCACCCTTTATAACACTGTATGCTCCCACCCAAAGGATTACAATTCCTCCGACTGAAGCAACAAATCCCGTCAGAGAACTTTCAAGATTATTTATCCAACTACCTTTAAAAACGCTCTTCAAAAGCTTTACAAATTTTTTCTCAGTTTCAATATTTGCTTTACGTTCGGCATTAAAAGTTTTAACAGTTTCAATACCATTTAATGACTCAACAAGATATGACGTAAGCTGTGCATTGTTTTCCATCTGCACACGGTTTATATTTCTAATCGGCTTATTAAAGGAAAATACAATGATTGCATAGGCTATAACCATAATAAAAGCAATGGCAAATAAAAACGAACTTTGAGAATACAGTATTATTCCACCTGCTATTGCCATTAAGGTATCTATCATTATTGTGAGTGTTGCTCCTGATATGGCTTCCCGTACCTTCGAAGCATCCATAAACCTTGATATTATTTCTCCAACTTTGCGTGTTCCAAAGAAGTTCATGGGTAACTGTAAAACATGACTGTAATACCCAAGGATTAAGGATATGTCTAGCTTTTGACTGAGGTATAGAAGCAAATGTGATCGGAACGCATTTAACAGAAGCTTGAAAATGCTTAAGAGAATGATACCCACCGAAACAATATGTAATGTTTTCATTAAATTGTTTGGCAAAATATCATCCATCATGAATTTAAAATAGAAAGACCCCAATATCCCTAAAATAGTGTATATAAGGGATGCCATAAATATATTTACAATCAGCTTCTTTTGAGGAATCAATAACCCAAAAAAACGTGAGAATATTCCCTTTGTTTCGTCTCCTTTTTTGAATTGAGCGGAGGGTACGAGTAGTATAAGCACACCTGTCCAAATTTTGAAAAACTCTTCTGGAGTATACTTGACAATGCCCTTTCCCGGATCGGCAACAATAACTTCTTTTTTTGATATTTTATGAATTACAACATAATGAAGTAAACTTCCATCAACTACCACATGGGCAATTGCTGGAAGTGGAAACTCAGAAAAAAAAGCCTCCTGATTGCCACGGACAGCTTTAGACGTAAAACCTAATTGTTCAGCTGCTTTTATTAGACCATAAGCATTTGTACCTTGCTTATCTGTTCCCGCAACTTCTCGTATTTTTGTAATCGGTATCTTTAAGCCGTATTGCTTACTTATTGTTGCAAGACATGCTACTCCGCAATCCGCAACATCATACTGTTTTATACAATAGTATTTTTTATAAAACAAATTTATCTCCTCACATTTTCTGGTATAATCATAATCAAAATCAATTTATTTTCAAAGTGGCTTCCAATATGTTTTAATCCCCTTGTTTCTTAACAAGGAGTTTTTGGGAAGTTGAAATAGAATCACAAAAAATCCAAATACATCTGCACAAGCACATAAAGCATTTACAGATGAAATCTTAATTATAAAAGGCAAATTAATGCCAGTTATGCATAAAAATGCAAGTGGAATAACCGTAATAATAATTAACGGTGCTAATAACGTTATCAGGAATCTTATCTTTTTCATTTCTCCTTCATAGTGAGCATAGAATGCACCAACCTTTGGCAAAATTCCAAAAATAACTTTGTCTGACTTAATAGATTCTGGAAATGCTAAAGCGTGAATTGCTTCATGAATAGGTATTACAATGAGTAATGCTAATATCAAGCTAATATTAAGCTTGATATCAGACTTAATACCATACAAATTTGCTATGCCTATTACAATTGAAGACATCAACAAACCAATCGGCAAAGATATTAACATGGTAACAACCACACTCTTAGGCTCCTTAAGTGATTTCCAACCTTCTTCAACAGGGCAAAACTCTGTATTTTCTGGTATCTTGTTTGCAATAATTAGTTTCATAATATCAACCCTTCACTATTCTTTCGCATTCAAATAATTTAAAGCTTCATCAAACTGCCGTTTACTATCACTTTCGATAGCATCCTTTCTCTTGTTTTCATCAATTATACTATTGTAAAAATCTTCAGTATTACCAATCATAACATCTGGCTGTATTCCATTGATATCAATAGGAGTATTGTTAGCTCCTACCATTATTGAGGTTATAAAAACCATAGCAGAACCATCTTTAAAATTCCTAAATGAATATGAAATTGATTTACCGTAAGTTCTAGTGCCAATTACTTTTACATTGCTTAGATTTTCTTTTAATGTCAGAATAAAAAGTTCAGACACGCTCGCAGTATTATAATTTGTCAGCATTACAATATTATCAAACACAAAAGGTTCTCCATTATTAGATACAATACAATCCCTTTCTTTTCCATAATTTAGTTTATAAATGACTTTGCCCTTTTCCAAAAATAAACTTGCGACATCTTTTAACTCATCAAAAGTTCCACCACTGTTATCTCGTAAATCAATAATAAGATTTTTATAATTTCTAAATTGATGAGATAATGAAAAAACTTTCTTAAACGTCACTCCATCAAAAAAATGATTTATGTCTAAATAGTAAGTATTTTGGTTTATTTGTTTTCCATTAATATTCTCTGCCTTATCCCTGCGAGAGTCAGTGTATTCTTTCATATCCTTTATTGATAAAAATGAATCATATCTTTTATATTTTTCATTCTCTAATTCCGAAAGACTACTTAGGACTTTAGTCAAAACAAAATTATCGAAATCCGTCTTTATCTCACCCGTATATTTTTCTCCTAGATTTTCTTGCAACATTGCTTTGAGTTTATTTGTATCATAATAACTTTCAGTTAAATCATTTTTCATGATTAACAACTTTTCACTTCGCAGTTTAAAGTAATCTTTAGCTATTAACAATAAAATTACCAATATAATTCCCAATATTATACTCAACACTGTTTTTAACTTCTCCATAAAGCATTCCTTTTCATATAAATTCAGTTACAATAGACAAA
Organism: uncultured Acetivibrio sp.; assembly: GCA_964466645.1. Taxonomy (GTDB): domain Bacteria; phylum Bacillota; class Clostridia; order Acetivibrionales; family Acetivibrionaceae; genus Acetivibrio. The sequence goes on along the minus strand of CAYXPB010000198.1, from coordinate 2,606 downwards.
TGGAAATAGAATATTCAACAATCTATTCCCATTATAATCTACATCAAATATATAAGTAAATAACTTAATCAGCATTTTTGGTTAAGACTTTGTCTATTTCCAAAGCTTGTCCCCTACACTTTGTAAGCCACCACCAATTGCTTTTATTCCATCGCCTACATGTGTTACAACACTTTTTCCAGTTGTTCTTTCAACAACTTCATTAGCAACAAGTGCAACTCCAACACCAATAAGTGCTGGAACCCAAAATGCACCTCCATTTGTGTCCATCGACTCATTTTCATTCAATTCAACAAAACAAGACTTATGTAGTACAACTTCATTTAACAAAATATCACTCCCTTTGCTTCTACATGTGTAATATCAAAATCTAACTATTTAACTAAAAAGTCACCCGCTGCTTGCAACCCATTACCAATATGTGTAACAATGCTTTTTCCAGTTGTTCTTTCAACAACTTCATTAGCAACAAGTGCAACTCCAACACCAATAAGTGCTGGAACCCAAAATGCACCTCCATTTGTGTCCATTGACTCGTTTTCATTCAGTTCAACAAAATATGAGTTTTTCAAAACTATTTCATTACCCATGTTACTGTCTCCTTTCCAAGGTTACTATTTTTACTATTTAGTTAAGAAGTCACCAACCGACTTTAATCCGCTACCTATACCGCTTAAAGCTTTTCCTGTATAATAGGATGCATTTTCTGGAATAGTTTTACCAGTAGATCTTTTAACACCTTCATTTGCAAACTCATACGCAAAATACCCAGCAACACCTACTCCAATTGCAATTAAAACTGGGCCTCCACCGTTAACATCCATTTTCTCATTCTCGTTCAATTCAATAAAGACCTTACTAGGAATAATTTTAGTATTCATGGTAGACCTCACCTTCTCAGATTAATATTTTTTAGATAGATTAAAATACTTTCTCAATTGCATCCCAAGCATGCTCGGAAATGCTTTTACCAGATACTTTTTTAACTCCGTAATCAACACATGCTCCTACTGCACAACCAACAACCCCTAATGCAAAAACTGCTAAAGGACCAATACCTCCATTGACTTCCATTTGCTCTTCAGAGTTAATTTCTACAAAACTGTTTGATTTTAATGTTATCTCTGTCATCCTCTTCACCTCCTTTGTTTCCTTCTTAATCTAAGCAAAAAAACTAATTTTACTACAGAGAAAGACAAAATTTTTATACATCAATTTTTTTTACAAAACAATTCTATTTCTAATTTATTTCCAGTGAATTTTAACACTTTCTTAAAATGTTTGTCAACTATATATATAAATTATAGTAATATTGTAACTATTGTCTTATCCTCTTATGTTAGTAGCCTTACCGCCTAAATTCGATTTTTTCTTCATCACTTGTATAAGAAACACTTTGATTATTTTTCTCCAATTCAAACAAATCCTCAATGTCTTTTGATTTTATGTATTGTAGAATTACAAGTCGAAGGCTCTGCTTTTTTTAACAGTTCATACTACACCCTCCAGTAACAAGATAATACTACACAACAACTCAAATTGGTAGTGTCATTTTTTTTAGCTCTTTTTTATAAAAGGGCTATATTTTATAGCCCTTTTATAAATTCATTAATTTTTCTCACTAAAATTCAAATATTGAGTTTCTATAATGCACAAGAAATCTAATCTATAGTTCAATATCTTTGGTTCCTTTTCCCTTAACTTTGCAAACAGCTTCTTTACTGCTATTTACTTTCAATTTTTTAAATATATTTTTCAGCTGATTTTTGATGGTATTTTCACTCTTTACCAACTTGCCTTGTATTTCCTTTCTGGTACATCCATCCGCAATGAGATTATATACTTCCCTCTCTGAGCAAGTTAAATCTTTCAATTGTTCTTCCTCTTTCATTCTGGAGTAGTCCTCCAATAAAACATCCAAGGGTGTTTTGTTAGTAAATAGGCTTCGTATACATTCTGAAATCCTATGATATTCAAGTTTTGATATGTAATTTTTTGCCCCAGCAGTAAAAGAATTTATAATAACATTATCATCTGTTAGCGATGTTAACATAATCGTCTTTACTTCTTTGATCTTGTTAATTTCTAATGTAGCTGTAATGCCATCACATTTATTTCCACTCAAATTAACATCCATCAACAAAACATCTACGTCAATATTTTTCACTAATCTTATAGCATCATCCTTTGCAAAAGCAGTTCCAACAACAATTATATCTTTTTCTCTGTTTAGTATTTTTACCATCTCTTTAATCCAGCCAGTATCATCATCTATAATAGCAACCTTAATTTTATTCATAATCTATATTCCTCCATATACTTTTTGTGTGCTTTTTCTTAACTTAGCCCTATAAACTTTTTCTTTTGGAAAATTCAAATAAACGGAAGTTCCAACATTGACTTCACTTTTTATTTCAAGAAAACCTTTATGTTTAATCATCGTATTGTAACAGTATGATAATCCAAGTCCAAAATTCAAACCATTATTTGATTTAGTTGAAAAGAATGGCTGTATAACCTTACCCAAATATTCTTTAGATATTCCTTTACCATTATCTTTAATTTCAATAAAAATCCAGTTTTTATTTTCAAAAACCCCTATATTT
>CAYXPB010000197.1:0-9963 GCA_964466645.1 uncultured Acetivibrio sp. | reverse complement strand
ATTGATTGTTAGGTGTTTATTACTTATCAAAAAAAATGATGCTTCAGCTATGTTTCAAAAATATGTCGGTTCCAGTTGTGCAACAAAAATGATAAAATATAAATTATCTTAACAGAAAATACGGGGGATTAAAATGGTAAATAAAAAGAGAGCACCAATATTTTTGGCAGCTTTTATTGCTGCTGTGATGTCTATTAATTTATTGCCGGTAAACATATTTGCAGCAAATGCTTGGGATGCATATTCCAATTTCATACCTAATGAAACGCCTGTGGTTAAAAGAGAACTCAGGGGGACTTGGATCAGTACGGTGATAAATCTTGATTGGCCTTCAGCTGATGCTAGGAAGATAACTAATGATGCACAGAGGATACAAAAGAGTAAGGAAGAACTTATTGTAATATTAGACAAAATGGTTGAAATGAATATGAATGCCGTATTCTTTCAGGTTAGTCCCGAGGCAGATGCGTTTTACAAGTCTGATATAGTACCTTGGTCAAGGTATTTGACGGGAACTTTCGGAAAAGACCCTGGATTTGACCCTCTTGCTTTTGCTATATCCGAGGCTCACAAACGGAATATGGAATTCCATGCTTGGTTTAATCCCTACAGGGTATCGATGGATATGAAAGATGCGACAAAAGCATCTCTTAATATAAATAAAAGTATATATAAAGAACATCCTGAATGGATAAAGAATTCCATGAGTAGGTTTGTAGTTGATCCGGGAATACCTGAAGCAAGAGGGTGGGTAATAGACCGTGTCATGGAAGTAGTCAATAATTATGATGTGGATGGAGTACACTTTGATGACTATTTCTACTATGAAAAAACCATAGGCGAGCTTAAGGATGAGGATACCTATAATAAATATAACAACGGGCAGTTTTCAAATATCGGGGATTTTAGGAGAAATAATAATTACCTTTTGGTAAGTGAGCTTTCAAAAGAAATAAAGAAAACAAAATCCTGGGTAAAATTTGGCATAAGTCCTGCGGGAATATGGGGAAACAAAAAGGATGGCCTTGCAAACGGATCAAATACAGAGGCAAGTTCAACAAATTATAACAACTGTTTTGCGGATACAAGAAAGTGGGTAGTGGACGAAATTATTGACTATATAGCGCCGCAGATTTATTTTTCCTTCGGATACCAAAGAGCTGCCTATGGTGAACTTGCAACTTGGTGGTCAGAGGTATGCCGTGGCAAAAATGTTCATCTATATATAGGTTTGGCACTATACAAGGTAAATGACAGCGCCGATAAGGCCTTTACCAGCAACGACGGTGTTCCGGAGTTTACAAGACAGCTTAAGTTTAATACGGTTAAGCCTGAGATAATGGGAGATATAATGTTTAGAGTCTTAAATTTAAACGATAAGAATAAACAACCTGTTGTAAATACAATGAAGAATTTGAGAACTACTAAAGCGCTTGTCCCCGTTATGGGATGGAAGGGTGGTTCGGCTCCTGATAACCCTGCAAACGGCAAATTGGAGAATGTCTCAAATAAACTGAAACTTACTTGGACAGATAATGACACTGATACCGAATATTACGCAGTTTACCGCTTTAATTCAGATCAAAGTGCTGATATTAATTCAGATCAAAGTGCAAAAAAGCTTGTTGCTACGGTAAGAAAGTCTGCAAATGGTGTACAGGAATATGTAGATACAGGTTTGTATGATATTGAAAAGGTTTATTATGTGGTCACAGCTTTAGATAGACTGCACAATGAAAGCAGCGGACTTACCATTTCATCAAAACAATCAAAGTACTTTTGGGATGTGGGTTTTAGATACTCTTGGGCTATAAATGCTATTGATTCACTGTATGAAAAAGAGGTGGTGATGGGTGTTGGAGAAGGTAAATTCAATCCCGGCATTAATACAAAAAGAGCTGATTTTACAATTATGGCAGTTAAAGCTTTAGGTTTTGAAGCTGATTTTACAGAAAATTTCAGCGATGTAAAACAAGACTACTATTACTACAATCCAATAGGTGTAGCAAAAAAGCTTGAAATTGTGAAGGGAATGGGAGAACTATTTGTTCCTGAAGGTAATATAACCAGACAGGATATGATGGTTATTATGCTCAAAGCTTTAGAAATCAAGGGCATAGCCTATGAAAAAGATGGCAACGATTATCTGGCAAAGTATAGTGACAAAAACCAAATCAGTGATTATGCTAAAGAAGCAGTATCATTTCTAACAAAATTAGGAGTTGTTCAGGGAGCGGATGGAAAATTGAATCCTAAACAGTTGGCCACAAGGGCGGAAATTGCAGTGATACTTCAAAATGTTTTAGATAAGGTTGTAAAGTAGAAATATTGTGTTATGGAACTAAGTTGATATATTGTATATAAATTAAGATGTTATAAAAAAAGACTAAAATATTAATTTTAGGTCTTTTTTTTATAATTATTAACTGGTAGAATATGATTTAATTTAATTTTCCTATACACAGAATATGTTAAATTTACTTGACAGACATTGCTAACTTGGTTATTATATACATGTCTTAATTTGTCAAAGGATATAGGAATATATAAAACAAGAAGATTGCTACATCTGCAAATATTCTACCAGTATTTAGTTATTATGTTTAACGAGAGAGTTCTTTTCTTTATACTATATTGCATGCTTAATATTGTAATTAGTGTAATATTATGAATTTAAATGAATTTGAATATTTGAATAATATTAATATATGAAGGAGGTGAATTTTATTCAAAATTTTAGATTAGTATTACAATTCTAGTTATATTGTTATTTTCAGTTACATCAATTGCTTCGCCAACAGAGAACGAAAGAAAAATAGTTGTTTTTAATAACTATATTAGTTTTTTAAAATAAGAAGGAATTAATAAAAAAGCATAATGGAGAAAAAGTAAAAGATTTGCCTTGTATTAATGGTATTTTGCTAAATATACCTAAAGGTTACAGCTTGGATCAAGAGGATGAAGTTGCTTATATTGAAGATGATGTTATACTATCATGAAATAATAGTTAAAACTAATAATGCAGGAATAACAATGGTAGTAGCTGCAGGAAATACCTATGGAGGATCTTGTGGTTATCATATATTCAACATATAATAACGGTAAATACATAAATATGGATTGAACTTCAACTGCGGCTCCATATGTAGTTAGAAAAATTATATTTGAGATGGTTTTAGAGATTTAAATAAATTATAAAAACACATCGAACTTTATGGAGGTTATAATTATGAGGTTTAATAAAAAGGTATTGTCTGTTTTAATTGCTACAGCTTTATCCCTTTCTTTATGCAGTACAGCATTTGCAGAGTATTATGTTACATCACTTTATGGGGGAAATTTGGACGATAGTGATGTAACAGAATTTGCGAATGCTATGGATGGTTTAAGTGGATGGTCTAAGAGTGTTGTTGATACTACTGCCACAGTGAAACAACTCATAGATGCAGATGATACATCTACCTTTGTATATTGGTCTGGTCATGGTTTATATCCAAGCGGAAAATTTAGTTGTTATGGATATAACTATCAAACTACATATATAAACTATGATGCTCCAACAGCACCAATTATGCATTCTTATATTGGTTCTTCAGCACCGGTATACAATAGTGGTATGCCTGGCTCAATGTCTAATTCATGTTGGAATTCAAATGTTAGATATGTTGTATTGGCAGCTTGTAATCAAATTGGTAAAGATAGTACTTTGACTGATTATTGGAGTCATACAATGTATGGTAATTATAGAAGGGTCAATATGATTTTTGGATATGCAGGAAATGCACCTGCTTCTAAGTTAGATGAATACAATGATTTCCAAGATAACTTAATAGCTAGAAAATTTGTAGCAAATATGAAGGCTGGACAAACAATAAGAAATGCTTGGTATAACGCAAATACTCTATATGGAATCAGTTATTCTACAATATTGTATAATTCTATTGCATCAAGTGATAAAATTACTTCCATGTCATCAATTAGCTGGTATAATAACGCCCATCCTACTATATACCTAGAAAAGAATAATGTAAAACAATCAGGTGTATATAGTACTAATTTACCTGCTGTAATTATAGATTCTGCTGAGAATTTGAAAAAAACCAAAGTTAAAAAGATTGGCGCCTTAGAGATTTTTGATAGGGATAAATTTAATGACTTTTCAATTTCTAACGAATCCGAAATAGAATTATCAATTGATAAAATTAATAAGTATTTATCAAAGAATGGCTATTTGCCTAAAGATGCCGAGTTTGACAGCATAACAATAAGAGAAAGTACACCTATACATACATGCGAAGAAGAGCCACAAACAGAAATACTTAAAAGCTATGTTGTTAACTATAGACAGAAATATAACAATAAGAAAGTATCCAACTTAGCTAATGGAAGTTATTTAAATGTATATATTGAAAATGGTAAGATAACAGACTTAGTAAAAAATTGGCTAGAATTAGATTCTATGTCAGAAAGCGAATACAATACACAAAATTTAATTAGCAGTAAAAAAGCTGTTGAAAAAGCAAATTCGAAATTGTTAAAAGGTGGATGGGATTCAATCCCTCAATTAAAATCTGTTGAAGTAGTTTATTCTAAAAACAATATGGATGAACTTATGCCTATGTGGGAAATAAAATATGATGGTATAACGTTGCAAGTTGATTGCTCAACAGAGGATATATTCTAATACTTATTAATTAAAAAAGACATATAATTTAGGTAGATAATTATGATAATTATCATAATTATCTACCTAAATTTGATTATGGGCTTCAGTCTGTTGAGCACTCAAAAGCATGTGAAACAGAAGTTATACAAAAAAATCACCTTTCCGTAATAATTGAGTTGTTCAAGCTACTAGAATAACAAAAGGAAAGGTGATTTTAATGGCAAACAAAGAACACAGCTTAGCACGTACTAAATGGATGTGTAAATATCACATAGTATTTACACCAAAGTATAGACGAAAAGTAATTTATAATCCATACAAACAAAGTATATGGGAAATAATAAAACAACTATGTAGGTATAAGGGAGTAGAGATAATATAAGGACATCTAACGCTAGATGATATAAGTATACCACCCAAAATAAGTGTATCAAGCTTTACGAGATACTTAAAAGGCAAAAGTGCATTGATGATATTTGATAGGTATGCAAACATAAAGTATAAATTTAGGAACAGGCACTTTTGAGCAGAAGATCCTACGTAAGTACTGTAGGGCTTAATGAGGCAACAATAAAAAGCACATAAAAGAGCAGGACAATCACGATATTATCGTTGACAAATTGAGTGTAAAAGAGTATGAAGATACCCTTTAATGTGTAGCTAGTAATAAGTTAGTCCTTTCAGGAACTGCAAAAGAGGCAGAGGCAATGTGGCTTGAACAAAGTAAAAGTCAGCGTCTTTAGGAGATCGCCGTTAACAAGCCCTTATAGGGCTTAGCAAGCCACCCGTTTTACGGGTGGACATTGATATTAAAAAAATAATACTAAGGAGTGATAGGCAATGAGAAAGTTAATAATACTAAGTGTTTTAGCAATAATATTCATGAGTTCTGCAGCTTGTAATAGTAAAACAGATGGTGCTTTAAGTAGCAGTTCTCCAGCAAACTCTTCAAATAATAACCCCAGTGAAAGTAAAGATATTTTGAAGAAATCCATAACAAATGATAATGATTTCTTGAGCATTATTGATGAAAATGACAAATTATTATTAAAAGGTGATTTGGGGTATCTATATTGTACTAGTACAAGTTCATTAAAAATATTAGAATCAATTGAACAAACAGTTAGACCCTATCAAATCTTTTTATCAGATGATGGAAATATGGTTTACTACAGCACTAATAGTTCTTCAATAGAAGGAAAGCTGGCCTACTATGATGTAAAAAATAATAAGTATGGCAATTTGTTAGAGGAAATGGGTATAGATATTCAAGGTTATGTTTGTTTGGCTACATATAAATCAGATAATGTTGTAATTTTAGTAGGAGGTTATGACGAAAATAAAAGAAAAGTTGAGACTGATACTTTGATAGAAATAAACTTAAAAGAAAAGAGGCATAAAATAATTAAGCTTCCCTTTACCCCTTCTGGTGCAATGATATATAACGGACTTTCATACTTTGGAGATAATATTGGAATATTATGTTCAAGTAAGGAGCAGTTGCAAGAAGGATATGAACAAGTTTTGGTTATACTAAGTAATGATGGCAAACTTGTAAATAACGTATTGATATCTGAAAAAGATATGATATGTAATATATCATCCTCACCTGACGGTAGCAAATTTACTTATCAAACTGGTACTACCCCCACTAATTTAAATTTATATGATATAAAAGATGGAAGTAAAAAGTTGTTATTCTCACAAGATTTATCGGAAGAGAATGGAGAAATTATATGTATTTCATCAATATGGGGTAATAAAAGTGAAAACTTGTATTACGAGACTTGTGATATTGCTAATAATTCAGAGGGTAGGTTTCAACTAAATAGAATTGATTCTTTTAAATAAAAATGGTTCAAGACTGTAATTAGGTTTATGGGAAAAGACTATGAATTTTAATAACTATAATGATACCATAAATTCAGACAGACAAAACAACAAAAATAAGTTAGAATAAGACTATGGAAAAAAGACGAAATTTTACACCTGAAGTATGTAAGAAACAATATAAATTTTGAAACATATTTTGGTTCCAGAAAAGGTGCAAAGGGAACTTTACAGAAAATGGCAGGAAATGACTTTGATCAGGCTTCCCTTCTTTTCTCATTGCTCCGATATAAAGGGATACCAGCACGTTATGTCAGAGGAACTATTGAAGTTCCTGTTGAAAAGGTGATGAGGTGGGTAAGTGCAGAAACTCCTGAAGCAGCTGTAAAAACGATGGGTTCTCTTGGAATACCGACAGTTTCAATAATCAATGGTGGAACAATATCCCATGTACGCACTGAGCATGTGTGGGTAGAAGCATTTGTTGCCTATGATAGCTATAGAGGTGCAGGATCTATGAAAGGCCAAAAGATTTGGGTGCCGTTAGACCCAAGTTTTAAGCAGTATGAAAAGATTGATGGGCTTGATTTAGGTGATTTACTGGGGATTGATAAAGAAAATGCCCTCGATGCTATTGAAGGAAATGCCAATACTCTATTTTTCCTTACAGTATCAAGAGTAAATACTGATAGCATTATGAAGAAGTTTGCTGATGCAGAGGAGAAGATTGAAGAATATGTAAAGCAAGAGGGACTTGAAAATGCCAGTAGTGAAGTTGTATTTGGAGGAAATAAGATTATTTCCCAGAATTTGAGTTTGTCACCAGCTTCTCTGCCTTACAAAACAGTAACATTAATCGAAAAAACAAGTGTTGTTCCAGAGATGTTCAGGGAAAGTGTGACTTTCTCAATTAGGGGAGCCGCACCCTTTGATTTGAATTTTGCAGGTAGCAGTGATTTCGAATTAACAGTGAATACTGCAGATATTTATGGTAAGAGAATAACACTATCTTGGACACCTGCGTAAAGACTATATATAACAGTGCAATCAGCTGTTTTAATATAGATGAAAATCTTTCGTTGTTCGGATATATCAACAAGGGTCGCTTTGTACATATTCCGGAAGGAATTAAGAGAATAGAACGTGAGGTTTTTAAAGATGCTATGAATCTTGAAGAAGTGCATATTCCAGAAAGTGTCGAGTACATTGGTGAGAGAGCTTTCCATGGTACGAGATGGTTGGAAAAGCAAAGAACCGTTACACCTATGGTAGTTGTAAATAAGATGCTTCTTGATGCATCCTCGTGTCATGGGGAGGTAGTAATACCTGATTTCATTAAAATAGTGTCGGGCTGGGCTTTTGCAAACTGTTTTGAACTTAAGAAAGTCACATTTTCCTCATCAAAAACAGTAATAGAAGAATATGCCTTCAGAAATTGTATCAACCTGTATAACTTTGTCAAAGGATACAACTTATATTGGCAAAAGTGCTTTCGAACAATGCAAATGGCTTGTTTCAGTAAAAAATGCTTATGGTGTAAAAAGAATAGAAAAGCTAGCTTTTTCGGGATGTATCTTATTAGAAAGCATAGAACTTTCTGACAAGCTTGAATACATTGGAATGAGAGCCTTTGAACATTGTACTTCCCTAAAAAGAATCGTTATACCTGAAGGCATCACTGAAATTCCTGAAAAGGCGTTTTACAGATGCAAGAGCTTAGAGAAGGTTTCGCTTCCATCCACGCTTAAAACAATAGGGAGAGAGGCATTTGCATTTTGTTATGAATTAAAAGAAATAAATGTTCCGGAAGGCCTTGAAAATATAGAGCCCAGAGCCTTTGCATGGTGCTCAAAACTTGATGAAAAACATATCTTGGACTGTGCGGCGAATAGTAAAATGAAGTACACTGAGCATACGGAAGATATTTCATCAGAAGATGATTTAACAAGCAGTGGTGACAGCCTATGAGGTATAGAAATTTAGGCAGCACCGGACTAAAAGTATCAGAAATATCTTTTGGAACAATCCCCATACTTAGTGGAGATTGTCCTGTATTACCTTATTATTTCAGCCCGGATGAAGAAGCTGCGATAGGTATAATGGAGCAGGCCTTTAAGCTTGGTTGTAATCTGTTTGATACGGCAATTGTGCCTGAATATGGAGATGCAGAGATAAAATTAGGCAAATTTGCAGCTCATATCTGCAGGGAAAAGATTATCATCTTAGATAGGTGCAAACAATGCACAGATATGTCATGTATGAAAGAATGTCCGCATGAAGTTAATATTCCTGAAGCAGTGCAGATGATAAAAAGATTGGTAGAGATCCATATCAGAAACTCAATTATAAAATTGCGCAAACATGCTAAAAACATCAGTACAAATATATATACAAAATACAAAAAAGAACAGTAGTAAAATCAAATGACATTTGCTATAATTAACGAAGATTGAATGAAGGAGGAGAATTTAAATGGAAAACATGCCAAAAGTAAAAATAGGGATTGTTGCAGTAAGTCGTGATTGTTTTCCTCAGGAATTGTCGGTAAACAGAAGAAAGGCAGTTGTTGAGGCTTATAAAAAGAAATATGATATAGAGGATATATATGAATGTCCTGTATGTATCGTAGAGAGTGAAATACATATGGTTCAAGCACTCGAGGATATCAAGAAAGCAGGATGTAACGCATTGTGCGTATATCTTGGCAACTTTGGTCCTGAGATTTCCGAAACACTCCTTGCAAAGCATTTTGAAGGTCCTAAAATGTTTGTTGCAGCTGCTGAGGAGAGCCAGAATGATTTGTCCGACGGACGTGGTGATGCTTATTGTGGTATGCTTAATGCAAGTTACAACTTAAAACTTCGTAATGTGAAGGCGTATATCCCTGAGTATCCAGTAGGTACTGCCGAGGAATGTGCGGGAATGATAAATGAGTTTGTACCTATTGCAAGGGCATTAATTGGTATAGCAGATTTAAAAATTATCAGCTTTGGTCCTAGGCCGTTAAACTTTTTAGCTTGTAATGCGCCTATCAAGTGTTTGTATGATCTAGGTATTGAGATTGAAGAAAATTCTGAGCTAGATCTTTTTGAAGCTTTCAACAAGCATGCAAATGACCCTAGAATTGCTGATGTTGTTAAGGATATGGTTGCAGAGTTAGGTGCTGGCAATAAGAAACCTGAAGTACTTGAAAAGTTGGCACAGTATGAATTGACTCTTCTTGACTGGGTAGAGGCTCACAAGGGCTATAGAAAATATGTAGCTATTGCCGGTAAATGTTGGCCTGCATTCCAAACACAGTTTGGTTTTGTTCCCTGCTACGTAAACAGCCGTCTGACAGGTCGTGGTATTCCTGTATCCTGTGAGGTTGACATATACGGTGCATTAAGTGAGTTTATAGGAACTGCAGTATCTAATGATATTGTTACATTACTTGATATAAACAACTCTGTACCTGAAGATATGTA
>CAYXPB010000196.1:3141-10013 GCA_964466645.1 uncultured Acetivibrio sp. | reverse complement strand
GGTAGTTTCCCTGATATACCGTATATTTTGTTTTCGAAGGACAAAAGAAGGGTAAAAAAATCACCCCCTCACTTTTAAGCCGAAAAAGCGAGGGGGTGTACGAAAAAATATTTATTTTTTTGATATACTTTTATATCTTTTAGCTATAACCTCAAAACAACAGAAGAATGTTTAATCCCAGCTGACTTGGGTAAGTTGCATCTCCTTTTAAAAACATAATATTTTGAACCATACCTAATTCACCAGAATTATTTTATAAAGCAGACCTTAGTACATTTTAATATAAACTTAACCATCCATTAAAGCCCTCTCAAAGTATCTTTGTACAATCCACATTTACAATTCATAGTCCAGGCAGTATTGCCTAACGCTTTAACTTCAATTAATTCTTTACATCTTTCACAACGAATACTCTCTACTTTTTGATTTTTAAAATACTCATTTAGTGCTACCTGATGGGTTTCAAACTTAGCTTTATTCTCACCATCCATATCATTAGCTCCCATAAATACATTTACTCCTCTATTTTTTTACTTGTCTATTCCGGATACCTTTGCATTCAACTTTTCTGCTAATTGTTTCATTTTATTGATCAAACAATCATCATAACCATTGGCACGGATTTTACCTTTTTTGAAATGGAATTCTACGTCATAATCTTTTTCAGTATGTCTCCATATGGCCAATCCTTCTTCCTTTATAAGAATTTTGTTCTTGTAATAGGATTTATGCCTTGAATTGATTCTGTAAGCTTTAGATCATTATCATCTTCAACTACCTGCAACCATTCTTCTAATGAAATCGGATCATTATCCGCCTCAGTTTCAGTATCCATTCTTGTTATACTAAGATCAAAACTCATCCTCAAACCTCCAGTTAAGTATATTTCATTTTACATTTCCATTTGAACCGATTATATTTACAACAATTTATATTATATAATCCGTCCACTATATCCACAGATAGTATTTAAACAGCAAGAACTACATTTCGGTTTTTTAAACGAACAACATTCACTTCCCAACTTGACTATCAATGCATGAAACTGGTTATACAAGTCCACATCCTCAGGTAAGTGTTCCATAAAAAACTTTTGAACATCATGATACTTCTCGTCTCCATTTAGAAAACCCAACCTATTAAATATCCTTACTGTGTAAGCATCAATGACAAATATCTTCTTATAACCGGCATACAATAATATCGAATCGGCGGTTTCAGGTCCTATACCCTTAACATTAAGAAGTTTATCTCTCAAAAAACAAAGCGGTATCTCAAACATTTTATCAAGTTCCCCTTCGTATTCCTCTACCAGGAAACCCACAACCGACTTCAAAATTATAGACTTCCTGTTGAAATATCCACAAGGTCTTATTAACTCCTTTATCAATTCAATGTCACAGTCATATATTTTCTTTGCATCTAATAAATCTCTTTCCTTTAAGTTATCTATTGCTTTAACTACATTCTTCCATGATATAAATTGAGCCAATACAGCCCCTACGATTACTTCTATTTGGGTTTGTGCTGGCCACCAATGTTGATCACCGTATCTTTCAAGCAACAAATCATAAATACCAAGTAACTGATTTTTTACTTCAGTGAATTTTTTAATGTTTTTTGTGTTGGACATATATAAATTTACCCTTTCGTCACAAATACTATTTGCTTGGTAACAAAGAGACTTTTATATTCCAGAAATAAAAATCTCCTCTTAATACCAAGTGTACAAATTTCCATCACTTAGTGCTTGGTGGGCTTACTTAAGTCACTCTATTTTTTGTTACATTATTAACTGCCTCAATTATTTTATCATAATTATTATAAATAGCTTGCACAGTTTCTCTTGCTTTAGGATAATCAACTTTCCACTGACCATTATCCAGTTCCTCTGCAACAACATTAATCAGGACTGCTGGAACACCATAATATTGTGCAACTGAATAAAAAGCTCCCGATTCCATATCAATAGATTTGGCTCCTCCAAGTTTCCATTTCTTGACTTCATCAACCGAATGCATAAAAAATGAATCCGTACAGCAACACATACCTGTTTTTATGTTCTGCGACTCACCAAACCTTGATATAATGTTCTGAATAATCTGTGCACTGCCACTCACCGGGAACTCTAACGGCAGGTACTTTGTTGATATTCCATCATTTCTCATTACCGTCATAGGAATATATATATCGCCAACAGCCAGTTCGTCTGGTGATAAACTGACCGTAAAGCCCACTCCTATAAAAGCTTTTGCCCCTCTGGCAATACATATTTCCATGGCAAAAGCAGTTGCAGGTCCCCCATCTCCAGATAGGAAGACCCTTGAACAGCCTGTTTGATAATTTATATCAAAAAAGTCCCTTCTTTGCTTTTTGCATTCAAAAGCACCTTTGCAACTAGGTTCTGTAAAACTTTTTAAAGTATTAAACATATCCCTATTAAATGTCATAATAACTGCCTTATCTAATGATGGCAATTCATCCAATCCAAACACCTTCAAATACTCCTTAGGAGACATAAAAGGTACAGTATTCAACATTTCCATTTTTTGTACCACCTTTGCTCTATTTCATTAACTCACCTTAGTCTGACTCTCTTCAATCCAATCCTTCATAAAATTGGTTAGGGCTACCGCTGTTGCGTTATCAGCATCCTTAACAAAATCATCGTATGACTGAACCACCTCTCCCCCAAGTATTTCAACGGCTTTTTTAGCCAAAAAAGAGCCACTCCCTGCTACAACATAAGACAGATCAATATCCTTATTCCATTTCAAAGCTTTTATACTTTTAATGGACTCTACTATCATAGATATCTGTTGTTCGTGAATATATTTGGCCATTGCATATACTTCCTCATCTGATAAAATCGTTGAATCGGAACATACACTTCTGCAAATCGCCTCCTTAGCCTCACTCCTATTAATGTTAATCTGTTTTCCCGAAAAAGGATGAAGCATTGTAATTTCTTTGATAAGGCCAAGATAGACATAAATATGTGCAGTAAAACACCTCAATTCGGAGGATAATCCTATCCATCCGTTCCGGAAAGGCAGTTTACCGACTAGACACTGTATATATGTTCTCAAAATTCCTGCATAAATCAATTCACCTGTATGCAGCCGGTACATGTCGATTTTTCCTTCAGGGCAGACCTCTCCGTTAACGATGGGGATGATATCACTTGAAGTGCTTCCAACATCAATGAAAAACCCATCTTTTATAAATCTGGAAGCTAAATAACTAGTTGCAATCCAATTAGCAGAAGCAAAATCCAATGGCGCCTTCAAAACGTCTTCAATAGTATGTACTTTGCCATCAACAGCAATAAATCCGTGAGGAATATCCTTGTATGTTCTAGAGCATATTTCCGAGATAGTAACTACGCCTTCTTCCAAAGTCCTGAATATGCCAACAGTTTCTGCCGTTATTGTAATTACCACAGCATCTATATCCTTCGGGTCAGCATGTAGATAAAGTTCTTCAGTAAGTGCTTCATTAAGGTTATGATTATTAAGTCTAAAATTAAACGGATTTCTTTCTGTTTTCAAAAGCGTGCCTTCATCCCCAGAATATTCCACAGTTGCACTTTTAACAAATACCCCTCCTATATCTATTCCAACAATCAACATTATAGACACCTCCCTTTATATTGCACGTAAAATTTACTTTTGCAAGCAATTATTTTGATTTTATATTGGGCTAATATATTCTTCCAATGTAATATCATTATAGCAATTTTACTAATAATTGAATTTTAATCAAACTTCGAATTTCTGTAAAACTCAGTGCAGAGCTCATCTTCTCCCAGTATGTCACCGTTAAGTTGATATGGATAAGCCCTGCATCCACCACATATGTTCGAAAACTTGCAGACCCCACACTGTCCCTTCAAATTGCGCCTGTCTCGCAGTAAATTTATGGTAGCGTTCTTGCTCCAGACTTCTTCAAGGGAATCCTCCCTGATGTTTCCCAGCTTCTTTGGAATATGCGGGCAAAGCAGCAAGTCACCATAGGAGTCAACTGCCAGCCCTCCTATTGCAGCCGAACACCCACCATCGGCAAACTTGGAGGGTTCCTCCATATAAGCCTTTAATTCATTTTCATCCTTTAGTGTATAAAAGGGAAAAAGGCATATACCTATGGAATATTTAGTCTCCAAATTTTTGACATCATCTAAAAAAGTTCTGATTTCATCTTTTGATAAAGACATGTCGTTATAATGGTCGCAACCCCTTCCCTGAGGGATTAGCCTTCTGAAATTCACAAACGATACACCTGCATTATTGGCCAATTCAAGAATTGAAGAAAATTCGTCCTTATTTTGTCTTGAAAGAGTCACCATAAAACACACTTCAACTTCCTCTTTATTTAAAGCTTCTACCGCTCTAAATACATGGTCATATGCTCCTTTTCGATTTCTCATTTCATCGTGTTTTCCCGGAACCGATGAATCAAGGCTTATCTGTACAAGCGTTGTATTTGCCTGCCGCAGCTTATTTGCAACTTCATTGTCAATCAGGTATCCATTAGTCAGCAGTATGGTATTGGCATACCTGGATGTATATTTGATTATCGAGTATACATCCTTATGCAATAAAGGTTCCCCTCCACATATATTAACCCACTGGCATCCTAGCATTCTTGCTTCATCAAACACCCTTTTGCACTCATCAAGTGCTAATTCGCGAATATCTTTCTCCTGAAGGTCTCCATTTCTGCAGTGAGTACATGACATGTTACACCTGTTTGTTATATCAAACTGTATCTGGGAAAGTATCATATTGACCTCCTATCTCAATAAACTGTATTGGTATTAAGATTTCTAAAACCATCATTCATTCTTTTCAAACCTTCCTCTGTCATAACAACAAGATCCCCAAGACGAAAACCTCCAACATCAGGTATATAAATTCCGGGTTCAAAGCAAAAGACCATATTCTCCTTTAATTCCCTTTTTTCACTTGTATTTAGGATTGGAGATTCATGCGGGAAAGTTCCTATGGCATGTCCGAAAGCATGACGGATATTTTTTGAATAACCTTTGCTTTCAATAAATTGAAGTGCCGTTTTTGCTATCATACCTATCTCCATACCTGGACGTACAGATGTATAAACCTTTTCAGCTGTTTCAAGTAAAATATCATATAACTCTTTTTTCATGGCAGAAGGTTTTCCAACTGTAAAAGTCCTTGTCAACCCTGCATAATAGCTATCGTAGCATGATACAAGATCTATAACCACATTATCTCCTTCCTGAAGTTTTCTATCGCTTATCTTTGAATGAGGCAACATGGAATTTTCTCCACTGGCAATAATGGCATGCCAAAGCTCTCCTGAATTCTTCCAGACACTTTTTGCAATTTCACCTGCGATCTCAGCCTCGGATACACCTTCCCTTATAAACTCAACTGCACTCCCGTAAGCTGTATCCAAAAGCTCCAATGATCTCTTTATCATGTCTATTTCATGGGGCAGTTTTACCATTCTGACCTCTTCCAAGAACGGTTCTGCGACTATAATTTGCGCCTCGGGAAGTTCTTCCCTCAATGTTATATAAGGTCGCAAAACAGCCCAGTAATCAGCCATACAAATCTTACCCTTTCTGTATCCCAACTCCTGGATAATTTGAGCTATACTTTCTGCATAACTACCTATGATAATATTTCCCTGATTCTCTATGGGATAAGGTGAATATCCCCTGATATCGCTTATAAAGCTGGTATTTTGAGCAAGCTGCCGGTCAATATACTTGACCAGTAGAATAGGATCTTTGTCCTTTGCAATAATCAGCGCATTATAATACAAAAACACTCCTGAAAGATAATAACAATTTTCGTAGGATGTAACTACCATTACGTCAAAACCGTTTTCTTTAAGATAATCGTTAATCCTTCTATACGTTTGCTCCAGGTAATTTTTTTTCATCTTTTTTCCTCCTCTACAATGTTAAAATATTATTCATCTATTTTCATATTTCATATTTGCTTACTTTTTTATCACCATAAATTATGAAAGCAACTTTAACCCCCTGGCAAATACTGTAGGTATAACAGTAACAACAGGTGTCCACCAAGGAAAAGGTCTAACCTGTCTGTAATCATCCGCAAGTGCATAAATGCTTTTCATAAAACATCTTTTATCTATTCTTACCTTAAATGGATGCAATGCCTTGGAAAGTTTCCCATTGTTGATTTCAAATCCGTTAAAAACTGTTCCTTCGATAAACTGATCGGAACAATAATGATTTCCAACGATCAAGTGGCAATAAAGTCCTCTTTTAACATCAGAATAAAGGTCACTCTTATTGCAGTTGCTTCCTCTTAACGTAAGGTTTGAAGGTTGAATATCCGGGTAAATTCTAACATCTCTGTGAATGTTTTTAGGCGCAACCTTGTAGCATGAGTTAACTCCTTTTAAATCTTTGCTATATGCGTTTCCATAAAGGAGTACTTTATTATTACTTCTCCCAAAATCATCAAAAGGTAAATAATTGACCGAATAAGGAATCAGTGGATCATCGTATAATTCGAACCTTGCATCTCTCTCAGATACAGGGTTCTTCATCAGGTCATAATATGCAATGTTTTCAAGTATGCTTGCTGTAATCGGATGACCGAAAACTACACAATCATATGTATCCTGACTTTCAACATTACTGAATGAATCAAATGAAAGCGGAAAGGATATATCGGTTATTATTGTATCAATACTTATATCATCCATAGAACGGCCATATAAATAGCAACTTCCCAGAGTTGAATCCCCATTGCCTTTCCTTTGTATCTCAACTTCAAAAGTAAACTCGGGAGATTCCTGGTAAGCTAAGGTTCCTGAAGTATTTGTAATACAAACAGTTTTATTTATGTAAG
>CAYXPB010000196.1:0-3131 GCA_964466645.1 uncultured Acetivibrio sp. | reverse complement strand
CTGAAAATCAGTAATTCTTATATTTCTATCAATTCGCATTATATTTTCCTTTATTTTTTCAGCTTTATCAACTAGCTGCCTGCTTATATCCTGGTAGATTCTACATCCTTCGCTTTTAATCACCAATTCCTTATTCCTGTTAAAAGTATTGATATGTCTAAAAGGAACAGTGTTTCTCAGCACCTTCTCTACCGATAGAGTATCACCGGTATTTAGAAAAGGGTAATAAAAATAGTATTCATTATCCCCCCTTATAAATCTGGCTGAAGTACCTTCGGTATGTTCCTCCAAAGTGCCGATTTTGCTGTCACTAAGGAAAACTCCCGTTTTCTCATGGATAAGTGAATATATCTCCACCTGGTCAGCCATAGAAACAAACTGTTTAACTTGATTTTTACACGTTTCAATCACTACATCTGAATTACTAACGTACATAACAATCCTCCAAAACCAGATGGGGACTCCCAAATCCGATAATATGATTTTGCAAAGGCCTTCCTTTACCCATTACACGGACAAAGATCCTTTCATCGTTACCAACCAGTTTTATTTTTTGAATAAATTCAAAAATATTTATAGATAAGGAAGTATTACCAATCGGTTTATCCAGTTCTCCATTTTTAATACTACAGGCAGCCTGAAAATTCATATGGATGACTCCTGAAGCCACATCAACTGCTGCTCCCGATACGCCAATACAATATATACCGTTACCAACACTTGAAAGTAAATCCTTGAAGCTATATGAGCTGCTTTTCAACACTATATTGGCTATTCTCGGCAAAGGAATAAACCTGTAATCCTGAGACCTTGAACGACCGTTATTTCTTGTATCAAGCAAATCGGCTGTTAGACTATCAGTTAAGCACGTGCCTATTTTACCCTCATTTATGAGAACTACTTCATGTTGAGACAAGGTTCCCTCCTCGTCTTTAGTGAAATAAACGGGATAATCCGGAGTAATTCTATCAATTACCGTCACTAAAGAATTCTGGACATACTTCTCAATATGGTTAAATAAATAGCTAGTCCCGGCTGTCACACGGTCCCCTTCAAACAAGTAGCCCACAAGCATTGCAGTTAACAGCCCCCCCGCCTCAGGATCGAGAATAACATTTGACCTTCCTGTTGTATTTTTTTTATCGATAGCTTTTCTGAGCCGTCGGATCTCATTGATTTTGCCCTGGACAAGCCCGAAATCCGAAATTGCAAGTTTTCCGCCTTTTCCATATACTGTTGCCCTGATTTCCTGGTCGTCACAGGCAATACACTCCAGTACCTCAATAGTATCCTCTTCAAAACTTTCCCCATCAAATGAAACATAGTTGCGTCTGCAGGTATAGTTTGACAATATACCTTCTTTGGATATATCCTTTAGCAAAAAATTAATTTCCCTAATTCTTTCATAATCGTTATCCTCATTTTTAAAATCGTCAATTACCTTACTATAAAATGTTTCAGACTTATAGCCCCATTCTCCGTTCGGATTACCCGTTCTTTTTCCTCCACAAAAACCACTTCTGCTGTTTGTTATACTTCCATTAACAGCGGCAGTGCTGAGTTCCCTGCAAATCTGATAATATGTCATTTCTTTATGTCTATTTTTAATCATCGGACATCCTCACTTAGATAAAATTAATTAACATCATGGCTATGTGCAGTATATCTTCGTCCCATAATTTCCTTTAATAAAATCATCTCTAAACTTGTCAATATCGGACGCATTATATATGTAACAGTCAATACCGTATTTACACATGTAGTCTGCAAGCCTACAATCCACTACAGACTGCTCAATTCGTTTTAACGACCGTATGTCTATAGCTTTTTGCAGCGTTCCACCAGCAAATATCCCATCAACTTTTTTCAGAAGTACAAAAGACTCACAGCCGTATAGATTTGCAGCAAAACAGGCAATACAGTCGGATGTTACCTCCCAGGAATATTCGAAGGGTTCATGCTCACAAAGCAGATCATAAGGTAATAAAATCAAGGGGCCGACATCGATTTTATTACTACATTTTATACCGGATATATCAGATAGATATATGCCATATTGATGTGTAGCAAATATAGCCATTCTATGGGCAGATTCATCGGACAAATTCATTTTATTATCCATTTTACGTATATAGTCCGCAAAATGCCCTCCTCCCGGTACTATTACAGGAGAATATGGTTTTATTATTTCCAGTATCCCCTTTGCTTCATTAACCAAACTTCCACCGATTTTAATAATCACAATTTGTCACCCGTTAACACTTTTTCAGTAGTTACTATTGAATTAACTTAAGAATATTACCGCCTACAATCTTATAATATTCTTCCTTCCCTATAAAACCGCTTTTTAGAAGGTTGTTAATCTTCTCAAGTTCGGTAATAGGACTTCTGGATGGAAAATCAGACCCGAATATGACATTATCAGGACCCAATTTAGTGATAGCTTCTTTCACAAGTTCTTCACTTGCCCAAGAGGTTTCAACGTAAACGTTTGAATTCTTCTCTGCTACCATGATAGCCTGTTGGCTTGTAAACCCACGTACACCGATATGGGCAATGATTATACTCAGGTTAGGATACTCCACTGCAATGTCATCAAGATATACAGGCATATCATATTTTAATTTACCTGCCGACTCAGGGCCTGAATGAATAATTATAGGAAGCCTGTGTTCATAAGCACGTCCACAGACCTTTAGAAAATCCTGGTCATCAGGATAAAATCCTTGCAGGCTGGGATTAAACTTAAGCCCTTTCATCCCCATATCCGCCACAGTGTCAACAAACTTGGGGTCTTTAAATGACGGAACACCAAACCCTATAAACCTGTCACTGTACCTGCTTAGTTCTGCCACCTTCTCATTGCTGCTTATAAAATCGTTTTCCAGTGCACCCGACCAGTCAAAAATAACTGACTTGTCAATATTTGCTCTGTTCATATAGTTCAAAATTGCCTGTTTTGTCGGAATATCTATGCTTTTTTCTACAAGACGCTCTACCTTTTTATCAACAACCACTTCTCCAGGATCTCTAAATACAATATGTACATGACTGTCCACAACTAATCGGTTCTGAACCTCCTTGTCACTCTTAAACCCTAAAAGTACTTCATCCCCTTTATCTGCCTTATA
>CAYXPB010000195.1:0-10032 GCA_964466645.1 uncultured Acetivibrio sp. | reverse complement strand
CCACGGATGGCATTTTTAGCGTCTCGGGACAGGATGTCCCATAGACGCGTGCGAAAATTATCAAGCTGAGGTTACAGCTTCTATGCGAAGGTCACGTAATGGAGTCGTTTGACAGTAAAACAGCAGGCACTCACCTTAACACAGCTACCCTATTCACACCCTCCCCCCAATTTCAGACCGCAAAGCAGCTTCCCCCTGCTATTCCACCCTTTTCATTACATATTGACAAATCCCATACATAATGTATAATAAAATAATAGGTTTATAATAAATATATTTTATCATAAACCTATTTTTATCGAGTTAGGAAAAGAGGTTATTCAATGCAAAACAATAAGAATCCCGAGTTATGCAATAAATTTCTCACCTTCCTTTTCCATCTGAAGTGCTGGATGAATGCAAATTATATGAAAAAGTTCAATATTAATGGAAAAGGAGATTTTGAACTTACTGAAAGGCAATTTGAAATATTGATCACTCTTAAGTTTTTAAACAATGGAACCATATCAGATTTAGAAGAAAAACTTCATGTTACAAGCAGTAGCCTATCAACCACCATATCTAAAATGGTTAAGCTCGGATATATCGAAAGATCCTTCCCACAAGGTCAAGAAGATCGAAGAAAAACCTACCTTAACATTACCGAAAAAGGCTTACATACCATTGATGATGTCTATGAAAAACTCATACATGCAATTGACTATTTTTATGAAACCCTCAAGGATGATCAAAAAAGCTCTTTTTCTGAAGGCGTTGATAAACTATTTCAAATATTTAATGACGAGGATTAAATATTCTTAAATAAAGCATATATTTCTAGGAGGATTAAATATGAAACATTTTAAAATCTTTATAGCGCTAATAAGCACTACAATATTATTATCGGCATGTAGTTCCACAAATAATGACACCACAACTGCAGCTGAAAGCAAGGTAATACCTGTTTCTGTAGAACAGGCACAAAAAGGTGAAATTACTACAAGTTTTCGATATAGCGGAACACTTAAGACAAACAAACAAGTTATGGTTGTCAGTAAAGTTGCCGGTAGAGTCAAACAAATATTCTTTAAAGTCGGTGATACTGTTAAAGAAGGTGATGTCTTGTTTTCTGTTGATGACAAAGATATTCAAGATTCCATTAAGAGTTTGGAATTACAGTTAAAGTCATCTCAAATTGCTGTGGATATGGCACAAAAGGCCTTAAACTCTTCAAAAGGAAGTATGCTTGAACAACAGCTAACTCAAGCAGAAACCTCAGTAAAAACTTCAGAGTTACAGTATAATACTGCAAAAAAGAACTATGAAGATTCAAAAATGTTATATGAAGCTGGCTCAGCTTCAAAACAGCAATACGATCAAGCAAAAACTGCTTTTGAAACGGCACAAATATCTTTCAATGCCGCTCAACAAGCTTATGACTTACTGGTTAATAAGACTTCACAAGAAAACATCGACAGGGCTAAAGATCAACTAAATCAAGCTATCGCCTCTAAAGAGAATGTTGAATTTCAATTAAATAAAGCAAAAGAAAATTTAGCAGAAACTAATGTAAAAAGTCCTATAAGCGGAGTTGTCAGTAGTAGGGCAATTGAAGAAGGAGAAATGGTCGGAGGCTCTAGTGTTCCCTTTGTAGTGGTTCAAATTAACCCTGCAGTTTTAGCTGTAAATATCTCTGAGCAAATGCTAGGAAACATTAAAGAAGGCGATAATGTAAATATAGTTATCGGAGCTATAAAAGACAATACCTTCACAGGAAGAATCAGGTCTATCGCTCCTGTTGCTGATGAAAGAACCACAACCTATCCTATTGAAATAGAAATTGAGAATAATAATAACGAGCTAAAGGCTGGTATGTTTGGAGAAGTCGCATTTATAACAAATAAGCAAGAAGATGTTATTGTTGTCAAAAGAGAGACCCTCATTGAAAAAGACCAGAAAACTTTTGTTTTCACCACTACAGAGGACAATAAAGCAAAACTAGTCGAAGTTGAGACAGGAATTGATAATGGCAATGAAATTGAAATAACAACGGGACTAAATGTCGGTCAGTCTATCATTGTAAAAGGTCAAGACTATTTGAAAGATGGCGACAATATTAAAATTAGCGGAGAATAAGTATAAGAGGAGACTTAATTATGAAATTAACAAAAGTATCAATACAACGTCCTGTAACCACTATAATGATTATGCTTATAGTAATACTCTTAGGTGCTATCTCAATAACCCGGCTCCCTGTTGATTTATTTCCTAATATGAGTTTACCCTACGCCGTTGTGTTGACAAGTTATGATGGTGCCGGTCCAAGAGAAATTGAAACTTTGCTTACAAGACCTTTAGAAGGACAGCTTGGTACCGTAAGTAATTTAAAAAGCGTTAGTTCTACATCCTCGAACGGTTCTTCTATGGTCATGTTGGAATTCAACGAAGGAACGGATATGGATTTTGCTACATTGGACATTCGTGAAAAAATCGATATGATAAAAGGCTTCTTGCCTGATGACGTAGGAGAGCCAATGGTAATTAAAATAGACCCTAATATGATGGCGTCTATGGAAATCGGAATAAGTGGAAGCTATGACTTAGCCCAATTAAAACAAATAACAGAAGATAAAATAATTAATAAAATTGAAAGAATAGCGGGGGTAGCATCAGTAGGCATAAGTGGCGGCCAAGAAAAAGAAGTTCAGATCACCTTGGATTCATCAAAATTAAAAGGCTACAATATAACGCCATCAACCATAGCCTCCATTTTAAGGGCTGAAAACATTAACCTCCCCGGAGGAGATATAAAGCATGGTAATAAAACCCTTACCTTAAGATCTATTGGAGAATTTAACAGTATAGATGAAATAAGAAATCTTCCAATTACTTTACCGGGCACAACGATATATCTTAGAGATATAGCAACTGTAGAAGAAACTTTTAAAGAGATGAAAAACTTCTCCTATATAAATGGAAATCCAAGTATAAACCTGTCCATCCAGAAGCAGTCCACAGCTAATACTGTTGAGGTTGCAAAAGCGGTCCATAAGACCTTAGATGAGATAAGCAAAGATATGAAAGACCTTGATATTACAGTAATAACCGATAGTGCAAAATTTATTGAGTCATCTATAGGAAATGTTGCCTCCTCTGCAATTATAGGAGGTATTTTAGCCATACTTATACTCTTTATTTTCCTAAGAAATATCAGAAGTACATTGATTATTAGTATATCAATTCCTGTATCTATAATTAGTGTATTTTCATTGATGTATTTTGGAGGAGTAACACTTAATATTGTATCTTTAGGTGGTTTGTCCTTAGGCGTAGGTATGTTGGTAGATAATTCAATTGTTGTTTTAGAAAACATATATAGATTCAGACAAAATGGATATAGCAGAAAAGAGGCAGCAGAAAAAGGAGCTTCTGAAGTTGGAATGGCCGTTTTAGCCTCAACTCTGACTACAATAGCTGTATTTTTACCTGTTATTTTTGTTGAAGGTATTGCAGCGGATATATTCAAAGACATGGCATTAACTGTAACCTTTTCCTTGGTAGCTTCATTAGTTGTTGCCTTAACTGTTGTGCCAATGCTATCTTCAAAGCTACTAAAAGTTGAAAAAAGCCAAAAGAACACAATCATTTCAAAAATCACCAATGCCTTTGAAAAAGGGTTGAATAATATTGATGCGCAGTATAGAAAGTTGCTTTATTGGTGTATTCATCACAGAAAAACAACAGCGTTTATTACTTTAGTAGTTTTTCTAGCAACACTTGCATTAGTACCTTTTGTTGGGATGGAATTGATGCCAAAAACAGATGAAGGAGAGTTTTCGGTGTCAATTAGTTTACCTAAAGGTACTATTATTGATGATACCTTTGAAATTGTATACAAAGTGGAAAAAACAATTAAAGAAATACCAGAAGCAAAACAAGTCTCTTATTCTGTAGGTGGATCAAATGTTTTGCTAGGTGGGGACTCCTCGGCAAATTCTGCTAGATTTAGTGTTTATGTTGGAAAAGTAAACGAGCGAAAAAGAGGCATCGATGAAATAGTCAATAGTATAAGAAAAAAACTTGATGACATTTCAGGTGCCGAAATATCAATAGCAGCTGCAAGTTCATCTATGGGAGCAATGATGAGTGGAAAACCTATTGTCATACAGATTAGTGGTGATGACCTTTCAGTATTAGATAATATTGCCAATGACTTTGTGAAAAATCTAGAAACTATTCCGGGGCTCATAGATGTTGCTTCCTCCTTAGAAGAAGGTTCTCCTGAGGCACAGTTGATTGTGGATAGAAATAAAGCTTCACGATATGGGCTCAATATGATTACCATAGCAAATGCTCTTCAATCTGCGGTAGGCGGAAGTGTAGCCACTCAATATAAGATTGATGGAACTGAGATTGATGTTAGAATTCAGTATGACAAAAGTGAAATAAACTATTTACCTGATCTCAATAATATTACAGTGAATACATCTTCGGGCGGCCATGTCAGTTTAGATGAAGTTGCTAGTATTCAAAGAGAAGTAGGTCCCGTAAGTATATCTAGGAATAATCAAAAAAGAACTGTGACTATTGATGCTGATTTACTAGACATTGATACTGATTCTGCTCAAAAATTGATTGCTGAAAAGATGTCCGGTTATAGTATGCCCGACGGCTATTCCTATGACTATACAGGTGAAACTGAGGAAATGATGAAATCTTTTGAGAGCTTAGGCTTAGCTTTAATACTTGCTATTATATTGGTATATATGGTTTTAGCATCCCAATTTGAATCTCTGATTCACCCCTTTACCATCATGTTTTCTGTTCCTATATCATTAACAGGTGCCATGTTTGCTCTATTTATAACTAACCAAAACTTAAGCATGCCTGCTTTTATTGGGTTAATTATGCTAGCGGGTATTGTTGTTAATAACGCAATAGTGTTGGTAGATTATATTATTACTCTTCGAGGAAAAGGCCAAGAAAGAACTGAAGCCATATTAAATGCCGGGCCTACAAGGTTAAGACCTATACTAATGACCACATTAACAACTGTTCTTGCAATGATACCTATGGCTCTGGGCTTAGGAGAGGGCACCGAATTAATGGCTCCCCTTGCGATATCGGTTATTGGAGGTCTATCACTCTCTACCGTTTTAACCTTGGTAATTATTCCTGTAAATTATTCGATATTTGATGATATTATAATAAAGATTAAGAAAATGTTTTTTAAAGATAAAAAAGAAACTAAAAATATGCTTCAAATCTAATTAGTCCAATACAAAATTAAAATGTTGTTCATCAAAAACATACAAACACCTAGTGGTAATCCACTAGGTGTTTGTAATTATGGCAATAATTTTTGTAGCACTTTCTTTTTTTAGCTCGCAATTCTTGAATTTTAGATCTTATATACTATAAAGCAGGAAAGATGAGTTAATAATATTATGCTGAAAAATACGAATTTTATTCAGTATACAATTTGGTATATTTTGATATAATTAAGTTATAGAAGTTTTTTCTTAATGATTTACATCTCAATTGTATACAAAAATTATAAATATTTCTCAAAGCGATGTTTATACTTTTTAATTCTACAGTTTTATTTCATCTTTTTATTCCATCTTTGTGTTCCTAATTATATTTACATAAATTTAATATATAGAGAGATAAGTATTGTTTGGGGGGAGTTTTATATGAAACACAAATTATTAGGTTTGCTTTTTTTAGTTACGCTTATAACTTCTAGTATTATACCTAGTTTAATAGTTTTAGGTGCTGTCGAGGATTCATCTTTTCCACCGACACTAAGTTTTAACGCAACAATAAGAGATTTTAGAGATAGTCATTCTGATTTTCAAAATCCTACATTTTTCAATGCAGCAAACAAAGTCGGTTTTGCTCCAACAGAAGGTCTTGCGGCCAATACATTAGACCTTGAAAAGAAACCTGTTTTTGCTGGTACACCTGGGCATATGATTACCAATAAGAATACTTTTTCTCAATGGTACCGTGATATACCTAGCGTTAATACTTCCATTGCTTACGAACTTGTTCTTAATCATATTTGAAGCGGAGTTTATAAATATGAGAATAAAGATTTCTTCCCAATTGATAAGCGTGGTTTTGGCAATTATCGCTCCACAAACAAAAACTATCATTTTACTACAGAAATACAGAGCAAGTTTGTTTATAATGGTGGCGAAATATTTGAATTCAATGGCGATGACGATTTGTGGGTTTTTATTGACAATAGACTTGTTATAGATATAGGCGGAATTCACGGAGCCACAAAAAAACAAATTAATATAGATGATATAGCAGATGAACTTGGACTTATAAAAGGCCATATTTATGATTTCAGGCTATTCCATGCTGAAAGACAAACAACACAATCAACCTTTTCAATCACTACAAGTTGTACTTATACACAAAGACGCAACATTACAAACACCTGTTTTAGAAAGAGAATGGGTTTCTATTAATGCAATTGCACAAGAAAAAAATATGGTTGTAGCTTATGAAAATAACACACTAAAAATAAAAAGCAATATAGGTAACCAATCAAATAATGATATTACTGTAATGGAAAACATTATTGGAGACTCAATAAATTCTGTTCTGATGGCTATTATCCATGAATTCCCCGTCAGAACCAATGGCAAGACAGTTTTACCGGCTGTAGAGGTATGATGATCGTTCGAATAGAAAAAGAAGAGGATTATTTAATCTTTCACAATTTGATGACGAAACCCTTAAAAGAACTATGTATGATTATGTTATGGCGAACAGAGATGTATTTAAGGACTATGTAACAGCGAACAAATTTAAATTCAAAGATTTTATTCCAGTGTATTTAGAAGTAATATATAACGATGAATCGCTTTTAAATTTAAGTATTCCCGATGCTGCAGATTATGAAGATGTGACTTTACTCAACTTTACCAATTGACATTTTTGACGGAATCTAAGAATTAGCAGGTTTGTTGTAGTAGGAACCGGTATAACAAAACAGATTGGAGATAACAACACTAAGGAAGGTCAAGAAAGTAATAGACACAGTTATATTCTGTAAACCTTGTTAACTTTATACTACTTGCTTAAGAAGGATTACATAAAATCCAATACACAGAATTATTTATACTCCCGTAAATCTTAATCCCCCGCCATGTGTTTTTTAATAACATAACGGGGGATTTAAATTTAATTTTATAGAGAGCCTAACTTTTGTAAAACTCCATAAACTGAATTTCCTGTATACCTAAACAAACTTTTAACTTAAGGCTTACTCGAACAACTTTAATGAGTCAATCTCCTTTTGGTTTCTTACTAATGGGAATCTCTGTTTAATTCCTTCTAAGTTTTCTGTAAATTTTTGTTTTTGCAACACTGACTTGATTTCCATCTTTTGGTCTTCATAAGTAGCATTCCTGATAAAATTCATAATATGAAACCCGTAGGAAGTCTGAACAATATCCATATCTCCTTCTTTTGCACTAAATGACCACTCTTCAAACTCAGTTACCATTTGACCCTTTCCAAAAACATATTCTCCTCCCTGTTCTATCGATCCCTCATCTTCAGAATACTGCTTAACCAAACCTTCAAAATCTTCTCCTGATTTTGCCTTATTAAGAATTTCCTCAGCTAGCTTTTTCTTTTCAGCAATTTTTTCCTCCGCAAAGGGTTGTTCGGTAGCTTTGTCTTGAGTAGAAATAAGTATATGCTTTACAACTACCTTATTATAGTTATTCTTATTACTTTCAAACTCTTTTTTAACATCACTATCATCGATTTCAATTTTATAAGGGTAGGTGGTAGAATAATTAAAATATGCGAGGGTATATTCCTCATACATTCTTCTATATTCATCTAGAGTTACGCCATTTTGCTCTTTCATTACCTTTTCAGCTTCATCTTTATTCCCGTTTGCTTCATCTTTTATAAAATCCTCTACACTTTTAGCTATATTATCTATATCTTGTTGGGGCAACTTCACATTATCTTTCTTAGCAGCCAGCAAAAAAGTCTTTAGCTCTGATAAATTTTTTAAAGTATCGTCTATGAGTGCTTGCTTTCTAACTGCCCCATCCTCTTCTGAATTCCAGAATTTCTTCTTTTCACTAGCACTTTTATCAGTTATGCCCTCTTCTTCTTCCCTCATGCTTTTAGCTAAATTGAGGTAGTATTTAAATTCAAAGGTGTATATATTCTCATCTCCAACCGTTCCTACAATACCAGATGGAACATAATCTCCTGAATCTATTTCGCTCTTATCGCAAGCACAAAGCCCGAAAAATAGCGATAAACCCAATGCAAAACAAATCATTTTTTTTAATTTCATAATTAACCTCCATTGTCTTAAATATTATAAAATATTATAAAAACAAAAAATCAGCTTTTATCCTTCTTACATAAGGCAACTTTTTTGTTCTATATACTATAAACTGCTCCCATTTTGACTATATTCTTAGTATTAAGATTCACTTTACTATATGCATTTTAATTCTGTAGCAAATGTAGTTTACAATTTAATAATATTATAGCATATAGCTGCATTGTCCACAATTAATTAATGCCTCTTTAGGTTATAAGTATTTAAGCTGTTTCAAAAAATTCATTTGTCAAAATTTATAGTTCAAACACAATCATGAAAGCTTAGAAGCTTTCAGACAGAGGAACATTATTTTGCAGTGCAAAAAATGTAAATCAGCTTTTTTTGAATCATCAATTGATCAGTTATTCTTTTTTGAATCACCTAATTTTCCGAAAATCATAATAAATCTTAAAGATTATCAAGAATAGACAGCCTACTATTGTTCCAAGGAATAGTCCATTAAGCGTTCTGTTTAAGGATGTCAATATAGGAGTAAAACCATGACAAAAACTGTTTATAATGGATATGCCAGTTATTGAAGATAATGTACCAAAAAAACTCAGAAGCTTATAAGACACCTTTTTGGGATAGAGATACAAAAATACAAACAGGCTTGGATAACCGATAATAAACTCCTTTGTCCTAGGCCTTGCTGACATTGTTAGTTCTAGAAATCTTCTTGCTTCCAGTTCTCCTCGAAACTGCGGTAATATATTATAATCTCCGCTTCTTGATATATATATAAATATAAAAACAAACACAATAAATATATAAATAAGATTTGAAAACAAACACTTTCTGATACCTTTATTCCTTACATAGTTTATTATTCGTTTTTTTTCAGGATACTGGCCTTGTAAGATAAAAATAAAGCTTATGTTAAACACAACCAGTGGAATAATAAATGCCGGAATAACCAAATTGAAGTTCACAAGACCCATTGTGTAACGGACATCACACATTGATGCTATCACCATACAAACTCCAATGCCATTAATGAATAAAAGCCTTAATAACGATACGCATATAAGTATAAAAATGTTTTCCGATGATTTCTTAAGACTATTCATAAGCACTGTACATGACAGTGACGGAAAAATAATGGCAGCTGCAAATGCCATCCAAATATTAGTCCCAGGTCTTATAACCCCAAATATTAAGAAGCTTGTCAAAAATGGTATAACCAATAAGAAGATGCTGAGCCAGCGTCTTTTTATCCCAATATAATCAATAAGTAAAGCTATTGAAGCAATAAGACTAATTAGAATGGGAATACTTTGGAAAATTCTTGGAATATCAGGCTTGAACTTATTTATAGGAGCATTAATAGTAAAGCCTTTTCCCTTAAGAAGTCCTGAAAGCTCCTTTGAGGCTTCCAACACTTCTAAAATATTGTTATTCGATATATTAGCTCTTTGTGGGTAAATTGGCTCTATACAGACCATTCGGATGTTTCTATCCATAACAGCTCTAAGCCACATCATTGAAGCATCTTGAGCCTTGGTAATCTTTGGTGTATGGTTTGATACGGTAAAGGCCCTGCTCAAACTGTAATTTGTGTCTATTATCAGTGAATCCATTCCCTGCATTGGCATATAACCTGTTTGCTCTTGGTTTTCCACAACAAAAAAGATAAGGTCATTTCTTATAATCAATGATCTTAATTCATCAATGGG
>CAYXPB010000194.1:0-10048 GCA_964466645.1 uncultured Acetivibrio sp. | reverse complement strand
ACTTTCAGTCGCAATAAAATTCCCTGTACTTTTAGTGCAGGGAGTGGTTTAGTATATAAATGAAGTGTTTTGGGAACAAAAATACCGATAAGAATATTATGGAGCGTATAATTATGATTGATAAAGCTGAAATAATGGATGAAAGCGGAATTAACAGAGCAGTTACTAGAATAGCACATGAAATAATTGAGAAGAATAAAGGTGTAGAAGACATCGTTCTCATTGGAATTCAGCGCAGAGGTGTACCACTTTCAAAAATGATAGCTGAAAAGATTAAGGGTGTTGAAGGTAAAGAGGTTCAAGTAGGTATTTTAGATATAACACTATACAGAGATGATTTAAGTATGCTTGCAGAACACCCCATCATAAACGGCACAGAGATAAATTTTTCTGTAAACAGAAAGAAGATTATTCTTGTTGATGATGTGATTTATACAGGTAGGACAGTTAGAGCTGCAATAGATGCGATTATGGATATAGGTAGGCCAAAGATGATTCAACTTGCTGTTTTAGTAGACAGAGGCCACAGAGAACTTCCTATTCGTGCAGATTATGTTGGTAAAAATGTACCAACTTCAAAATTTGAGGTTGTAAATGTTAAATTATTTGAGGTTGATAAAGTTAATGTTGTTACTATAAGTGATATTGAAAAGGGCATCAGCCATTAGTTTGTGCAACTTGTATATATATATTTTTTTGCGTTGCAAAATAATGTTCCTATGTTTGAAGCTTTATAGCTTCATTATTAGGTTGGAATTCTATATATTGACTAATGTATTTTTTTGAAACACTTTATTTAAGAAATTTTTTGAAAGGATATTTGTTATGAAAAGCTATATCAACATCTTTATAATTAAATTAAGGAAAAGAATAGAGATGTATTCCGCTTTTCTTATATATAGAGTAGGTGGAACGTTTTATAATTCAATTGATGGAATAGTTGTTTTCAAAAATAGTGAGGATATTTATCCTTGCTATTTTTTTACACCTCTTTCGAACAAAGTGAAAGAGGTAAATATGAAAAATATTTTTATATTTAAATATAAGTTTAGTGAGGTGTTATGATGATTTTAAAGTCGAAAGATCTGCTAGGACTTAAAGAACTTACAACAGAAGAGATCGAATACATTTTAAACACTGCAAAGACAATGAAGCTTATTGTTACTTCAAAAAACAAAAAGACCCCACACCTTCAGGGAAAGTCCATTATAACTTTGTTTTATGAAAACAGTACAAGGACAAGATTGTCTTTTGAGCTTGCAGCGAAGTACATGAGTGCAAGTGCTGCTAATGTTTCTGCTTCAAGCAGCAGTGTAGCTAAAGGTGAGACGCTTATTGATACCGGTAAGACAATTGATATGATGGGTAGTGATGTTGTTATCATAAGACATCCGATGTCCGGAGCACCACACCTTCTTGCAAAGAATATAGAAGCTTCAGTTATCAATGCAGGGGACGGTATGAATGAACACCCTACTCAGGCGCTGCTAGATATGTTTACTATAATTGAAAAGAAGGGCAGCCTAAAAGGCTTGAAAGTTGCAATTATAGGAGATGTATATCATAGCAGGGTCGCAAGAAGCAATGTATGGGGAATGACAAAGCTTGGAGCTGAAGTTTGTGTTGCAGGTCCTTCAACGCTGTTGCCACCGGAAATTGAAAGGGCTGGAGTTAAGGCCTTTAATACTGTCCAAGAGGCATTGATTGATGCTGATGTGGTTATGGGGCTTAGAATTCAGCTAGAGAGGCAGAAGAAAGGTTTGTTCCCAAGTGTTCGGGAGTATTCAAGATTTTTTGGACTTGATGAAAAACGTTTGAAACTTGCAAAAGAAGATGCATTGATCATGCATCCAGGACCTGTAAATAGAGGTGTGGAGTTATCTTCTTGTGTTGTGGACAGCGAAAAGTCACTCATAAATGAACAGGTTCAAAACGGAGTGGCAGTCAGAATGGCACTTTTGTATCTTTTAACAAGGAGGGATTCTGTTGAGAACATTAATTAAAGGTGGTCAAGTTATTGACGCAAAGACGAAAATTAACGACTGTCTGGATATATTGATAGAGGATGGCAAAATTACAGAAATAGGTAAAGATATTGAATTTGTAAATGGTGATATTATTTATGCTCAAGGCAAATATGTATTACCGGGATTTGTTGATGCACATTGCCATTTAAGGGATCCAGGTCAAGAATATAAGGAAGATATAGAAACTGGAACAAGAAGTGCTGCAAAAGGTGGTTTTACTTCAATTGCATGTATGCCCAACACAAATCCCGTAATTGATAATGAGGCAATTGTTAAATACATTATAAATAAAGCAAAACAAGACGGTGTAGTAAATGTTTATCCTATTGGAGCTATATCTAAAGGACTTAAAGGTGAAGAACTTTCTGAAATTGGGGAACTAAAATTTGCCGGTGCAGTGGCAGTTTCCGATGATGGAAGGCCTCTAAAAAACTCTGCTCTGATGAAAAAAGCACTTCAGTATTCGTCTATGTTTGATATAACTGTAATTTCCCACTGTGAAGACCTTGAGCTAGTAGACGAGGGGACGATGAATGAAGGTTATATGTCTACAATTTTAGGACTAAAAGGTATTCCTTCTGCGGCGGAAGAAATAATGGTTTCAAGAGAGCTTATACTTGCAGAATATACCAAAATTCCTGTGCACATAGCTCATGTTAGTACAGAGTTATCTGTGGATCTAATCCGCCACGCAAAAAGCCGAGGTGTAAAAGTGACCTGTGAAACTTGTCCACACTATTTTAGCCTTACCGATGAGGCGTGCGACGATTTCAATACTTTAGCGAAAGTAAATCCACCTCTTAGAACTAAAAAAGATGTTAAAGCAATAATTGAAGGACTTAAAGATGGGACAATAGATATTATAGCTACAGATCATGCTCCTCATCACCAAGATGAAAAAAATGTTGAATTTGCATTAGCAGCTAACGGAATGGTTGGCTTTGAAACTGCTCTTCCATTATGTGTAACGCACTTAGTAAAGCCTGGGCATCTTACAATGGAACAGTTGGTTGAAAAGATGTGCGTAAATCCTTCAAAGATTTTAGGACTTAATAA
Source organism: uncultured Acetivibrio sp. (assembly GCA_964466645.1). Lineage (GTDB taxonomy): Bacteria > Bacillota > Clostridia > Acetivibrionales > Acetivibrionaceae > Acetivibrio. The sequence goes on along the minus strand of CAYXPB010000194.1, from coordinate 6,965 downwards.
AGGCTCTATAGAAGTAGGAATCAGTGCCGACTTGACAATAATAAATATGGACGAAGAATATGTTGTGGATGTAAGCAAATTTAGCTCAAAAAGCAAAAATTCGCCTTTTGACGGTTTTAAATTGCAAGGTGCCGTTTATTATACTATCGTAAACGGAAATATCGTGGTTAGAGAAAAAGTGCTGTTATAACAGCGAATGGCAATTGATCAGTTGTTTTTTAAGAATCAACTTATGTTTTATTAATATTATTTTTATATGAGAAGGAGAGTAAGAATGATGTTTATAGATAACCTAATTGAAAAAATTAAAGAAAAAAACAATCCAACGGTTGTGGGACTCGACCCCAAAATAGATTATGTTCCTTCTTTCATAAAAGAAGAGATGTTTGAAAAGTACGGAGCAAGTTTAAAAGGTGTATCAGAGGCGATATTAAAGTTCAACAAAATTTTGATAGATTCCATTTATGATATTGTCCCAGCTGTAAAGCCACAGTTGGCGTACTATGAGATGTATGGTGTTGAGGGTATAAAGGCTTTTTATGAAACCTGCAAATATGCAAAGCAAAAAGGCTTGATTTGTATAGCAGATGGAAAGAGAAACGACATTGGGACAACGGCTGAGGCTTATTCTTCAGCTTTTCTTGGAACAACTAAAATTAATGACAAAATACAAGAAGCGGCTTTTGATGTGGATGCATTGACAGTGAATCCATATCTAGGTATTGATGGAATTAAGCCCTTTGTAAATGATTGTGCTGATTTTGGAAAAGGTATATTTGTACTTGTAAAGACTTCAAACAAGTCATCCGGTCAACTTCAGGACCTTTTGACACAAGAAGGTAAAAGCATTTATGAAAAGGTGGCTGAATATGTAAATGACTGGGGTACAAATGTGATAGGTAAATATGGTTATAGCAGTGTTGGAGCGGTTGTAGGTGCTACATACCCTAATCAGGCAAAAATACTAAGGAAGATACTAAGGAATGCATATATACTTGTTCCGGGTTATGGAGCACAGGGAGGCACTGCAAGAGATGTTGCACATTCTTTTAACAGTGACGGTTTAGGTGCAATAGTAAATGCTTCGAGAAGTATAATGTGTGCATATAAGGATGAGAAGTGGAAGGGCATTTATACTGAAGATAGATTTAGTGAGGCTTCAAGGGCAGAGGCATTGAGAATGAAAGATGATATAAATGGAGTTATTTCTTAGAAACTTTTGAGGTGAATAAAAATATGAAAGCTGTATTGGCATTAGAGGACGGTACGATTTTCGAAGGCGAGAATTTCGGGATGGAAGGCGAAGTAATAGGTGAAATTGTTTTTAATACAGGCATGACGGGTTATCAGGAGGTACTTACAGATCCTTCTTATTGTGGGCAGGTGGTTACAATGACGTATCCATTAATAGGTAACTATGGTGTTAACATAGATGATATTGAATCGGGCAAGCCTCAGGTTAAGGGATTTATCATAAGGGAACTCTGTGATAATCCGAGTAATTGGAGATCAGTGGAGACCTTAGAGCAATATCTTAAGAGATACAATATAATAGGGATTCAAGGCATTGATACAAGGGCACTTACAAGAATATTGAGAGACAAAGGAACTATGAAGGGCATTATTTCTACCGACCCCGAATTTAAGCTAGAAGAAAGAATTGATGAAATTAAGGCCTATGTTATAAAAGACCCTGTTATGTGTGTGACAACAAAAGAAGTTATACACTATAAAGGGGAGGGGCATAAAGTGGCTCTTCTCGATCTTGGTATAAAGCAGAATATAATCAGATCACTTTTAAAGAGAGGCTGCGATGTATATGTGTTTCCGGCGGATACAAAAGCTGAGGAAATTATGGCTGTACATCCTGATGGAATAATGTTGTCAAATGGACCTGGAGATCCTAAGGATTGTGTAAATACTATTAACACAATTAAAGAATTTTTAGGCAAAAAACCGATGTTTGGAATTTGCTTAGGACACCAGCTTACAGCTTTAGCAAATAATGCAGACACCGAAAAGCTTAAGTATGGGCACAGAGGTTGTAACCACCCGGTAAAAGACGTTGATAAGGATTTGACTTATATAACTTCACAAAATCACGGATACACCATTATAGAATCTTCTTTAGACACAGCTAGGATGGAAGTAAGTCATCGAAATATGAATGATGGTACTATTGAAGGTTTGAGATATAAGGATCTACCTGTATTTACAGTGCAGTTCCACCCGGAAGCTTCACCAGGTCCTAAAGATACAGCTTATCTTTTTGATGAGTTTATTGAGATGATGAATAAGCATAAGTGATAGATGGTTGTAATGAATACTATCAGCAGCTGGTAAAAGTATTGAGGGGGATAATGGATGCCTAAAAGAAATGATGTAAAGAAAGTTCTAGTAATTGGGTCAGGTCCAATTATAATCGGTCAGGCTGCAGAGTTTGATTATGCGGGAACACAAGCCTGCCGTGCTTTAAAGGAAGAAAATATTGAAGTTATACTTGTAAACAGTAATCCAGCAACAATTATGACTGATACAAATATAGCGGATAAAGTATATATAGAGCCACTTACACCCGAAATAGTAAAAAAGATTATTGTTAAAGAGAAGCCTGACAGTATATTACCTACCTTAGGCGGTCAGACAGGGCTTAATCTGGCCATGGAACTGGCTGAATCGGGTTTCTTGGAAGAGCAGGGAGTAAAGCTTCTTGGAACTGATACTGAGACAATTAAGATGGCCGAAGACAGACAGTCATTTAAGGACACTATGGAGCGAATTGGTGAGCCTTGTATTGCGAGCAAAGTTGTAACCACAATAGAGGAGGCTTTAGAATTTGCAGCCCAAATTGGATATCCTGTAATTGTAAGACCTGCTTATACCCTTGGAGGCTCAGGTGGAGGTATAGTTTTCAATGAAAAGGAGCTATTTGAAGTAGGAAGCAATGGTTTAAGATTGTCTCGAGTTACTCAAGTGCTCATTGAAAAGTGTATTTCAGGTTGGAAGGAAGTTGAGTATGAAGTAATGCGTGACGGTAAGGGAAATGTTATTACCGTATGTAATATGGAAAACATAGATCCTGTTGGAGTTCATACTGGGGACAGTATTGTTGTGGCACCTTCCCAGACACTCACAGATAAGGAATATCAGATGCTCCGTACAGCATCCCTCAATATTATTTCGGAATTGGGTATACAAGGTGGTTGTAATGTTCAGTTCGCACTTCATCCTACCAGCTTTGAATATGCAGTTATTGAAGTTAATCCAAGGGTGAGCCGTTCATCGGCACTAGCTTCAAAGGCTACGGGATATCCTATCGCAAAGGTAGCATCAAAGATTGCAATAGGCTATGGTCTTGATGAAATTCAAAATGCAGTAACCGGAAAGACCTATGCGTGTTTCGAACCTACTCTCGACTATGTAGTTGTGAAGATTCCAAAGTGGCCTTTTGACAAGTTTGTAAAGGCAAAAAGGACACTAGGTACTCAGATGAAGGCAACAGGAGAAGTTATGGCTATAAGTAGTTCCTTTGAAGGAGCTTTGATGAAAGCACTGCGTTCTCTGGAATTGGGTATATATTCACTAGAGCAGGATATCTTTAAAAGTTTTAGTGATGGAGAAATTCGTGAAAAAATTAAGGATATTAATGACGAAAGGCTTCTTGTTTTGGCTGAGGCAATAAGAAGAGGAATTACAATTGAAGAGATAAATGAAATAACAAAGATAGATCTATACTTCTTAAATAAGATTAAGGATTTGGTAAGGATAGAAGAAGAACTTAAAGTGATGAACCTTGAAAACCTGAACAAAGATTATATAAAGAAAGTTAAAAAGATGGGATTCCCTGATGAGATTATCGCAAAATATACGGGGTGTACCCCAAAAGATGTAAGAGTAAGAAGAAAAGCGTTGGGCATATGTGCAACATACAAAATGGTTGATACCTGTGCAGCTGAGTTCGAAGCTATAACCCCTTACTATTACTCAACCTTTGATGAGGTATGTGAATCTAAAAAGTCGGATAAAAAGAAAGTGCTTGTAGTGGGTTCGGGACCGATTAGAATAGGTCAAGGCATTGAATTTGATTACTGCTCTGTACATTCGGTATGGGGACTTAAAGAGGAAGGCTATGAGACTATAATAGTAAATAACAATCCCGAAACAGTAAGTACAGACTTTGATACTGCCGACAGGCTTTATTTTGAACCTCTTACCTCTGAAGATGTTCAAAACATTGTAGAAACGGAAAAGATTGATGGAGTTATTGTTCAGTTCGGTGGTCAGACGGCTATAAAGTTGATAAAAGCCTTAGATCAAATGGGTGTAAGGATTTTTGGTACAGAACCTTACTATATAGATGCAGCTGAGGACCGTGAAAAGTTTGATCAAGTCTTGGAGGAAATAGGAATACCAAGACCTGAAGGGAAGACGGTATTTACTCTAGAAGAGGCTATAGAGGCCGCAAATGAGCTGAAATATCCTGTGCTTGTAAGGCCTTCCTATGTTTTAGGTGGTCAAGGAATGGAGATTGCTTACAGTGACAAGGATGTTAAAGAGTATATGGAGATTATTACAAGGGTAAAGCAAGAGCACCCTATATTGATAGATAAGTATATGATGGGCAAGGAAATAGAAGTAGACGCTATTTGTGACGGAGTAGATATACTAATTCCAGGTATAATGGAGCATCTTGAAAGAGCGGGAGTTCACTCGGGAGATAGCATATCGGTATATCCTTCCCTTTCAATAAGTGATAAACTTAAAGAAAAGATAGTTGACTATACAAGAAAGCTTTCAAAGGCTTTACATGTAATAGGTCTTGTAAATATTCAATATGTATATTACAATCATGAATTGTATGTTATTGAAGTAAATCCACGTTCAAGCCGTACTATACCTTATATAAGTAAGGTGACAGGAATTCCTATGGTCAATATTGCAACTAGGATTATGATGGGCAGGACCCTCAAGGATTTTAAATATGGTACGGGATTATATAAGGAGTCTAAGTATTATGCAGTTAAGGTTCCTGTATTCTCTTTTGAAAAGCTGCAGGATGTGGATACAAGCTTAGGTCCTGAGATGAAGTCTACCGGGGAAGTATTAGGAATTGCAAAAAGCTTTCCGGATGCTCTGTACAAAGGCATTATCGGTTCGGGAATGAAGCTTCCTAATAGAAGCGGTGGAATTCTTATGACTGTTCGTGACACTGATAAAACAGAATTAATACCTATAGCCGAAGAATTCGAAAAGTTGGGCTATAAACTGTATGCGACAGGTAAGACGGCAAATTTGCTAAATACTCAGGGTGTTGCCACAAACGCAGTAAAGAAGATAGAAGAAAGGGCGCCAAATATACTTGACCTGATACAATCAGGAAAGATAAGTATGATAATAAATACTCCAACAAAGGGTAGAAAGCCAGAGAGAGACGGATTTAAGATAAGAAGGAAGGCAGTTGAGATATCAATACCGTGTATGACCTCTTTAGATACTGCAAAGGCAGTATTGGAATGTATTAAGCTTGGTAAACAGGAAAGTGATCTTGAAGTATTGAACTTGAGTATTTTTGATGAATAAGGCCATTATTTTGCTGTGCAAAAAATGTAAATCAGCTTTTTTGAAACACCAATTGACCAGTTATTTTTTTGGAATCACCTAAGTCAAATTTTTTGAAATGGCAATTAATCAGTTGTTTTTTTGAGTCACCTAAAAACTTTAGTTTCGGAGGATAAAATGTCTAGAGTTATACATGAAAAGGTTGAAAAAGTTGAACAGTTGGCAAAGTATATATATAGGATGACAATTAAGTCGGAGTATGTATCTGAAAATGCCAAGCCCGGACAATTTGTAAATGTAAAATGCAGCGAAGGAATAAATGCGCTTCTTAGAAGGCCTATTAGTATATGTAAAGTAGATAGAGACAGAGGAACTTTCGATATCGTATTTCAGATAAAGGGAATAGGAACGGAGTGTCTCTCTCAAAAGATAGCCGGCAGTGAAGTGGATTTAATAGCACCTTTAGGAAACACATTTGATATTGAAACTAAGAATAAGAAGATTGCTGTAGTTGGAGGTGGAATTGGAATATTTCCTCTGCTCTATATATTAAGAGAGATAAAGGATGCTGAAAAAAAAGCATATATAGGATTTCGGAATAAGGATTTTGCAGTATTGTTAGATGAATTTAAAGCAAATTGCAATACATTAAATATTTCAACCGATGATGGAAGTATGGGATATAAGGGTCTGGTTACGGATATTCTTGAAAATGACCTAAAAAGCTGTAAATTTGATATAATATATACATGCGGTCCTATGCCTATGATAAAGAGAGTTGTTGAAATTGCAAATAAAAACAATATAAAATGCCAGGTGTCAATGGAGCAAAGGATGGGTTGCGGTATTGGAGCTTGTCTGGTTTGTGCCTGCAAAACAAAAAAGGAAGATGGTTGGGGGTATAGCCATGTATGTAAGGATGGACCTGTATTCTGGAGTGATGAGGTGATCTTTGATGACTGAAAATATGCCTAAAATGGATGTTAATATTGGTGGTTTAAAATTAAACAATCCTGTTATTGCTGCATCTGGTACTTATGGCTTTGGAAGGGAATACAGTAAGTACACCGATTTAAATAAAATAGGAGCAATTTCAGTTAAAGGCCTTACCTTAGAGCCTAGACAGGGAAACAAACCTCCTAGAATTGCAGAAACTCCGGCTGGAATTTTAAACAGTGTAGGACTTCAAAATCCGGGAGTAAGGGCATTTATAAGAGATGAGATTCCGTTTTTGAGGAAATTCAATACTGCGATTATTGCAAATATTGCAGGTAATACCCTTGAAGACTATTGTGAGATGGCAGATATTTTGTCTGAGGAGGATATTGATGCCGTTGAACTCAATGTGTCCTGTCCAAATGTGAAAAAAGGATGCATGTCCTTTGGAAATACTACAGCCGGAATAA
>CAYXPB010000193.1:0-10105 GCA_964466645.1 uncultured Acetivibrio sp. | reverse complement strand
AGTTCCTTACAGCAATTGTAAATAAATAGAATTTATTATTCCTACCTTCAAATTCATTGTGATAACAGCGTTTTGCCATTTCATAAAAACAGTCCACTATGTGAGAAATGAAAGTAGTTTTACCTCTACCATTTACAGCTCCCAAAACAGCGATTTCGTTTTCATTAAAATCAAACTCTATTCTATCAAAAGGCGCTCTATTAACAATTATCGCTTTTTTCAAATATATTTTCATTCTAACCTCCTATAAATTACTAGTAGCTCTAAACTCTTTATCTATGCTTTGGTTTTCAATTGACTGAATTAACCTCTACAAATAAACTCAAAACCCATACAGGATGTGCCGCCCTCCTCCCATGTCGTAGAACTAACGTTTTGATTCACGACGTTCCTGAACCGAACCCCACAGAGCCCTTCTTCCTTGGCACGCTTGCGTCGGTGAAGGAATGTGGCGAGTCCTTCTTCATGTCCACACTCCATAGAAGTGCTTCATGCTCTTTCTCTCGAGCCCTTGTGTGAATCTGTTGTTAGGTGGAGGCCACTGTCCCTCGGAGCCCTTCCCTAACAAAACTCAATTAATCTATTACATAGCCTTAAGATCAAATAAAATCCAATTCAATATAGCCTTAAGTAAATCTAACTTTAGCAAAATGGGACTGATCACTATTACTGCTGCTACAACAAAGGTATAAAAGGATATTGTCTGTAACTTAGATTTTCTCTTACTCATAATAACCTCCCAGAAACCGAGATAATGATGTATTCTAACATCCCCTTTGACAACTCTTTCCATCAGGCACATGCTTAAGCAAATGCCTATCCGCCTTATAAAATTTATCTTACTATCATATGTCTAACACTGAAACATCCTATATCAACTGACATATGTTTTGTAAGTAATGAATCTCTCAAATTTTCTAGGCTTATCTTTTCTTCAATCTTAAAATTTATCGTACTAAGTTTCTGATTGAATTTTGCTATTTTTGTCCGTTATTATAAACATACTGCGAAGTTCAGTAAACTGGAATTTGTCTTAATCTGTTTTCTGCTTATAAGGAAGGCACCTATACTCCCACATAATGCTACGTGTGCAAAGATTTTACTATGTGCAATAAATATTTCACATACAACCTCCCAGGGTAAGAATGACTTTTGCATGCTTATATCCCTTATTCTTGCTACTACATTCCATAACAATAAAATAGTAGCTATCATTCTCGGCCTTTACAACAATACCTTGTGAATAAGCAGTTTTCCAAAGTGGTTTAATACCATAATAGCGAGCAACAACTTCATTTGTCGGATTTGGTACATCTACATTGAAACCATTCTCAAATAACCACGCATGATAATTCTTGAGTGCAGGGGGAGGACCCATTATCTTAAATGACATCATGGTTGCTGTTTGAAATTCCATTTCTTCTTCAACGTCAATCACATACTCTTCTGTAGGATCAAGTTCGTATTCGTCGATTGACGTAATTTCCCAAAAATCTTCATTTAGTTTGATTTTTTTCATATATCCCCCAAATCTAATATCTCATTCTTCTTTTGGTCTTGTATCAGTATAAGGTTGATTTTGTGACACAAACTTATCTACACTTAAAAATGACTTACCCAGCTCATTTAAGCTAAGTTTCATCATATATTCAGCAACTTCTCCCGAATGATCAATACTGCGCATTGGGTCTAATTCACTACGAAATTCTTCAAATGTATCTCCAACGACTAACCATTCATCCTCTTCTTTATCATAATAACAGTGGTATTCGCGCCATAAAAACTCGTCATTTTCCTCATAAAAATCTTCGTCGGCAGAAAAATCTGCCCATGGGAATAGACGTGGGAAAACCATAGTGTATGGCGTAAAAGGAAACCAATATGGATACACATATTTTAGGATACTCTTTCCGTCATCAACAATTAGTTCAGTGTCTCCTCTGCCGCTGCTCTTATTTACCCATTCCGTTGAATGCAGTTTGATTTCGCCGCCATCTTGAATGATTTGCATAAACTTTTTTTGAGACAACAAAAAGTTGTAATTTGTAATGTGCTGCGGCAAATTTGTAAAAGAAAGAAGCTTTTCATTTGACAAAGCATCCAAAAAAACTTGAGTTAAAGGAACTTTAACAAAAAAGCCTTTTCCTTTTCCGCCTTTAGTTCTTTCAATAGTGTCAGCCGTTAACTTTTGCCAAATACACATATCATCATCAAGATTGTACAAAACCACAATACAAGGCAAAGAATTCATAGACCAATAATTGTATTGTCTCTCGTTAATATCTCGGAAAACAATATAATCATCTTTTTTCTCTTTAAACCAACTTGCCCCAGATTTTATTTGCAATGCAAGAAGTTGTTTTGATTTCCCGGTCGATTCAATTAACTCCATATGAGCATCAATACCGATATCATCAATCGGTTGCTCTCGAAACATCCAGTTATTATGCTCGGCAATTTCTGCGCAATGATACACACCTATTCTTTCAGTTGAACTTGCCATAAACAATCTCCTTAAATTCCACTTTGTCGTACTGGTACAAAATTTTTGCCTGTCATAAACATAATGGGAAAGTCAAAACTAAAGTGAACAGGCAATATCTTTAGTATTTTAGGTCTTTACTCAGTCATTCTATGAAAGCAAAATAGATAATAAATCCGAAAACGCATTTTGATTGATTTCAGTAAAATCTTTTCCTAAGCTTTTCTTGAAAATCTCAATTAACTCCGCAACATTCATTGATATGACATTTATCTGTTTAATCTCATCAACCAATCCTTGCTTAAGAGCTAATTCTGTTATTTCTAAATTCAGTTTATTTACTTTCTCTTTTTCAGCTTCCCAATATTTTATATACTTAAAGCGATTTAACGAATACACATCCGCTCCAACCTGTTCAGGTTTTTTATCAGTTGAATAAAAACTTTCATCTGACTTAGATAGGATAATCGTCAATAGTTTATCATTAAACGCTCTGTTTCGCATTAATTCTGACACTTCGTACATACATCCTTGGGATTTTAAATAACTATCAGATATAATAGATATCATATAATCATGAGTCGATACGGTCTGCATAAATTTTTCAATGTCGCTTTTATATTCTAATGTCCTTTTATCCCTTGTAATTACCAGTCTACCTTTTCCAAGAAAGTTTAGTCTTTCATCAACTAAATCAGCGATACAAGTATCTTTGTGCGAATAAGAAAGAAACACCTTTTTTATATAAAGTTCAGTCACGTTTTTATTGTCATCAATCGTGTAAGGTGCACCATTATAAACGACTACATTTTCACTCTTTTCGACGCTAATATATTTTAATATCTCCGTTTCATGTGGCAAGTCTAAAAATGTTAATTTAACATTGTCACTAAGTTTTTCTTTTATTGAATCAATATCTACATTAAATTTATATCCTTTAACTCTTAGTTTTTTTCCATCATCTTGCACGCCAAAAACAATCAATCCGCCACCACAATTTGACAGCGCAGAAATTAGTTTTCCAATAATTTCATCAGGCGCAACAGGATAAACACAATAAATATTTTCACGATTATTGTTTTCTATTAATTTTAATACTTCACTTGGTGTCAAGATTATAGCCCTCACTTTCTACTATTTTGGATTAAGATTTTTGAGTGGAATAACTGAAATTCCAGTTGTTTTAATAATATCACCTAAAGTAATCATTCGCGTATTTCCGTCACCATTATCAGTCCAAAGCTCATAATCAGTATCATCCATTGCAGCAATCTCTTGTTCATAATAGAAAATGATTTTATCATCATCACTTGGTCTTACAACAATGCGAATATCAACACCATTCTTTTTTGCTAAAAAAACCGTCTTTGAATAACTTGTTGCTCTCCATTGATCCAATGTATCTGGAATTTCATACCAGCCAGTTTCTTTTAAATAATAAAAAACTTGCTGTATTGCACGATTCATTATTTTTTCATAATACTCAAATGACAGTCTATTCTTTTTTGAACTATGCAAGAATTTCTTGGCTACATCATCTATAGACATCCCACTTGGAAGTTTGTCTAATTGGGAATCAGTTAACTCTCCTTCTGCCATGACTATACTTAAAATTTGGAATAAATCATCTTCATTATTTATTCCAAGCTGAGAAAGTTGCTCTCTTGAAATATTAATTGTTTCTACCGATTGTACATTGCTTGCTTGTTTTAATAGTTCTTCTAACTCTTGTAAACTTTTTACACCATGTTTAGATAACAGCTGCTCATATTTTTCAGCTTTTTCCATGTTATCAGAAATTATGTCATCATTATAAAACCAATATAAATTGCTGTACAGGGTTTTAAAAGCATTTCTAATGGTTTTATGCTCCGTGCTTTTTAAGTATGAAAAGAATTTCTGAAAAACTGCTCTCTCGTTCTCATTATCTTCCCCAAGCTTATTCTTGTGATTTTCAATATAACTTGTTATTGCTTCTGCTAATGGGTAAAGATTGGTTGCCGTGTTTTCAGATAGTGGAAAACATATACTACTCATAAGCAATTTTATTCTGATGTCATCTCCTGTAAAACAGTAGGCATCTTTTATCACTTCAGGAATTTCGCCCGTATCAAGATGTAGCTCTGAACTTTTTTTGAAAACTCCTTTCTGATTTGGAAGAATGGAATATTTATCTGCTAACTGCTTATAATCGTTATTATCTAAAAACACAACAAATTGGTTAATAAATGAAATAGCTTCATCAATATTATCAGAAAAATGCTCCTTAGCAAAAAAACTCAATGTGCTACTTTCTTGTATCATAACACATAACTTTGCAATCCAATAATTCAAAGCTTGTTCAAAAAATGTTTTCCAATACCTGCTAGGGTGGGTAATTTCCCATACGATTTTACTGTAAAACCGTTTAGCAATTTTAAGAAAGCCCTCTTGTTTCTCTCTCTCATTTGTTTGCATGCATAATATTTGTTGAAAAAATTTCTCACGATTATGATGGTCGCTTTGCAAACACCGAGTAATTTCTGAAAACAACTCTGAATATCCATATTCCGTTACTTCTAAATGCTTTGAAATCTCCGCTGCAACACTTTTATGAATTAACTTGTTCTTAATATTTACATCTAATAACAATAAAATTTCTTTATATATATCGTCAATTTCCCTGTCAACAAAAACTTTATTTAGGTAGCAAAAATCATTGTTTTGATTTAAAAAAACTGCTGCTTGCTCCTTAGCGTTTTTACAGTCATTATCTTCTCTTGTTAGTAACAATTTATAAAACTCATTTAGCCAAGCGAATACATTTTGTCCCTTTAATTTATCTTCCAAAGATTTAAGATTGCCAGAAGTTTCGATAGCATTCACTATATTGGTTATGCTCAAATTTTTACACTCGTCCCAAAGCGAACCACACCATGCTTCCAGTTCATCTCTCTTTGGAAGAAGCTCGGGGAACAAAGGATTTGATAATGACCAAAGTTTGAGCATTTCTTCTTGGTTTTTTGGAATTAAAACAACAGGATCGTTCCATTCATCAAACAATGGCATTTTCTCGTCAGTATTTGTGGTAATAAAGTCTAAATATTTTATTTTATCTTTTATAGGTTCAAGTATTTTTCTTTTAAACCATTCTGTATTTAGCCATGTTTTATGCGGTTGCTCGATTATTTTTACAATGTTATATATGCCTGCATAGTTGTTTTCCGCAAAGAAATTTAATGCAGTTTTGTAAAGTTCAACGGCGGTTTCTAATGCGACTTTATTGTCTTTGATATATTGTTTTTCTTCGCCTTTGCTCTCCAATTCTATGCCATCACGAGGTTCCGTTGGCTCAAAGTAAGGATTGTTAATTACTACAGGAAAAGCAAAATCACTTGTGCCAAGTAAGGGAAAATCGCAAAACAGTTTAGGTAAGTTTTCGTTTAGTTGTTTAATATTTGCTTTTTCACCAACGCCTAATAGCTCAATCGCAATTGATAAATATGTCGATATTTCATCTTTTAAAGCAAAAATATATCTTTTCTTCTTTGCTCTCGTATCATAAACAGTTATAATATGTGCATTTTGCAAATTGACATCTACGTCATCACCACGAGAAAGCACTTGATTATAGCTACCAATTTTTATAGTGATAGCTTGAATGGTTATGGATTTTATCTCCGGAACAAAAGCAAAAACGTACGCAATTGACGCAACAAGATTATTCAAACCGTCTTTAGCGATTTGAATTCCTAAATCGTTTAACTCATATGTAAAGCAAGTATTAAAATCATTTTCATCTGTTGATGCTGTAACTTCTTTTGCGCTTTTGTTAAGTTGCTCACAGCTTTCTTCGATTGATTTGATGATTTCTAACTGGTTATCGCTTGAGCGATCAATATCAATATTAAACTGGTGTAATGGCTCATCTTCGTCACATAAATACCCTGTTACATTTACTTTTTTTGAAAGTAGATGCGTAGTCAGAAACCCAGTTCCAAACTTTCCGGTTATCTTTTTTTCTTTCCTATCAAGCTCATTTCTCTCTTTGGTAGAAACTTGTTCAATAAGGAAAACAATATTTTTTGTTAAAAACAGCTTTCCATTATGCTTAAATTCTATTACTTTTCTATTTTCATCAAAATTAACGAGAATATCAACTTTCCCTGTGGAGTTAACTACATCTTTTGCATTCTGAATAAGCTCCCAAATCCAGCGATAGGAAGTATCTTCATTATTGCTATTTTCCAATTTTTTGAGTTGGTCGATAATTTTATTTGCAGCTTGTGTTGTTTGTGCTTCACTGCGTAAATTTTTAACCTTATTTTCTATACTCATGTTGTTAAGTTCCTTTTAAGTAATCTGTTATTTGTCTATTACAAAAAACTATTTAAACTTCCTCACTCATAGTTATTTATTCTTAATTCCAATCGAGGTGCATATTTTTACTGTTATAATTGATCCTATAATATATCTTCTATCTTTTTTAAACTTCCCATTATTGCTATAATACTTTTTCCCCCGAACTGTTAATTATTAGCCTAACACGCAGTTGGTTTCTTCCGTTGTTATAAACATAATGGGAAGAACATCAATCGGGATTATGCCACTTCATATGGATAAAAGAAAATGAAAAGCGATTAACTTTTAGAGTAAGAATGAACTACTTTTATTAACTCAGCACGTTTTTTAGGTAAAGCAACAATCTTCAATTTGATTCCTGACCTTTGATGACGAGTATCAAAACTGCTTATCATAGCCATTAAACACTTAAATGCAATTGCAGAACTGTCAAATCCCGAATCACTAAGACTGTTGTTATCTCCTATTAACGGGACAGCGATTGTTTCACCATGATTTTCATTAACAATTGTTTCAAACAAACCTTGTAATGACTTCTCATAGAAATCTTTTGGTTGCTTTGTCTTTTTTCTATCAGTAAAAACTAATAAATAAACTTTCTTATCATCATGTTGTATCTTAATTGTTTTTCCGTACTCATGAGGTGCAACACTACTTCCTAATTCTGCTGAAATTAAAGATTCAAGCCGTTCAGTATCGTTAAGAAAATATTTATTAACATAAATTCCCAGCAACGAATTAGGAGCTATCCATTCACCAGTTGGGCTCACATCATAATAACGGTTAGTCGTGATGACAAAACATTTTTCTTCAAACAAATTCCCAAATTCAAACGATATGTCGGATTTTCCAACCGTTATTAGCTTGAAGTTACGTCTTACCATAGCTATAATGAATGGAATTATAAACGCTAGTGCAAAACAAGCAATAACTATTAACAAAGCAATATAGTTATATTTTTCATCAAATGGAACAGCCGCCACTAATCCTATTATAGCAGCGATATATCCAAGCCAAGTAAAATATTGTGAACGAGCATACTTTATATAACTAATCATATAGGTTAATCCAACTTATCAAATGCGTCTTTTACGCTTTGATAATCCCAATAAAGTTTGTCGTCTGTGCCACGCATAACCATTTTTGCGTGAGCCTTTGCAACTTTGACAACCGAATCGATACACTTGCTTTTATCAACTGTTGTCGAATTATAAAAAGCAATAATCGGTAGATTATTTCTTATAGCATAATCGCATTCATACTCAACATACGATTTATTGGTTTTGTATGTATACTGGCAATAACTATATGCTTTACAATACATACAGTAACCACTTCGTAAACTTTTTGTATTATCACCAACGATAAGTACAAAAAATTTAGAATGGTCAAGGTTTTGTGAACAGTTCTTTTTTATGTTACAGTTATTAGTGTCATCACTTAAACACTGGCTTAATTCATGAGCGTCACCAAAAGTCAGTCCCCAGTGTTGACTACTGTTCCATTTCGTTAACTGTTCAACAGCATCCTTGTCGTCAGTCCAATCAGCAGAAATGTAAGTTCTTGTTCTGTAAATCATAATATTTCTCCTCCTTTTTATTTTTTCTTCGCTTTATAGCAATAATCTAAACACAAACCAAATTCCCTTTATTGCTATTACATGTATAAGAATTTATCGTACTAACCTATATGCCCAAATTTGATACATCAAGCTCTCCGGACATGAGCTTTGGAAGTAATGAATCACGAAGTTCTGCCAAGCGCACATTTTCTTTATTATTAGATCCAATCATACCGAACATTGGTGTTATTTCTTTTGTATAAGCCTCGACAGCATTCTTATCTATGTCAATTACAGGCATAACCTCAATATGCTTAGGATAAATATGCGGTTGAGCTGATCCAGTCTGAGAATCAAAAATTTCTTTTTGTCTCTTTTTTAACATTACATACCAGAAATAAACATCGTCAGTCATCTTTGAATCAATGTACGATGAATCTGAAGACCACACAGATTGATTCCACAGTCCTACATATCCTGCATTAGCACCTGAAGCAGAAATCGTTAAAACCGGGCCAACTGTATTTGCCTCATTATGATATGTTGAAGGTGATAGTCCTCCCGCTATAACTGGCACATCTCCGGAAACAGCATCTTTGGACAACAAGTTTTTCCCTCTTAATGGGGATATATAGTCTCCAATTTTCCTTTCTCCGTAGATAACACCAGGAAAACATGAATCAAATAGAGCAAATGCTTGGTCCTCTAAATTCCTATTTATTTGCTCATTATTAGAAATCTTTTCGTCCAATAATGCAAGAACACTTACAATCTTATCTTGAACACTCTTTTCTGGTAGATTAATTATCTGTTTCCCTAATACCTTAACTGATAATCCTGGCTGGGCCGATTGTCCAGATAGTCTCCCTAAATTCATGGTAGAAAGTAAATAGGATAAATATCTTGTATTATTGTTTTTATTTGCCTGAACAACTACTGCATGCTCCGTCATATATGCTTCTCCAGAGAAATATCTTACATTTCCACAATACGCACCCTGACGGCCGATAATAGCGCAATCACCTTCAAAGTTTTTCATCTTAGTGTATCCACGAAGCCCATTCCCACCATAAACAGGATATTGAGCAGCATCAAAAACTTCTGCACCTTTTATGCTTTTTCCACTACTTAATCTGTCACACACAGATTCAAGTTCATATTCTTTAAATTTTGTCATTTATATTCCACCTCATACTTAGACAAATCACAATAATCTTTCACAGTTTGCTTCCAAAATAGCAATACATTTATTAATTCCTGATTTATAATAATGACCTCCTTTTTGAAGTTTGAAGTCATTATATCTTATTACTTTTTAGGTTTAAAAAAAGAGCTATACTTCTTCACGTCAGGATCCTTCATGAGCCAACCAAATTTTTTAAAAAAAGTTAATATTTCATCTTTTGATTCAAAAACTTTTTCTGTTACTTTACCCCCAACTTTAACAGTTTCTTTATTGTCAAAATATTTAGAATCAGCTCCAATTCTTAATATCTTAGGAATACCATTCATAATAACTTTTCTAAACGTAACCGTGGCATAACTTCCTATATCAAAATCATCTCCTACAACACCATCGAGCAATCCATCTTTAAGTTTCTTTAAGATAACATCTTCCAATTCTTTCAACTCCATATTTTATCTCCTCTCTTAGTCCGATAAATCACAATTTATCGCACTAACAATTCTTGTTAGACTTTCCCAAAAGCATTCCAGAATAA
>CAYXPB010000192.1:0-10223 GCA_964466645.1 uncultured Acetivibrio sp. | reverse complement strand
CGATAAGAAGAAGGGTATGAATAAATAGAGTATACCAACCCCATTTCCTCTCGAATCTTTTGAAACAGCCTGGAACTCATACCTCCCCCAAAAACATTGTTTATTGCAAGCAGGGAGTATAAGTCATCATTGCCATGTTCAATACCTTCAAAGCCTAAACAAATATGTATTTGCTCAATATCTTTTTGTTTAATCTTCTTGCTGGCCTTATAACTCGCTTTTGAAAATTGGTTTACTGGTGCATTATCTGAATGCCAACTTCCAAATTTCCTTTTTATGATATCCATCAACGTATTTTCATCATAATTACCAGCAACTGCTATAACAGTATTTTCAGGAAGATAGTGGTGACTTATATAGTCCACAATCGTGTCCCTATTGATATTTTGAAGACATTCGTAATTACCAAGGATAGGCATTCCTATAGAATCATTTATCCATACAGTCTCAGGTAAATAATCATGCACTAGGTCTTCCGGCGAATCCTCGTACATACTTATTTCTTCAATAACTACTTTTCGTTCAATGTCAATGTCCTTTTTAGAAAATGTCGAATCAAAAAACATATCTGTCAAAACATCTATAGCAATATCAATATGTGTATCCAAGGTTTTAGTATAGTAGCAGGTACATTCTTTGCCTGTAAAAGCATTGATCTGACCGCCTATGCTATCGATGCTCTCAGCAATTTCTTTCGCACTACGTTTTTGTGTACCTTTAAAAAGCATGTGTTCTACAAAATGAGATATTCCGTTAATTTCCCTTTTCTCATTTCTTGAACCTGCTCCTACCCACACTCCTATAGATACCGACCTCACATGTGGTATCTTCTCACCAATAATTCTAACGCCATTATCCAACGTTATACGATTTAGCATAAACCCTCCGCTTTGTAAACAGATTTTTTATTGTTGCTCGTTACCTTGATTGGAATCATCCATTGCATCTTTTCTCGAAAGGTTTATTCTGCCTTGCTTATCAACATCAAGAACTTTTACAAGTATTTCATCTCCAATGCTAACTACATCTTCAACTTTTTCAACTCTCTTTTTATCAAGTTTTGAAATGTGAACAAGTCCTTCCTTGCCAGGCAAAAATTCAACAAAAGCTCCAAAGTTAGTCACACGCATTACCTTGCCCATAAATATCTGTCCAGGTTCAACATCCTTAGCAATACCTTCAATCATCATTAATGCCTTTTGTGCAGACTGCGAATTAGGACTTGCAATAAATACTTTACCATCATCTTCTATGTCAATCTTTACGCCTGTATCCGAGATTATCTTATTTATCATCTTTCCGCCAGGTCCAATAACATCTCTTATTTTATCTGGATTTATTGATGTGGTAATTATTTTAGGTGCATATTGCGACATTTCCTTCCTCGGTTTATCAATAGCCTTCAGTATAACATCGTCTATAATTTGCAATCGCCCTTTTTTAGTAATTTCAAAGGCCTGATTTACTATATCATAGGAAAGTCCATCAACCTTTATATCTACTTGTATTGCCGTAATTCCTTCCTTTGTACCTGCAACTTTGAAGTCCATATCACCAAAGAAATCTTCAATTCCTTGTATATCAACAAATGTTACAAACTTATCCGGATTTTCATCATCAGTTACCAAACCTGCTGAAATCCCTGCAACCGGCTTTTTGATAGGCACACCTGCATCCATAAGTGCCAAAGTACTTGCACAAACACTACCTTGAGATGTTGATCCATTTGACATCAATACTTCGGAAACCAGCCTCATTGTATAAGGAAATTCTTCCTGAGAAGGTATAACCGGCTCTAAAGCTTTTTCTGCCAATGCCCCATGACCGATTTCTCTTCTTCCAGGGCCTCTTGAAGTTTTAGCTTCACCTACACTATAACCTGGGAAGTTATAATGGTGCATATACCTTTTAGTTTCTTCAAGGTCAAGTCCATCTAAAATCTGAACATCTCCAAGAGCACCAAGGGTGAGTATTGTTAATACCTGCGTCTGACCCCTCTGGAACAATCCTGAACCGTGAACTCTAGGTAAAATACCCACTTCTGCAGAAAGAGGTCTTATTTCATCCAATCTTCTTCCATCTACCCTTTTTCCTTCTTTTATGATATATTCTCTAACAACTTTTTTCTCCAATTTATACAAAGCTTCTCCAATAATACCTTCCATTTCAGGGAAAGTTTCTGCAAGATGCTCCTTTGCTTCTTCGGCAAGCTTTGAAATCTTTTCATCTCTATCCTGCTTGTCCACTGCCAAAACAGCTTCTCTCATTCTTGAATATGCAAATTCCTTAACTGCTCCAAAAATTTCTTGAGGCACTTCGGCTGATTTATATTCAAACTTAGGTTTACCTATTTCTTGTACAATGCTGTCGATAAAATCACATATCTTTCTTATCTCTTGATGTCCTTGTTTGATGGCATCAAGCACAACTTCATCCGGAACTTCATTTGCACTAGCTTCAATCATAACAATTTTTTCTCTTGAGGCTACAAGTGTAATATACATCTGACTCTTTTCACGCTGTTTTGCATTAGGGTTAATTACTACATTTCCATCAACAAGACCTATAATTACTCCACCAACAGGTCCATTAAAAGGAATGTCAGATATCGCCAATGCAATTGAAGCTCCCAATAGAGCAGCAACTTCAGGAGAATTGTCCTGATCCACTGACATGACAGTGTTTACTAAAGCCACATCATTTCTTAAATCTTTTGGAAATAACGGTCTTAACGGTCTGTCAATTACCCTCGATGTAAGAATAGCCTTTTCTGAGGGCTTACCTTCCCTTTTTATGAAACCACCAGGTATCTTTCCTACAGAGTACAATCTCTCTTCATAATCCACGCTTAATGGAAAAAAGTCTATACCTTCTCTAGGCTTTGATGAAGCAGTTGCATTTGATAAAACTACGGTATCACCATATCTTACCATTACTGAACCATTAGATAACTGTGCAAGCTTTCCGGACTCGATTATCAAGGTACGTCCGGCTAATTCCATACTAAAACTTTTTTGCATATTTTTCATCCTCCTCTTGTCTTAACCACAGACTGTAGGACGTAGATTCTACAGCGAATCGGTACATCTTTATACTTGCTGCACAATCTACCTTCTACTGCCTGTAGTGGTTTTTTATATAACATTGAATGTTAATTCATTTTTATTATTCCACAAAAAAAGCATTGTATTAATAAATTATATAAAAATATGTAACGAGTAATTTATTCTTACTATAAAATTCCTAAAAAATAAAGGTAATCAATTACCTTTACCATAAACAGAGCACTAAAAGAATGAGCGGAATACTCCGCTCACCATTATTTTCTTATATGCAATTTCTCGATAATAACACGATATCTAGCGATATCAATCTTTTGAAGATAATTTAACAAACCTCTTCTTTGACCAACCATCTTAAAAAGACCTCTCCTTGAGTGATGATCTTTTTTATGAATTTTCAGATGCTCAGTTAAATGATTAATTCTTTGTGTCAAAATAGCAATCTGAACTTCCGGTGAACCAGTGTCACCTTCATGAAGCTGGTGCGTAGTAATTATTTCTTGTTTTAAATCCTTTTGCATTAACAAAATCCTCCTTTAATTGTTATCACCATTAGCTAAGTAAAAGGCCGGAGTACCTTGGACCGAGCAAATGGTTTACTTTACCTAAAACATTTTAACATAATGCTTATCAACTGTAAAGATTGAATTTTTATAATATTTCATTTAGGTGTTTCAAAAAAGCCCTCGCGAAAAATTCAAAATAGTTTTTAATTAATTTCTTAACATAACTATATTCTTTAAACTTTATAAATATCTTCTCTTCTGTGTTTTAAAAGCGGTAATTCATTTCTTGTTTTATCTATCTCGGATAAGTTTATATCGGTAAACAAAATATCTTCATCCGCTTCTAAACGCCCTAAAACTTTTGCAAACGGGTCAACAACCATTGAGTTCCCATAGGCTACATAATTAGCCTTCTCATCCCTTGCAGGTGAAACTGCTGCAATAAAAACTTGATTATCAACAGCTCTTGCTCTCATCAAAAGTTCCCAATGCAGAGGGCCTGTAGTCATATTAAAAGCTGCCGGAATCACTACTATTTGTGCTCCTCGTAAAGCCATTATTCTGAACATTTCCGGAAATCTCACATCATAGCATATGGCAATCCCTATTTTACAAATTCCTGCATCTACTACAGTTACATCATCTCCTGAATTTAGCGTAGCCGACTCCTTAAATTCAATTTTGCCCGGGATATTAACATCAAACAAATGTACCTTCCTATGTCTGCCTAGAATATTTCCTTTATTATCAATAGCAACACAGGTATTATACACCTTGCCTTCTGAAGCTTCCGGTATTGACCCTGCAATAACATAAACTGCTAATTCCTTTGCAGCCTTTCTTACGGCTTTTATAGTTTCTCCTGTCTCAAAATTCTCTGCATAATTATGAAATTTGCTATTATCATATGGACAATTGAACATCTCTGGTAATATTATTACATCTGCATTGTTTTGGGCCGACCTATAAATCATTTCGACAGCTTTAGAAATATTGGCTTCCTTGTCATCAACTACTTTCATTTGGCATAGAGATAGCTTTATTTTTGTCTTCATTATCTTCTCCACCTTTAATTTATTATAAACTTAGCGAAAAACTCAATTCAAATATTTATAACTATTATACTATATAAGGCTATTTCAAAAAATAACCTATAAAACTTTTTATTGTTAAAATTATTAATTGCTATAATCTTTATTTTAAGTTCAGCAATAAGAACATTTATCAAGACATTAGAATATTATGTAAAGAAACAATTTGGAAGGAGTTTTATTATGATATATCCAAATTCAAATGCCGGGATTATGGGTAAAACGGACAATACTATAATGTGCAAAACAATGCCAATTATGCCTACACCTCTGCTAGCTCATGCTTATGTGCCATTTCAGCAACTTATATGTATTTATCCACCAATGAAGGGATTAAAGGCAGGTACTATTTTTCCCGAACTTGACAGGCCATATGGTGTAGATCCGGAATATACAGTTGATGCTTAGGAGGTGTAATAATGGATCAAAAACAGGAAAACTTATTAAAAGAGGTTATGGCTGCTGATTTCACAGTTACTGATTTACTGCTTTACCTTGATACACATCCTTGTGATCAAAACGCAATAGCAATATATAACAGCAGCGTTCAAAGATCGTTAATGCTTAGGCACGAATATGAAAGAATGTATGGGCCTATAATCGCTCAATTGACACCTAGTAAATTCCCTTGGCAATGGGTACAAGGCAAATGGCCATGGGAAAGATAAGATTAAGGTCGTTTTAAAAAATATCCTATTTCTTATTTGTGAAATTATATTTTTGAACGGCAAGTTGCCCCGTTATTTTTTTAAATAACCCAATTAATAAAATAGTATAGTTTCAGGAGGTCTCAAAATGTGGGTTTATGAAAAAAAGTTGGAATATCCCGTAAAAATCAAGTCGCCAAATCCGAGAATGGCGAAATATGTTATAACTCAATACGGAGGACCAGATGGAGAGTTGAATTTACTGCATGTCCAAAATTCTTTATTTATAAGGTTTTTGGAACTTATAGTGTATATTTATTTCTCTCTTATCAGTTATCTCTATCCTATCAATCAATTTAGTCAGCAAAATTCTATCAGGTCTTTCAAAATTAGCAATTTCCTTTATTATGTGGAGATAGTCTGTATTTTTATTAGGTTTCTCTGAAGATTTTTTCTTTTCAAGAAGTTGTGTATACCTGATGTTCAACCTTTCCTTTTCTTGATTATATTCTGTAGACATTTGCAAGAACATATCTTCGTCAATTATACCCTTAACCTTATCAATATACAGTGATTTTATTATATCTTTTGTTTGCATCATTTTTTTATTAATTTGTACCATTTCTTTATCAATAGAGTCATCTTTATTTGGCTTCAATGTACTTAGTTGCTCATAAAAACTCTCCTCCAAAACATGCTTGGCAATTTTTTTTAGTTCTTCAATAACATGTTCCTCCAAAACATCTTCATGCATTAAATGACTGGTACATTGACTTGGCCCATATTTATTATAAGTCATACAAAATACTATCATTTTTTTAGATGAATTTTTGCGATAAGTCATTTTTGCACCGCAATCTCCACAAAACAATAATCCATTCAGCAGATGAGAAGCTTTTTCACCCTTGTCATAATGTACTATTTTCTTCTCCATCATTTCTTGTACCATTGCAAAATCTTCCGTTGATATAATCGGCTCATGTGTATCTTCTGCAACAATCCAATCTTTAGAAGGTATTTTTCTGAATTTTTCAACCTTATAGTTTATTTTGACTTGCCTTCCTTGTGCCATATTTCCCATATATGAAGGATTAGTTAATATTCGCTTTACTGTTTCATGAGTCCATAAATAACGCTTAACCATTGCATTTCTGTATGTACTATTTGTCTCTTTGTATTTTGTTGGGCATGGTACTTTTTCAGTATTTAGGGTCTTTTTAATGCTATGCATACTCTCCCCATTCAAATACATCGAAAAAATCCTTTTTACAATAGGTGCAACCTCATCATCAATAACAAATTTATTCTTGTTATATGGATCTTTTTTATATCCATAAGGAGCAAAAGCACCTATAAATTGTCCATTTTTTCTTTTAGTATCCATAACCGTTCGGATCTTCTTAGATATATCCTTAGCATATAAATCATTAATGACAGATTTAAATGGACTCATGTCATTATTAGAAGTATTTGCAAAGGTGTCTATACCATCACTCAATGCAATGTATCTAACCTTCATTTGTGGAAAATATCGCTCCAAATAATAACCTGTATCAATATAATCCCTACCTAGCCTAGATAAATCCTTTGTTATAACTAAATTGACTTTTTTGTTTTCAATATCCTCTACTAATTTCTTGAATGCAGGTCTATTAAAGTTTAATCCACTAAAACCATCATCAATATAAACATCAATAATATTCCACCCCTGATCTAAAACATATGAGGTAATATAGTCTCTTTGATTGCTTATACTTTCTGAATGACCAGCTGTTTCATCTTCTTTTGATAACCTCAGATATATACCTACATTATAAATATTTGTATCACTAAACTCACTAAAATAGTTACCTAGAGCATACATCAAAACTCCTCCTCTTTTGCTCGATTTACGATAACTATCTGCTTGTTCAATTCTAACACTTTCCCGGGTATTTTTCCACCTATTAGTATATTTTTTATCGCATTTTTTAAAATACTTTCAAAGTCCTGACCTTGCTCGCTATATATATTGTTAACCTGAATTATTTTTGAAGATTTTTTCTTTGAATCACAAAATAAATCATACACAAAAATCACCTACCCTAATTAAACGATCATTTTAATAAGTGCACCTTTTTTGCACTTAATTTAACTAAACACAAATAAATATTGAATTTTAAATGTTAGATTTGTACATTATGTATATGATAAATAAAGACAAGTATCTTTCAC
The DNA here is from genome assembly GCA_964466645.1 of uncultured Acetivibrio sp. Lineage (GTDB taxonomy): Bacteria > Bacillota > Clostridia > Acetivibrionales > Acetivibrionaceae > Acetivibrio. The sequence goes on along the minus strand of CAYXPB010000192.1, from coordinate 2,703 downwards.
TAAAAGTTTTTGGCGTGTTTTTTAGATCTTAAATTTTATAAAAAATACAACTCGAATTACCTAATGTACCTTAGTAAATAATATTCTTAAACACACACTTATATGTTTAAATATACTATTCAAATTGCTCAAACAGGCTTTTTTCAAGCCAATCAGGATGAGCCATTCAATTTAAACTCATTCTCAACCCTTCATCTTTGAAGTAATCCTCTTCCTTCACTTCTCTAATGAAATACCTTACATCATCAATTGAATCTGTCACTTCAAAATGGTTCAAAGCTTTTAATACCCGCTTTCTATACTTGCCGTTTTTACTAACCCTGAAATCTAGAACTGCTATAATCCCGGTATCTGTTTCACATCGAATCAACCTTCCTATTCCCTGCTTCAATTTGATTATCATTTCTGGAAACACTATAGTATCAATAAATTCATCCATGCTATCAAATTGTTCTTTTTTATATTCTGCAATAGGTGTAGGTATAGGAAATGGTAAATTCACAATAATCAGAGAAGATAAAATATCACCGGGACAATCCACTCCTTCCCAAAAAGAGCCTGTAGCAAAAAGAACACCGTTTCCACTTTTTTTAAAAACATCTACAATGTTCTTCTGGCTTTTGTCCATTTTTAAAAGAGGATATTGGATTCTACTCCTTGCCAACTCATAAACCTTTGATAACAAAGTATATGATGTAAATAATATAACTGTATGCCCATAAGTCACATCAACAAGGTTTATAATTTCATCTGTAACAGCTTTAATGTATTCCTCACACTGTTTGTCTGGGAATGGCACCTTTTGACTTATATATAGCAAAGCATTTTTATTGTAATCAAATGGTGATAGATAGCTTATTTCACTTATTTTGCTTGATGAAATCAAATCTATCCCGGTATTGCGTTTAAAATAGTCAAATCCTATATTATCAGACAGTGTTCCTGAAGTCACAATTTTAGCAATTCCATTTTTCCATAACACTTGATATAATTGATGCTCCAAATCGATAGGAATGCCACAAATCGCTACAAGACTTTCACTTTTTGGATTCTCAACCCAATATAAGACATCCTTGGTTTTTAATATATTTTCAATTTGCTGCTCTATTTCTAAAATCATCATTTGTAATTCTCTGCTTTTATAAATATCAGTGGAGCAATAATCTTTAATATTGCTGATTTGTAAAAGCATTTCAACAAGGATTTCTTTTTCACAATGGCCAATTGTAACTAATATTTGAGATACATCATCATCTATAATCTCTCTATTGTTAGAGATTAAGCTCCTAAAAAATCTTGTTCTCAATACACATAACCTTTCGAGTTTGAGTTTTGTCGAGTTTAGATATGCTTTTTTACCTTTCAGATTACTCCGGATCATATTTGTCATTATTGATATATCTTCACTATAGAAACTTTTTCCAAGTATCTGCACTGCTGCATCCATCAATTTATGAGCTTCATCAATAATTTCAATTGAATGCTCTGGAATTAGTGTTTGTCTTCCTTTTGCCCTTTTGACCGCATCAGCAAGATAATAATTGTGGTTGCAAACCTGAAAATGATGAAAAGGTTCTTTTACATATTCCATGTATTTAATATACTCACATTCCTTAAATCTAGGACAGCTTTTTTGACAATTCTTTGGCACATTAATTTTCTGAACAATATGATTTTTTAATCCTTTGTATTCATCCAAGTCAATTGAATTTCCAAGACTGAATGAATTAAGTTTTTCTAACAAATCTCTATCAGCAGTTATTTTACTGCTTTTTAAGTATACTACTAACCGTTCATACCTCATTTTGCAAAAGTAATGATCTTTACCTTTTCTCAGCACTGCACTTAACGGACGATTTATAACTCTGTTTTTGTATAAGATTTCTGATAAAGTTGGAACATAATTATTAATAATGGCATTCTGCAAATCAATACTGGATGTAGAGATTACACATGGCACGGATTCTTCTATGCCCACATCTTTTCTACTCTGCCTATCATACAATGCATAAACCACAGCTGCTACAATGTATGCGTAAGTCTTTCCTGTTCCAACTTCTGCTTCACATATTGAAATACAGCTGTTTTTAATTCCTGCATACATATTTATAGAAAGCTCAATTTGTTCCTCCCTTATTTTAAAGCCACTTTCCGGCATAAGTTTCTTGAAAATATATCCAATCATAGTATTGGGGTTTTCCGGAAGTGTTACTTGATAATCAGATGTTGCAGTGAATCTATTAATCAATTTATCTTTATACTCCTCTGTATACGCCTTTTTGCTTTTTACTAATGGAATTATACTATCCTTATCCCTGCATATAACGAAATAACTGCTAATACTTTTATTCTCTTTCACTACAAATATATAATTTTTATCAAAAGTAAATAGGTATCTGTAAACCTTTTTATCTCTGTGCCTTTCAAAGTATGATAGCACAAATGCTTCTTCACTTGTATTTATTTCAAACATCCTTATTCTCTCCTTCGGTTTCAAATAATTGACAGCACATCACTGTGGTGGATCTTAATCGAATTTAAATTCTTTATAGGTCCACCACAGTATCTGCTGTCAAATACATAATTTTACAACATTTTTTTGTATCATATTTGTTCTCAACACCCCTGATAACTAAGGGGATATATCAGGTTGCTATTGGAAATAGCATCATATAAGCTGACATGGTTATAAGTTCTCAAACC
>CAYXPB010000191.1:0-10242 GCA_964466645.1 uncultured Acetivibrio sp. | reverse complement strand
CACTTAACAATTATGCCTTCAAAGGCCTAAATGTAAGCGGTTTACCTTCAATGGACAACATCTTTGTCAATGTAAACGGCACTCTTTACGATGACCAGAATGCTATAATCAGGTAAATGTGACCTTAATCTGATTATATAATTCAAAGATTATCAAAGGACTGCAACCTAAATAAAAACTGAAGGCGTATTTAATGCCAATACAAAAAGTGAAAAAGCAGACACAATAAGGTCTGCTTTTTGCAAGACTAACCACCTTTGAGTCAACCAACAGTGACCTTCCATCTAGTTGGTTACAGGTACTTTTCTACATCGTCTAACTTCTCGTAATCAAAAATACTATCAATTATAATTTCTAAAATATCAGTATCTAATTTTGATATCTTATTCTTTATTTCTTCTGGCAATTTCCCAAATTTCTTAGTTAATAACCTTATTGCTGTTTTGGAAAGAGCCTTAATCTCACCTCTTAATTCGCCTTTCAATTCGCCTTTCAATTCGCCTTCTTCTCTAAACTGTTCTGCTAAAGTCATCACAACTTCACTCCCTTCTGGATAGTTCGCTTCAACCTTCTTGATAATATCTTCAACATCTTCTTTTGTTAATTTTCGACTGGCATTCAAAATATATTTCATAAAAGTCTCAAAATACTCAATCCCTGTCTGCTGATTCTCTAGTTTGCCAAGATGCTCTGCTGCTCTCAGAACCGTTTCTATTATTGCCTTATTATCTTTTGTGAATACATCTCGGAAAATAGTAAGTAAAATCCTTAACTGTACTTCTCCCTTTATCTCCTCATTTGTATACCTTGAAAGGTCATAAAGCAGATACTCATAATCAGGAACATATTTTTTCACATCTTCCGGTAGTTCTTTATAGCCTTTAATCATTTCCCCCAATGTGGTCTTAATATTCCATTCATCGCTTCCATGATATATAACCAGTGGTATAATAATTGGTAGTTCACTACAGTTTTCCTTTTTGACCTTGGCTTCCCATATTTCCAGCATATATTTTAATAGTTGAAAAGAGATATTTCTACTAGTGTAACTTTTGTGTTCAAAAAGAAAATAGATGTATCCTTCCCTTTTATTAATATTTACCCTAAAAAGCATATCAGAAAATACTTCTTGCAGCTCTTCATTAATAAAGCCATCTTTCTGAGGCTCAAGCGTATTCAAATCAACAATATTTATAATACTTTGTGGCAAATAGTTATTCATAAAATCCCTTGCCACTTCTATTTTTGAAAAGGTTTCTTTAAAAAATTTATCGTGAGGATTCTGTATCTTCATCTCATCACCTGCCCACTATTATTATAACATGGAGGCATGATTTATAAAATAATTATTATACTCTTAGTCAAGCTTATTACAAATTAAAACTCTTGATAATTACTTTGACTCTTAAGAACTATTACAATAATGAACTTAGCGCCCTTCGGGCGAACTTTTAAAATGCAAATTCCTATACTATGAACTTATGGATAGGCTGACAACCGACTTCCCATATTTACTTCTGGAGAGCTACTCAGGTGGAGGTGCAAGACTAGATCCAGGTACGCTCTATTACAGTCCTCAAATCTGGGCCTCCGATAACACAGATGCAGTAGAAAGATTAAAAATTCAACACGGTACATCTATTGTATATCCCGTATCTGCTATAGGGGCACATGTGAGTGATTGTCCAAATCATACCGTTGGAAGAAACAAGTGATGTTTATTCTGGTGCTGCACTAATGAATGGCGGAGTACTCATAAAAGGCTTGTGGGGAGACTTCAAGGCAAAATTAATGCACTTTGTAAAAGAATAATCCAATAGTCTGAACAAAAGCTGTTTATTTTTACTGGACAATATTTTGGTCTATGTAGAAGGTAGAAGGCACTCTTCACTATGCCTAAAATGCAGCAAAGCATCAAAACTGTGCTTTGCAGAATAAATATTTGTAACTAAGCAATGCCGATATTCTATCCATAAAGAGTCTATTAACTTGACTCCATCAATTTTTTTCAAAAACAAAGCTTTCCGATAAACAAATACCGGAAAGCTTGTTTTTCTTAGCAACTCAATGTTAAATATAGATGGTTATTTAACATTGAAAAACGATTCAGCAGACATATTTCCGTCAGCATCTATATCAAGAGTCAGCTCTATCTTGTATCTTCCGCTGTCTATCCATTGTGAATCGAGCTTTATTGAAGAATTTGTGTAGAAATCAGGTGACTTTGCTGATAAAATCACATCACCAAAGGAATCCTTGATGTTAATGAAAGGTGCTCTTATATCATAGTATGGTATTTCTACATATTTTCTTGCAACAGCATCATACAACTCAATTTCTCCATTCACTTTCTTTAAGACAACTCTACCTTTAGAAGATTTAAGCTTCTCGGATAAGAAATAATAATAGCCGCCGCCATACACATTAACCAGTCTATTACCATATCTATCTGCAATCACGTTAGTAGTTTTTAATGCTTCACCTACTTTATAAGTTGACTTACTTGGTGATACTGACATACTAAAATCAGTTCCGCAATTTATAGCTACATTATCACCGCTAAAATCTTTTTGTGAGTTCAGATGATAAAGATATGTATCACCATATTCTCTACTTTCGCAAAGAATATCCATATCATATAGACCTTTTGATACTTTAACAGCTTTACCTTTTGCAAGACTGAGAGATGCGGTTAAACCTGTCTTTGAATCGCTTATAACAGCATCAATAGACTTTTTATCTGATTTGCTGTCAAGACTTACATTAGTAAGATTATCAGACGTAAATCCAATCAACTGCGTATTTCTTGTTTTTAAACCAACCGAAACTTCCGGCTTAAAAATCAAACGTTCCAACGCTGTGCCATCCTGTGAAATTACTTGTGTTGTTAAAGTGTAAGTTCCCTTAGAAACATAGATATTTCCCATACTATAGCCAAAGTCTTTGGCATCAATACCCAACAAGGCTGTATAGCTTGATGAACTAAAAGGTATTGATAAATAGTATATTGCAGGATTATCAAGTGTTTTCCCGTCTTCATCTTTTACTGCAAATTCCACTTTTTGCAACTGTGTTGACACCAAAGTATAATTAGCAGGAGACTTACCATCTCTTACGTATATGGCGTTGTTCATAACAATTTCAGGCTCTTCATAGACGTTCTTACTTACAGTACTGAAAAGCTTTTCTTTCGATGCTTCATTCATCACTTCACCATTTACTTCATAAGAGGTTGCAGTTACAACAAATTTATAACTTGCTTTTGGAAGTGATACAAACATTTCACCGTTCAAAAGATCTGTACCATAAAAATAGTATGATTCTCCTGTCAGTGTATTTACTGCTTCAACAGTAGCTGATGTTGCTTTTGTTTTATCTGGCTGTTCTATTGTGAATTTTACTGCATCACTCTTAACTACTCTGCTAACATTAAATGAAGTATCAGCTTGAATCAGGTATGGAAGATCTACTACCAATTTTAGCATATATTTATCTGTCGATAGATTTTGAGGCAGTGCCAAATATGCAATGTCTAAGTAATAAAGACCTTCACTCATTATTTCGTTGCCCTTACTATCCATAAGTGTTAATGTTGCCGGATTTTTGTACTCTATTTCTACAGGCTCTTCAGGCTCCTCTGTCCCTTCCATTGCATTAATTGCAGAATCAAGTGTCCTGATCTTGAAATTATTGCTACCAGTTTTGTATGATATAATACTTTGTCCATTAAGTAATTCATACATATCCTCAGGTATGTATTCCATATATAAAAGTTTATTACCATAACTGTCAGTTACAGAATTATTGACGTAAAGTTCTTCACCCGGAATGAATTTTGTCTTGTCCAACTCTACTTTACCAGTAAGTGTACCTCCAAAATCCAAAAGGTTTTCATCGTCGTTTTCAAATTCAACAGCATTACTTTGAAGATAAACGTAAGCCTTTTGTCCATCCTTTTGACCTGTTATTACCATGCCGGATTGATAGGCTCCAGGAGTTAAATATATGTCAGGCAAATCTGAAACATCTTCAAATCCAAATCCAAATGAAAGATTCGAATTCTGAGCACTAAACATGATAGAACTTCCCTCTTGTATAAAACCATGAATATTTTTGTATGAAACATCCACACTAGCAAGATTTGAAATATCAGAATCCATAACTATATATGAATTATCTGAACTAATCTCAATATTATCAGTACAAAGATAATACATTTCACCCTTTTCCATTTCATTATCTTCATCTAATTCTCCTGAAGAATAACAGCAGGCTTGAAAAGAATAGTTTCCTGGATTAAGATAAAATTCAGATGATCCATTTTCAGTAAATGGCATTAATATGAACTCAAAACCCTGTTCGGATCCAGGAAATTTGTAAGTTGCAAGTATCAATGGGAAAGGATCATTTACATCTGTATCAATAGTAACTGGTACAAGATCAGCTCCATCCATCTCAATAATACCTGGTGCTGTAACTTCCTTCACTTCTGAGGAATAATAATACTGATCACCATATAAAGTTTCATAACTTGCAACGACTATATAGTCATTTCCATTTGGTGCTACTGTGCCAGGAACCATTGCAACACCAGTTTTTGATGTCATTCCCGAATAAATATAGTCATAGTATGTTTCTCCATCTTGGGTGTATTTGTTATAAACTTCAACATAACCACCTTTTACTGGTTCTCCCTCATTTGACAATTTTACTTTAAGTCCAGTGTAAACAGTATTTCTTATATTAATCTTTACTTCTTTACTATAAGTTTGACTTTCATTGTCTGTTGCAACCACACTGAGTGTATGCATACCATCTTTGAATTTATTGGTGTCAATTTCGAAGTTCGTATACATATTGTTTTGGTAAACCGATCTAGCAACAGACTCCTCATCATCCTCAGCATCAAATTCATCTACCAAAGGCTCAACAGTAATTCCATCAATATATAACTCAGTATTTACAATCTTCTCCGGATATGTAAATCTCGTCTGTAAATTGATAACATCATAAACAGTACTTTTATCCCTAAGATTTGTTATTTCCAATCTAGGTTCGATTTCTTTAAGGTTAAATGCGTTATTAAGATTAAGAAGACCATATCCAAAGTATTCATCTTTACCTTCATCACCTAAATCTTTTGCTGAATCAGTAAGATATTGCTCTACTTCTATCGTAGAGAGTGTAGGGTTTTTAGATAACAATAGCGCACATGCAGCACTTACAAATGGAGCTGACATGGATGTACCGCTATAGGATTCATATTGATTTCCAGGTATTGTACTGAGAACATCAACCCCAGGTGCAGCAAGTTCAACAGCAGATCCATAATTAGAAAAATATGCCGGTTGATTCTCAATATCTGTTGCAGCTACTGTAATAACTCCTGGTATAGCTGCCGGAGAATAGTTCTCTACATCGTCACCATCGTTTCCTGAAGATGCAACAACTACAACACCCTTGTTAAAAGCATAATTGCAGGCATCTGTGAGTAATGGACTCTCACCAAAACCTCCCAGGCTCATATTGATTACCTTTGCTCCATTGTCTACGGCATAATATATAGCTTGTGCTATAGTATAATCATCACCACCTCCAGCTTCTAAAACTCTCAATGGCATAATCTTTATCGGCGCTTTGCCAGCAGCTCCTGCAACTCCAATCCCATTATCTGTTGAAGCAGCAATTATTCCTGCAACATGTGACGCATGTTCTTCATAAATCGGTCCAGGTGAAGGATCTTCGTCCATATCAACAAAGTCATAACCTGCAGTTACTCTATCTTTTAGATCTTCATGTGTACTATCAAGTCCAGTATCGATAACCGCTACTTTTATTTCTTCCATAGAAGAAGTATCTCCAAGAGTAATCCAAGAATTTTGTGCTTCAATGTTTTTTAGACCCCATTGCTTTTCGTAATCGGGATCATTTGGAGCATCCTCAGGAAACTCAGAAACTTTTCTTATGTAGTTCGGTACAGCATATTCAACACCTCTATTTTGTCTAAATATCCTGATTTTTTCTGCAAGTTTCTCCTCAGCAACTTCTATAAGTGCCAAGCCATTACTTTGGGATTTTATAATTTTTCCTTGATTTTTATTTATAAAACTCTTGTTTGCTTTTAGTGAAGCATTGTCCTTATACTTAACAATTAACTGACCTGGTTTTCTGAGGTTTTTTGAACTAATACTCATATTTGTATCAAATCTTTTGTCTTTCTGATTTGACTTAATATTCTGTGCGAACACGTTGAAAGTTAGCACAGAAGATAACATACAGGCTATTGTAAATACTGAAATTGCTTTTTTCAACATAGTATGACCTCCTAATTATTGATGTAATGTTGCTCAGATAAACTAGAAACCTTAAATAACGTAAAAATGTGATTTTACAAAGTACTGTTTCTTTAGTGTGTTTAAAATATAGACTATGTTTAAAACACTAAGGTAAAAATTTCGACATATCACCCCCGAATCAAATATTTACATATACTACCAGTCATAATTATCTATATTAAACTATCGGACATTTATTTTCAACATATTTTGGACAAAGTTTATAAAAATGTAATAATTAAATTAAATTATAAAAAATAAAAAAAGTATTCACAGTGGATAAAAGTTCTGTGCAATACTCTTTAAATATTTTTTAACATGTTAAGCCTTTTCTTATTATTACTTATTATAGTGCTTATTGTAACATTACAACAACCTTAAGGCCGGCAGAACAATACGTTCTTACCGGCCCTCAGTCTGGTGTAAATAAGTTTGTGCATCCTACACTCTCCTAAGTCTACTATGATGCAAACTCTTCTTTTTCTACACTTCTTCATCAGCGTATCTAAGTGTCTTATAATACTGATAAAGAAGGCTATCCAACTGAACTTTGACACTTTCTGCTCGTTCCCTGTTAGAGTCATAGTTTAGGTCGAAGGAATTAAGTAGTGAGTTTTTCTCAACAATCTCCATTTTTAACTTCTGTGTGAAATTATTCATTCATAACCCTCCTCTCAAACTATACTCCCCCAAATAATAGTCTTCTAGAGACATTGTACTATATTCTTCCATTGCTTTCAATGTATGTAATAATAATTTAACATTGCCTTAAAAATTAGTGCACACTATATATATTCAAAAATTCGGAAAGTATTACAAAAATATAAATATATACAAAATAAAAATTCGAAGCTTAGATGAATTTTAAGCTCCATCTAAACTTCGAAAAATGTTAAGTTTATGTTACATAAGTATTTCATAAAAATTGGTTTATTGGATATCAATTTTATGCGTATTATTTCTATTTTCCTTTTCCTTAGGAAGTGTAACCGTTAGAATACCATTTGTATAATTAGCTTTCACGTCCTCAGGTTTGATATTTTCAACATAGAAGCTTCTACTCAACGATCCATATCTACGCTCTTTTCTTATATAGTCTCCTTTTTCCTCATTTACTTCCTCATTACGGTCAACGGAAACTGTAAGAACGTCATCTTTTAAATCAAGCTTTATATCTTCCTTTTTAATTCCAGGCACCTCGATATCTAATACATATTCCTTTTCGTTCTCACGTATATCGGCTCTAATTTCGGTTGCGGGAAGAAAAGTTCCTTTAAAAAACGAGTCATTGAAAAAATCTTCAAAAATACTTCTGCTAACATCCCAAACATCTCCTCTTGTTGAAATTCCATTATTTTTCCTATAATACGGCGTAAGTCCAAACATATAAAACACCTCCATTATCTTTGTTTTAAACTTTGACTATCTTTGACCTTACAATATATTTATACCATACCTGACTACAAAATTTCAAAATTTGATTTTGACCATCCTTGACCTTTAATATTGATTAGCACTATTTATCTACTATTACATCTGATTTTCAAATGATTTCTATAATAATTAGCTTATGAAATGCTTAACCTAAGTGTGCATGCCTAATACTATAACGTTGTTGACATTATTATTTCCTAGTACTTGAATACTTATCTATACCAACAAGCTTTATCATCTCTTTTTTGTCGAGTACTCCAAATACAAACAGCAGTATAAAAGCTATCAGAATATTACTAAATACAGACATTAGAATTGTGAGTACATAGCTTAATTTAAATATGGTGAAAAAGTAATAGATATATCTTCCTATAGCAAACATTATTACCCCTATAATTCCGGGCTTAATTAACCAATTTCTAATATCTAAAACCATACCTGTAGTTTTTACTACAGTCCCTAGATTTAGAGCACATACAATGGCAGAACTCGAAATCATTCCTATAATATAACCTTTGAGCCCATATACCGGAATTAAGTATATTACAAAAGCAATTCTGATTGCATATCCTACCATTGAATTTCTAAGAGAAATGCCCTGTTTTCCGAGACCGTTCATTATACCAAGCAGTGTTTGCTGTAGATAGATAAATACGCTTGTAAAAGCCAGTAAATATAGTATTTCGCCAATACGCTCATTCCTATAAAGCATATCCCCTATTTCATTTGGAAAAACAATAAATATTGCTGTAAATATGAACCCAAGAATTACGCTCAACTGAATGGACATAGACATTCTGTAATTTACAGTTTTATAGCTTTTAAGTGACATAGCTTCCGAGATTGCTGGCACAAGAGTTGTTGCTAGAGATGAAGTTACTAGAGAAGGAAAAAACACTAGCGGCATTGCCATTCCCATAAGCTTCCCAAACTCTTCCATGCTGCTTTGGTAATTTAAGCCTCCTGCTAAAAGCATTCTCGGTATCAAAATCATTTCTACCGCTGCCATCATTGATGTTATCAATCTGTTAAACGAAATAGGAATTGACACCTTTGCCAAATCTCTCACTATATATCTTTTCCTCATAAACCCTCTTTTAGAAGTGTCGCACTCCTTATTTTTCCTTAGCTTATATACTAGCAGAAGAACTCCTAAATTAGATATTTCACCCACAGCCATTCCTAATGTTGCCAGCGCACATGCGTATTCCAAACCAATATTCAAGAAATATCCTGCCATAGATATTACAAGGGTTATTCTAACCACTTGTTCTGCTATTTGTGAGCATGCTGTAGGCACCACATCCTGTATCCCGTAAAAATATCCTTTTAATGCAGACGCCGCCGCAACAATCGGTACGCATGGTATCATCAGAAGCATTGCATAATATGTTCTTGAGTCTTTTAATATAACATTTACGATGGGATTAATAAATACAAACATAAAAACTGAAACAGCTATTCCTGAAGATATCACTATAAACAGCGCACATGAAGTAATCCGTTTTAAATTTACTGAATGGTTTTTTGCCATTTGCTCAGCAACCATTTTCGAAACAGCAATTGATACACCTGACGTTAAAGTAAGAATGACGAGAGAATATATAGGTGAAATCAACTGAAAAAGCCCCATTCCTTCTGCTCCAATAAGATTTGAAAGATATATTCTATATACAAAGCCTAATATTTTTACCACAAAGCCTGCAATCATTAGAACTATTGCGCTTCCCACAAATGACTTTTTCCCCATCTGCTTTCTCCTAAAAAAATTGTCCCCATTATTAATATTTAGGTTATTCCAAAAAAATAACCGGACGGGTACATTTCTTTTCAAGAAAGTCTGTAGATAATTACCATGGTACATATTACAGGTTGATTCGTAGCGCTCTATCACTTATAATGGGGAAACGTCGTCAATACATACTTTGCATATAAATAGCTGATATAAATAATTTAAACAGCTGTTTTTATTTTGCCTTTTATAGGCAAAACAGTTGAGTGCCCTTAGAGCTATTTATTTGCAAAGTAAATATAATAGAGTGCCTAGTCCTTATTAGGAAAAGGAACGGGGGATCAATTTTTGGGGTTAAACTGTTTTTAGTATAAGGTGTTTCAAAAAATTCATTAGTCAATATATATATTTTCGACCCAATAAAATCAGCTTTCTTGAAACACTCATTGACCAGTTATTTTTTGGAATCACCTAAAAGGATACTTATTTAAAAACGTGGGGGAAATTCGCTCTCTCCTAACCCGTCAACTAACCTCGTAGGCTTAGAGAGGAGAATTTTAATGAAAAGAAAAATAGGAGTTTTTTTAGTAACTTTAGTTATGTCTGTGATAATATCTGCTTTTACGTTGGTAAACACAGCCTATGCAGACTATCATTCAGAACGAATACTATTAAGGCAAGGTATGAGAACAGGAGAAGTATATAATCTTCAAAATGATTTAAGAGCTCTCGGTTATTTGT
>CAYXPB010000190.1:0-10328 GCA_964466645.1 uncultured Acetivibrio sp. | reverse complement strand
CACCAACACCAACACCAACACCAACACCAACACCAACACCAACACCAACACCAACGCCAACATCAACGCCAACACTCACATCAACACCTACGCCGAAACCAACATCAACACCTACACCGGAACCGACCTTAACATCTACAGCAGCATCAATACCATCACCGAAACCTAAAGCAACACCAGCACCAAAACCTAAATCTTATAGCGGGTGATATTGAAGTGCAGATGTATAATTTAAATAGAATTCACTCGACCAGAATTATATCCATGCTCCAAGCTTATCAACAATGGAAATTCAAATATTGATTAGATTAAACAATGCTGATAAAATATATATGTAGTTTTTCGGGGTATAGCGCAGATGGTAGCGCGCTTGGTTCGGGACCAAGAGGCCTGGAGTTCAAATCTCCATACTCCGACCATCAATTAGCGGTTTTCAGTGATTGAAAGCCGCTAATTTTTTAGGGGAATTTATGTTTCTTAATAATGTATTTTGCTACATATAGCTGGAAACTACTGTGGGGGTTGCTAATGGATTTGAACTCAGAGCAAATCGAAAAAAAGCATGTAAGAGACCATTATCTAGACTGGTTGAGAGTTATCGGTATGGTTATGGTGTTTTGCTTTCATGTGGGACGAGTTTTTGATGTAGTAGATTGGCACATAAAGAATCCACAAGTCAGTTACGGGATGACTGTATTTACAGGCTTTATTATACAATGGCTTATGCCTCTGTTTTTTCTTATGGCAGGAGCTACTTCCTATTTGGCTCTGGGGTTCAAATCAAAGACCTATTATATAAAAGAGAGGTTTAAAAGGCTGATAGTACCTTTTGTTTGCGGTCTCTTTATTCTGATACCGCCTCAGGAATATATTCAACAGCTCGATGAAGGCAAATACAGCGGTGCTCTCTTGAATTTTTACCCTCATTTTCTGGATGGTATGCGTCCTGAGTTTAACTTTAGGTGGTTTTTTGCGTACAGTCATAATTTGTGGTTTCTAGGGTATTTATTTATTTTTTCATTACTTGCACTTCCAATTTTCTTGTTATTAAATAGCAAGAGCGGATTAAATATTCTTTCTAGAATTAATGGCATAGGTCAAAAGCCTTTAGGGATTTGTTTATTTATTATACCAATTGCCTTAATACAAGTTGCATTAAGGGCAAGATTCAGTCAATATTTAGATTGGGCAGATTTTTTCTTCTGGTTTGCATTTTTTCTTTATGGATATATAATACGGTCGGATATTAAATACAGGACAGTTATTGTAAGTAACCGGATAAGTGGTTTGATTACAGGATCTGTTTGCTCGGGAATTTTGGCATTTTTGTTGGCTAAAGGTTATGTTGAGGTATGGGAGCTTTCGCCTAAATTTACTTTAGGATTTGCTGTTTATCAGATATTAAGGACTATTAATACCTGGAGTTGGATTGTGTTTTTACTTGGTGTATGTATTAAGTCCTTGAATCATTCAAATAAACTTTTAAAGTATGCGAATGAGGCAGCCTTGCCTTTTTATATGATACATCAGACAATATTGTTTATTACTGCTTATTATATAATGCCGCTGAATGTTGGTATTGTATTGAAGTTTATTGCGACTTTCATAATTACATTTATACTGACGGTGTTTGTATATGACTTGCTTGTAAGAAGGACTAAAGTAACTAGGTTTATTTTTGGCTTAAAGGGGCTAGAAAATAGCAGATTAAGTTCCGGTCCGAATAATAAAGTGGGTGCAGGCAGTCGAGTTTGATGATAACTTGAAGAATTAGAGCAAAATAGGTATAATTCTTTTATAAGACTATTTTTGTATATAGGAGGAGTCAGATGGAAGGTAAAAGAATAAAGTGGGGCAATATTATTATATTTGTACTTATTATTGCTGCTGGAATTGTTGCTATTAACTATAAAGGAAATAATCCCGGAGGAGGGTTTTCGGGATTGTTTTCCAATGGCGATAAAAATGACCCTAATGCTCAAAATAAAGGTAATGACCCTAAAGGCAAAGGAAAGAGTCCAGACTCTTCAGGCAATAGCTTTACTATGGGATTGGACAGTTGGATAGGCGGGACCCCAATATTATTAGGTTTGGGCAGAGAATACAACAGGGATTATTCGCTTAGTATGGATATAAACTATATACCTAATGATAATGACAGGATAGAGGCGTTAAGCCGTGGAGAAATACAGGCCACAGAAATGTCGCTTCCGGCGTTCATAAAATTTCAAAAGGAATATCCTGATGCGGGAGTAATAGTTGGTATTACTGATTTTTCACGAGGTGCCGATGGTATTGTAGGGAAATCTGAAATAAAAGATTTGAATGATATGGAGGATAGAAAAGTATCTTTTGTAGGAGACGGTACAGGAAGGTTTATTTTGAGCAAGTTTCTAAGGCTTGTTGGTTTAAGGTATCAGGATATAGAGCCTATAGAGAGGGATGACATGCAAAAGGTAATCGATGACTTAAGATTGGGAAATGCTGATTTGATCGTTTCCTGGAGTCCGGATATGAACATAGCGGTAAATGAAATAAATTCTTCTAAGCCTGGTTCGGTTAAGGTTTTGATTACTACTAAGGAAGTGCCTTATTTAGTACCAACCATGCTAGTGGTAAACAAAAACTATGCGAAAAGTAACCCCGAAAAGGTAGAGGCTTTTTTGAAAACGTGGTATGCTGCTTCAAGGTATATAATAGAAAGGCCTGATAAAGCATATGAAAAGCTTGCAGAGTTGATGACTCAAGAGGGTGAATACAGTGATACAAAAGTAACTACACAGGATGTTGAGGAATCATTTAGGGATATTAAGCTTATGTCTCTCAATGATAATTTTAGTTATTTTGGAGTGGCCGGAGAAAGAGATAACTTAGATGGAATAATTAAAGATACAGTTGAGACTTGGAAAAAGTACGGAGATATGGATATGGATTTTAATTTGTCTAAAGAGGTCTCAAGTAAGGCGTATTTGGATAAAATAAATAGTTCCCAAGATGTTGATGAGATTTTAGTGAGTTCAACTGACTTTGATCTGCCAGATAATGTAGGTCAAATAGAAGGTGCAAAGAAAGAATTTAAGCAGCAGGATGAAATAAGTATAGAAAAAAACACGGAAAGAGTTGCTAAAGTAGATATTCCTCCTGTTTATTACGATTCAGGTAAGGCAGCTGTTAAGTCAGAGTCAATAGTAGTTCTTGATGAGGTAAAGGAAATACTCGGGCAATTTCCGGAATACTATCTTATTATAGATGCAAATACCGATTCTGTAGGAAGCAATGATAGTAACCTTCAACTTTCAAAGAATAGGGCTACGGAAGTTAAAAAATACCTTGTACAAAAGGGTGTTAATGAAAATAGGATAATTGCAAGAGGTTGGGGAGAGGATAGACCTATAGTTGCAAATGAGATTACTGAAGAGGATAAAGCTAAAAACAGAAGGACGGAGTTTGTTCTAACAAGAGAGATAGGGTAAGGAATAGCTGAAATATAAAGTGACTGAAGTGTTTTCAGCATTGCGGAGAGATTTCAGCCTGGAGGTATAAATAAAATTATGAATTTTGAATTGTTATTAAAAGCATCCATAAAATTAAAGAATCTTGCGCTACTTGCTGTAGTTGGAATCGTTTTTTTGGCTACTACTTATCTGCCATTCCTTTTGGTAGGTCTTGCTGGGTATATCTATTTTGTTATGCAGACCTTAAGAGATGAAAAATTTTTGCAGGATTATAATAGCCAACAGCAAATAGAAGGCATACAAGATCTTAATATTGAATCTAATAAGCTTTATCGATATGTATCAGGAAGGCTTCGAGCAGGAATGAAGGAGAAGGTAACGAATATATTTAGGGAAAAGGAATCCTTAATGACGTACTACAACAATGTAAAGGATGACCTGATAAAGCAAAAAATAGTTGAACAGGCATTAAAACTTGTTTTGGTTTATTTTAAATTAATGTACAATTACAGTGTAAGAGTCAAAGATATAAAAAGCCTCAATGGTAGTAAAGTTGAAGAGCGTATGAATAGCAACAGTATGAAGAAAGAAAATCTTATAAATCCGAAGGCAAAAGTTGATATTGAAAAGGCTTTAGAATTGGATAAACGCTTGCTTGAAAGGATTAAGAGAGAAAAGAGCGAATTGGAAATGGTGAATTCAAAGCTAGATTACATTGAGAGTGCAATAGTTACTTTCAAACATCAGATCATATCGAATAGTGACTTGGACCCAGAAATCTCGGAAATTGATAATGTAGTTAATGAAGCAGTAGCATTGGATGAGGTCTTGCTAAGTAGAAAGGACAGAATGAAACTGTAAGTAGATTTAATAACAGGAGAGTATTTAATAACATAAATAAAAGATTTTGCGTTTTATAACGCGGAGTCTTTTTTTATGGGCTAAAACCGTTTATAGTTAAATGCTTTTTAAACCTTATTAGGTTATATTGTTCACCAAGTTGCAATTTTCATAACAATCAAATTATTACAAGAAATATTGGATGAAAATTAACATAAAACTTAAATATGTAAACGTTTTGTGATAAAAAAATAGAGAGCGTGTTTTGTAGCTCTCTTTAGGGGAGTAAAACTGTGTCAAATAATTGACACTATTTACACCACAACATTTTAACACAGATACATATTTAATTGCAATTGAAATTTTTACAAAAGTCTAGAAAAGGTGGTTTTATAGCAGATTTAAAGGCAAATTTGAGGTTCGGGAAATAATATTGCATTTATTATGGCTTTTGGTATATTAAAATGGTATTATTAAACCGTAAGTGTTTACATATAAAGGAATATTAGAGAACTTTAATGAGGTGAATAGTTTGAATAAACAGCCTGTAAACAAACGCTTAATTGTGATCTTGGTATTGTCAATTGTATTGCTGATAGTTTTAAATCAGGTTGACGGGACTATGGAAGGCGGAAGTAGTGAAGATAAAAGAAATACCACAGATCAAAACAACAATACTGTTCAAGCAACCAATACACCAAAAGTTATGCCAACACATAAAGAAGCATATAGTACAAAAGGAAGTTTTAAACTAACCCCTGATGAAATTGCAGACTTAGCAAATAAGGGAGTAATTGAGGACTCATTTAGTTTGAAGCAAAAGGATAAAACTTACCATGGCGATGAAAAAGTATCTATGTTTGAAGACAAAGGTGTTTCATATTTTTACACTTTGGCAGGAGATCTCTATCGGATTGACGGTTCTTCTGAACGCAAGCTAGTACATGACTTTGGGAAACTATACAAAGTTATAAACGATTGGATTTATTACTATCCTTTAAAAAATGGAGAGGTACTTGAGACAAGGCCTTATTATCGTGGGGAACCAGGAAAGGATATAGTTTTGAAGTGTGTAAGGAATAATGGAGAAGATGAAAAGGTTGTATACAAGTCTTACAACTATCAAGGTTGGCAATCTGATATAAAGTTGATATGTAACGATGATAAATGGCTTTATTATCATATAATAGCTTTAGGTGGAGGAGGTTCCGGTGAAGGAATGATGAACCCGGACTTTGGCTTGTTTGGCAAAATGAAAATTGGGAGCAGTGAAAAAATTGAATACAGAGATTTTAGAATGTACATGCCCTTAGAGAAAGATGGATACATATACTATATTTCCATTTATCCGTGGGGTTTTGTAGGGTTTGATAATCCCAAAGAAGCAATAAAGAGGATTGATCTAAAGACCTTAAAGCATGAATTAATATTGGAATTGGAGGGGTGGACGGAATATGGAAATTTCAGAATATTTAATGATCGCATCTATTACGCAGCAAAAGATGGTTCAACAAAAAGGGTTAATCTAGACGGAAGTGAAAGTACTCAAATAGATACAGATTTCCCCACTCAATATGTAACATCATTTCCAATTGTAAAATTCTTTTCTGGATATATAATGGATAAAGGGAAGTTAAAAGAATTTTTGGCAGCTGCTTATAAGGAAGAAAGAGTTCTTACAGATACAAATATTGAATTGAGCACAGGAATAAGAGTATATGATGAAGATATGAACAATGTGCTTGGTGGAAAAACTGTGAGTATTCCCGAAGAAATCGAATTGGAGAGAATTAAGTCAATAACTGTTTATGAGAATGTTTTGTATTTGAAAGTGGATGATGAATATTTTGGATACAGTATAAGTTTTTAAGGCATAAAAATTGCATTAAAAAAAACCGAGAAGGATAAGCTTGATTGGGAATTCAAGCCTATATAAAGGTATTAATGATTCCTATGACAAATCCAATTACAGCACCAAGGTTAACAATCATTCCGAGTTCGTTTTCCATAACCGAAAGCGCTAGCGATTCAATTGATTCATTGCTCATGTTAGAAATCTTTTCCTCAACAATTTCGCTAATTTTAAAACGTTTTACGAAACTTTCAACATTATTATTTACGAAATTGGTATATAGATCACCCAGTTTGTTTTGCAATTTTAGCATAACAGCTTCCTTGTTGGTAAACAAACTGTTGATTTGCCTGTTTTCAAGCTCTGATACTTCGTTAGAAAGAAAGCTTTCGATTTTATCTATTCCATCGGACTTAATGTATTCATTTATTTGTTCCCCAATAGGGACTGCAATAGATTTTATGGTCTTTTCATTAACTAAAAAGGAGAGCATAGGGTTGCTTAACTTTTTTTTAATAACTTCCACACCCCTGTCAGTTATAATTGTCCCGACATCCATATTCAATAGTCCTTGTACGATTCTATCGGAAAGTTTGTGAGCTAGATTATCTCTCTTTTGTAAGTATGATTCCTCACCAATAATTTCTGAAAGCATAGATTTAGTTGTTGTATCTTCTGAGACTCTTTCGTTTATAATCTTCATAACTCCATTTACAAAGGTATTTTTCATGTCTTCGGAAGCAATAATTGATTTAACCTCATTCGCACCAAATAATGAGCTTCCCACAGTTCTACCGACTGCTTTTGCAAGTTCTGCTTTTCTTTTTGGAACAATTCCCGGTGTAAAGGGTAATGTATATTTGCCTATTCTTACGGCGTTTCTAGGTCTAAAAAGCATTTTAACTGCTATATAATTTGTAAAAAGGCCTATAATAGCTCCAATAATTGGTCCTGATAAAATTCTTATTATTTGCATTTTAAAATTCCTTTCTTAATTCTTAATTATATCATCACAATCATATTGTTTGTCAATATTAGCTATTTGGGTGATTGTGGAAAAACTAATTTCCAAACAGTGGCAATGACCTCTTTTTACCGGAGACCTTTGAAATTACTAAAATGGACGAAGCGTGATAAAACACTTGCATAACCAAATTACAGATAGTACAATTTCAGAAAACTGCTCATATATTTGAAAGTTTCATCTTACGAAATTTCAGAAATTTTGCATATATAATTGACAATTACATAAAAAATAATATAATTAGAAATAATATTCCATATAAAAAATTTAGGAGTTAAAAGTTTTTTTTGAAAAGGAGATTAAAAAAATGGGACATACAACCTACAATGCTTACATGACTGCACAAAAGCAATTCGATGCTGTAGCTGATTTGATTGATTTAGAACAACCGATCCGTGAGTTGCTGCGTCAGCCAAGCCGTGAATATCATTTTACTATCCCAGTAAAGATGGATGATGGGACAACTAAAATATTCAATGGCTATAGAATACAACACAATGATGCACGTGGTCCAGCTAAGGGAGGAATACGCTTCCATCCTCAGGAAACTATTGATACAATAAGGGCTTTATCTTTATGGATGACATGGAAATGTGCAGTTGTTGATATTCCCCTTGGTGGAGCTAAGGGAGGAGTAATTTGTGATCCTCATAATTTATCAAAGAATGAGCAGGAGAGATTATGTCGGGGATATATCCGACAACTGGCTAAAAATATCGGACCAACAGTTGATGTTCCGGCTCCTGATGTTATGACAAACGGCCAGCATATGCTTTGGATGATGGATGAGTTTGAAACCATCCATGGAAGCCATTTACCCGGAACGATAACAGGAAAGCCTGTAGGAATGGGTGGATCACTTGGACGTACTGAAGCAACAGGTTATGGGGTTATCTTTAACCTTAGGGAAGCTCTTAAAGAATTGAAAATAGATATCACCAAAACGACCGCAAGTCTTCAAGGCTTTGGTAATGTGGCAGAATATGCAGCAAGATTGTATACAAAATTGGGCGGCAAGATTATTGCCATTTCCTGCTGGGACAATAGCGATAAAAAGGCATATACATTCCGTAATACAAAAGGACTTGATATTGATAAACTAGCTGGCATAAAAGATACATATGGAACGATTGACAAAATCAAGGCTCAGGATATGGGATGTGAATTGCTCGATGGCGACGAGTGGATTTCCCAAAATGTAGATATTATTTTACCTTGCGCACTTGAAAACCAGTTGACACCTACATCCTTTGCAAAAATCAGTGATCAGGTAAAAGTAATCTGCGAAGGAGCAAACGGACCTACAACAACAGATTGTGATGAGCTAATCAAAGCAAAAAATATTTATCTCATTCCTGATTTCCTGTGTAATGCCGGTGGTGTAACCTGCAGCTATTTTGAACAAGTTCAATGTAACATGAACTATTTCTGGTCTAAAGAAGAAGTACTGGAAAAACTTGATTTTAAAATGACTTCGGCTTTTCACGCTGTTCATAATTTAGCGAAGGAAAAAGGAATTTATATGCGAAATGCAGCTTATGTGATTGCTATTAATCGTGTGGCAGAAGCAGTTAAGCTTCGTGGCTGGGTATAATAAGGGATATCTAAAATATTACTTCCATTTTTCACGGAGCCTATTTGGCATCAAATAAGGCTTGTAGTGAAAAGTGTAAGTTGTATTTTCAGCGTTTCTAAGTTAAATCGTATGTATATTTTACTCCATTAACTGTAGTTTGCAGGATGTTTGTTGAAGTGATAAGATTTTTGCAATCATTTAACTGCTGGTTTCTCAACTCATAATCAGGCAAATTACGTTAATTGGCAGTAAAATTTGTTCTTTCAGTATAATCAATTATGCATTAGAATGTTTGGCATCATCTTGGTAAGGAGGAACATGCGTGAGCAGATTCAAGGACGTACCCAATGAAATATTGTCAGAGCGTGCAAAGGAATTGGAATGCTTGTATGCAATAGATGAAGCGATATCTGCAGGCAGTCATAATATGGCCGATGTACTAAAAAAAGTACCTGATATAATACCCTTGGGATTTAGAAATGTCCACGCTTGTACTGCGAATATTTATCTGGAAGGTAAACATTACTTTACAAAGCCGATCATTGAAAATGGCGATGAGATACAAGCCAACATCATTGTAAATAATGAGGTTCTCGGCTATATTCAAGTAATGTACCAGAAAGGCACATTTCCAGGTGATGATATTGTATTTCTTCCTCAGGAAGTAAAGCTCCTTAATAGCATTGCAAATATAATTTCAGATTGTATTTACAAAAAAAGTCTGCAACATAGTCTGCATTCAGGTTCACAGTGGGAGTCAATAATAGAGCTGTTAAGAAACACTGATCTTGAAATGCTATTGTTTGTATGCGAGAAAATGTTGGCTGTACTTGCAAAAATAAGCCCTAATCTGCTGGTTGACATTTTTAATGATATGAATTGGACAATATACCGAAATCAGACTGACATCAATTCTCCCCTAAAAGCATTGCCTGAGATTGATGTAATCCATTTAAGCCAGGTACTTTTCTCTACAGCAACAAGCTGTTTAAATAACTCACAGATATATGATCATATCTGCTTATGGATTTATCAGAAAAAAACTTCAGAGCTTGTAAAAATCGTAAACAGGAAGAGCACCGAGATAAAAAGCATTGTAAAGGCATTACAGCAGTATAAAAAGGCTATAGCAAAGAACAATGCATCAAGTGAACCGACAAAACGGTGGTTAACAGTGAGATTAGTACGCAGGTTCTTGACTAATAACCCTAAAGAAATTTCCATAATACAAAAATATGTTACCATTGACGCTTTTTGTGATTTGCTTGACAAATTTATTTGCTCACCAATGAGCTACGGTACAATTGGCGGAAAAGGTACAGGTTTTTTTCTAGCAAACCAAATTATTAAATCTCAGACTAACGATAATCCATTGTTCAAGAACGTTAAAATGCCAAAAACCTGGTATATTTCATCTGATGAGCTTGCCAGTTTAATAGAAAGTAACGGATTTGATGAGCTAAACGAGCATATATACAGTGATATCTTGGATATTCGAATAAATTATCCTCGCATTATTCAAATGCTGAAAAGCTGCAAGCTTTCTTCATATATAACAAATCAACTCGATCAAATTCTGGA
>CAYXPB010000189.1:0-10385 GCA_964466645.1 uncultured Acetivibrio sp. | reverse complement strand
TTTTGGTATTGGTGGTTCTGGTTCTTTTACGGATGAGAATGAGGAAACTTTTTACCCATATGTATTGCCAGATAAGGACTTGAAAATTGCTGAAGATAAACCTGTTGTGGATTGAGAAAAGATATCATAATTATAAAACAGTGTGGACATAAAAGTCTCCTCCTTGGCATTTGTCTATGGATCCTAATAACGATGGGGCAGAATAGACACTTACGGCCCGAAAATAGTGGAAAATATAGTGCAAGCTATATCCCGAGATTGCCTCGCTTTTTCCATGGTTAATTTAGCGAAAGCAGGGTATAACATAATAATGCACGTTCACGACGAGGTCATAATAGAGGCACCGGAGGAGACCGGGAGACTAGAAGAAATAGAAAAAATTATGGGTGTAGCTCCGGGATGGGCTGAAGGACTTCCACTAAGAGCGGACGGCTATGAATGTGAGTATTACAAAAAAGAATAGGGGGGCACAAAATATGCTGGATATCCAAAAGTTCAAAGATGAAATCGAAAAAGCGTTAGGGGAAGAGTTAACCGAAAAAGAATTTCAAACCGCGATGGAGGCAGCGGAGCATAATGTGGCAGTTAATTATTTCGCATACGGGCAGGACGTGTCAGCTAAAACATTTTTTCAGACGGTAGTGGCGTGCGCCAGAATTGTGACCAGAATAATACAGTAAATATGTTAAATTACGTGACAATTGACAAAAAGTTGTGTTATATTTTTTATGTTAGAAAAATATAACACAAGTGAGGGATATACCATGAAGAAATTATTTACAAGATGGATGGGGTTAATTATTGTGTGTGCTTTAATTTTCATCCCAGCCACAACAAACGCTGCTGTACAAACTAGGGTGGTTAACATTGACGGCCAAAGAGTTCAAATTAGTGCTTTTACCAACAGCCGTTATGCAAAAACACTAACTACTCAAGATAAGGATGGTGTCTACAGTTTCAATCTAAACACCATCTCAGACACATTGACCTTGACCGTGAAAAGCACCGAAACCAAAAAAGCTACAACACAAACATTTGATATGAAAGCTTTGAGGGCGCAGGCTTCCAAATTTAAGACTCAGAAGTCGTTTAGGGAAACATCTATATTCTGGGATAATTATTATTACATAGACGGCAATAAGTGGACCATTGGGAATTCTGACGGAGACCAAAAACTACGGATAACTGAAACGGACGAAAACACTGAAGATTTAGAAAAAGTCAAAGACGCCATAGACGACCTTGCAGACCATGAAATTAGCGCAATCTGCGAAGCGGGGATAGCGATAGTCGGCCTAGTCGTTGCAGCGATAACGGCACCTACTGGTGTAGGTGCAATAGTTGGTCTATTACTGTTTTTTGGTGGGGCAATCGCAGCAGCCTATGACATATGGCAGATGTATAAGTGCCGCGATAAAGCGGATTATGCGTATGAAAGGGTGTCTTCATAATGAACACTTTCGGGATGATATTTTGGACAGCGTTTCCCATTATTTCTTTATTACTTGGTGCTTTTGCGCTTTATAGGGCAAAGAGACACAAAAGCATAACGGATAGAATATTCCGGGGGTTGCTAATAATGTTATCAGTATTCTGCATCGGGTTTCTTGTGGTTTTTTGGGTGGCAGGATAAAAAAAACAAAAACAAAAAAAAGAGGGTTAATCCTCTTTTTTTTGTTTTTAGATTAAATCAGATTCGGTGTATTCGTAACGGCGAACGGAGCCTACGATACGGTGAACATCGCAGAAACAAAGATTTACACCATTAATGGACCTAATCTCATTAGATTATGGAAAGTGGGATGACATGATAAAGACATTGGGAGATGAAGCCGTAGCCGAGTGACCTTGGATATGTGACTTGGTGTACAAGCCTGTAATAATGTATAATAGCAAATATAACTAACTATAACTTTGGGGGTAATCTTTATGAAAAAATTAGCTTTAGTAATTATCATGTCATTAGTGATTTCATTAATTGGAGTAACGATAATAGTAAATGGAACAGAAGGAGTTAATGTTACTGTAAATGGGAAAATGGTCAATTTTCCAGATGCAAAACCTTTTATAGATAAAAACGGAAGAACACTTTTGCCGGTAAG
The DNA here is from genome assembly GCA_964466645.1 of uncultured Acetivibrio sp. Taxonomy (GTDB): domain Bacteria; phylum Bacillota; class Clostridia; order Acetivibrionales; family Acetivibrionaceae; genus Acetivibrio. Next base: position 8,283 of record CAYXPB010000189.1, on the reverse strand, counting down.
ATTTGTAACAGAAGAACTTGGTGCAACGGTTGAGTGGAATGCAGGTGAGCAGAAAGCATATGTAAAAAAGGATGCCACTATTGTGACTATAAAGATTAATGATAAAGATATTCTAGTGAATGGTCTTATAAAGAGAATGGATACGAAAGCAATTATAAAAGAGGACAGAACTTTTGTACCTATCAGATATACGGCAGAATCTCTTGGCGCTACAGTGGGATGGGATGGAAGCACAAGAACTGTAATTATTTCAACTGGACAGACAATACCTACACATACTGCCACACCAACACCTGTAAGTACAAATGCAATGGCTACATATGAACCTTCAAAATGGGTAAGTGCTGATTATGATGGAGAGTATGGAGAGTTATATATAAATATTGAGTGGAATCCTAATGAAGAAAAGTTTAAGGCTAATTGTGATTATGCTGAATCTGTAATTACTAAAAAATATAATGACGTTATTGCAAAAAAAGTTGTAGATATAGCAAGAAAAAAGGTTGATAGAAGTACTAGATTCGTACAAACCTTAGAAAATGGTGGAAAAAAAGTTGATGTAGAGGTTTATGGATCTAGTATATCAATTATATTTTGGAAAGCAGGTGTTAATTAATGAAGCACCTTGCAACTATAATACTTGTTTCTATTATTTTTCTATTGTTTTCTTTTTGTAGAATATCAGCTACTGAAACAAGTATAGTTGATTACGCTAATAATTGGCTAATGGGCAAGGGGTTGATAGAATACAACTACTTTGAAGATTTTAATGATTGTGATATGGAAATTAATCGTGAGTCTTATTTAACAGGAACAAGAAAAACAATAGTTTATGATAAGCCTTTTGGTAACACCATTATTATTAGAGGTGGGCAAAGGAACCGATATTTAGGATATACTATGAATGGGGCTAGATTTACTAATTACTTGTATCCTGATGATGCAGTTGGAGATACTTCTTATTACAATAGAGGATACAATGAAATAAATATGGTGAAAGAACCATGGTGGCATCCAAAAATAAAATCTCATTCTGCGGTAATAAGCACTGATAGTATACCGGCTGACTCAAAATTCTGCAACAAGCCTGAGTTTGAACCCTACATAAAAGAAGGACTAAGGATAAGAAGCAGGGATGAGATGAATAGACAAGGTATACCGGTCGATCATCCCACAGTTGACTTCACAAGAGAGCAGATAGAATCTCTGAACTGGTATGAATACACCTACATAATTCAGCCCCCAACGGAGTACAGTTGGGGGAGCGGTGTCTTATTCAGGGATAATGGGGCTGGATATTTAACTATACCGATACCTCCGGAACCATATAACCCAGATGCGCCGACACCAACAAGTACGCCTATTCCAATACCTGAACCGGAAGTATTTGAGGATAAAAAAACATCGGAAGCTAATTGTGAGCTTTACTCCAATAAGTATGATGTGAATCAGGGGATTCCAACAAAAGAAAACCTATTTGTAAAAGTAAGAGCCAATAATTTTATAGCCGACATAAACTGTATTGAAAGAACAGGTAGAGAGCAGTTCGTAGTTAATGTAAAAAGAACATATACCTTTAGTGATGGAGATTCGATAACAATGTCGGTACCCTATACAGTTGAAAAGGACTATTCTTACTATGAAATAATCAGTGCCGGTGTATATGGTATTGAAAAGGCAGTAATACAAAAGCCGGAAAATCAGAAAGAATGGATACTTCCTCAAAGTGTAACCATTAGTCCTCCCGTTGATTATAAAAAACCGGAGGTGGAGTTGTGGCATAGCAAAGATAAAAAAGATCATATCGAAATGCAAGACGAAGTTACACTACCTTCAAAGGAAATAGACGATAGCTTGAAAACTGTTGTGAAGGAAAAAGTATGGCCTACAGAAGGCGATGCCTATGAAGTGCAGCAAGCATTAAATAGAGCCGGAATGAGAGTGAAAAATGACAAGCTGATAATAAAGGAGCATATAAAGAATGGAACTAAAACACATGTTGTACTAAATGATAATTTTACAGATGCAAAGTCAGACAACCCTAATAATATTGAAAGTGATATATCGGATATCGAGTTTTCTTATAAAAAAGATGACCTAATAATTATGTCAGAAGCCTCAAACGGAAAGCATGACAGCATTTGTAAGGTCTATTATGACTTTGTTGCCGGAATCAATATTAGTGAAGATACTGTGGAAGAAGATATTGAGTTAAATTCAGTAATGGCGCATGCTCCGGTTGTTTGTGATCCTACTATTGAAAATGATCGGGCTCATAATCAGGAAATTAAGTATGATGATAAAAGGACAGCAATGATTCTTGGGAGAACATCAAGCTTGACCTTCCCTACTAATGGAAATAGAGGAAAGGCATCAAATATAGCTAAAAAAGGTTATGACGGTGCAGATTATGCTAAATACACACTAAAGAGAACAATAAAGTTTCCCTTCGATATCTATATTGATGATAAATTTTATCCGCAAAATACAGAGTGTACCATAGATAATAGCGAATTAAAGGAGATAAAACTTGACATTCCTACATGGATTGATGAAGGCAATTATGAGATAGAGTGTAAAGCATATGCAATTAATTCATCGGACACAAAAAACGCAGAAGAAAACTTTGCAAATAATGATTACAAAAATTACGTAGCACTTAAAAACATACCTGTAAGAGTAATTGGGCGTATTTACGGATTAAAAATAACCGATATAAACGATTATCCCGATTGGGCAGAAGTATTTAGAATAAATACTAATTCGTCAAAGCACTCAGGTAACTACTATTGGGTAGGCGAATTGGATCAAGAGGGACAAGTCCGTGGGAATAAAGATAAATTTACATTGCCGGTATTGAACGGAAGCCATACCACGAAAACTAATCTCGGTGCAGTAAAGAAAGGCTATAAAATTAAATTTGATTTAACTACAATAGGCAATTACTTCAATGATAAAGACTGTGTTCGTATAAAACCGACCTTCTATTATGTAAAGAAAGATGGAACTGAGCGTCAGCAGGTTGACCTCTGGTATACTGAAAGAATTGATGGGATTAACAAGGTGATTAAAATTGGAAGTAAAACTGATATAAGTAACATTAGAAGTATAGTGCTAGGAGAACCTTATAGAAATGTATCCGAGGGAGAATTAAAAGATACAAGCAGCATTTTAGGCATAACAAAGAATGAATTTACAAATCAAAAAGCGAAGCTGGGTTCTTTTGGAGACGTTATTCTTTCAAAACCTTTGAGGACTTTTATAGGAGATACCTCCAACATTCCGGCAGGTGTAGATTCAGACAGAGTTAAAAAGTCTGTACAAAAATGGTATGGTGAGTATTGGATTCCCGATAACACGTTTGCATGTCAAAAGGATTATAATGTTGCGTCGTCAATAGGAAATTCCATTCCCAATGGCAAAGAAGATTTTTGGCTTAAGGATGGCTACCTGATAGTGAATTTTGAAATTGACACTCTAAAAAATGCAGACATCAATAACCCACAGCTTAGTTACTGGAAAAGCGTAAATTGTAACATGTGGCAATTGGAAGGTTTCAATTATACAAAAAAGGACAATACAGGGAAGCAGTTTTCGCTTAAGGACGGAGATGTAATATTCTATTACACCGACAAGAAATCCTTAGATGACTATTCTACTGGTGGAATGAATTAAGATGGGATAGGGTGTAAGGTGACTTACCCTAAAGCCATTCTCTACTTAAAGAAGTATATGGCTTTTTTCTATGTCTTAAAAAAGATGACTATATTGATAATGCTTGGATTGTTGTATATAATAATAACATCAAAATGATAAAACATAAAGTGCACAAAAGAAGGGAAAAAACATTACAAAATGAGATTTGTGTAGTAGTGGTGTGGTGCGGGTTTTGCTTTGTTTTTGAGGTGTGCTAAAGATTGACAAAGCAGCTCTATTAAGTTATAATTTTTGAATTGTGATAACTGGCTGATTCAATATAATTGAAACAAATTTTTACGAAGCTATATTGAATTTTGAATTGCTATATAGAAGATTTTTAATGAAGTTATATACATATTTGTGATAAGAATATAGTAGTTTATTAAACGTGTTACGTTTGGAGGAATAATAAATGAAACATGATTTTAAAGTCATAGAAGCTAAATGGCAGAAAAAATGGGAAGAGGCAGCGGTTTTTAATGCAATGGATAACAGTGAAAAGCCTAAGTTTTATGCGTTAGTGGAGTTTCCCTATCCTAGCGGTGCGGGTATGCACGTAGGACACATCAAAGCATACTCCGGTCTCGAAGTTGTATCTAGAAAACGTCGTATGGAAGGTTATAATGTACTTTTCCCAATAGGCTTTGATGCTTTCGGCTTGCCAACTGAAAATTACGCTATCAAAACAGGAATGCACCCAAGGAAAATTACAGATAACAATATTGTGAAATTTACCGAGCAGCTCAAGAAGGTAGGTTTTTCCTTTGATTGGTCCCGTGTAGTGGATACAACTAAGGAAGATTATTACAAATGGACCCAGTGGATTTTTCTAAAGATGTATGAAAAGGGACTTGTTTTTCGTAACACAGCATTAGTTAATTACTGTCCGTCATGTAAGGTTGTATTGTCCAATGAGGATAGCCAGGGCGGCAAATGTGATATCTGCAATAGTGATGTTGTACAAAAATCAAAGGATGTTTGGTACCTGCGTATAACAGAATATTCTGAAAAGCTTCTGCAAGGTCTAGAGGAAGTTGACTATCTGCCAAACATAAAGCAGCAGCAAATGAATTGGATAGGTAAATCTACCGGTGCCTTTGTGGATTTTTTGATAGCCGATAAAGAAGATAAGCTTCGTGTATATACAACTCGTCCAGATACCTTGTTTGGTGTTACTTTTATGGTAATGGCACCTGAAAATCCGCTTATTGATAAATATGCCAAAGAGATTGCCAACATGAATGAGGTTGAAGAATATCGCAATGTGTGTGCAAAGAAGACAGAATTTGAGCGTACACAGCTTGTGAAGGAAAAGACCGGTGTATGCCTTAAGGGTATAGAGGCAGTGAATCCGTTGAATGGAAAACGTATTCCTATTTACATTGCAGACTATGTAATGATGGGCTACGGGACCGGTGCAATAATGGCTGTCCCTGCCCATGATGAGCGTGACTATGAGTTTGCAAAGAAGTTTGGAATAGATATCGTTGAAGTTATAAAGGGTGGAGACATTTCTGAAGCAGCATATACCGGTGACGGTGAGATGATTAATTCTGAATTTCTGAACGGACATAAGAATAAAAAAGAGTCCATAGCACGAGTTATTGAAGAAGTTAAGAAACTTGGCATTGGAGAAGCTGCAGTGCAGTATAAGATGAAGGATTGGGCCTTTAATCGTCAGAGATACTGGGGCGAACCCATTCCCATAATTCATTGCCAAAAGTGTGGAGTGGTTCCCGTTCCCTATGAGGAATTGCCTTTGAGATTACCGGATATGGAAAACTTCGAGCCGGGTGCAGAGGGTGAATCACCGCTTGCAAAGATTGATTCTTTCGTGAACTGTACTTGTCCAAAGTGCAAGGGCTCTGCAAAACGCGAAACTGACACAATGCCACAGTGGGCAGGTTCTTCATGGTACTTCCTGCGATACCTAGACCCTGATAATAATGAGGCTTTCGCTTCTGAGGATAAATTAAAATATTGGATGCCTATAGATTGGTACAATGGCGGTATGGAACATGTTACCCGCCATATGATATACTCCCGTTTTTGGCACCACTTTTTGTATGATATAGGAGAGGTAAATACTTCCGAACCATATGCTAAACGTACTGCACAAGGTTTGATTTTAGGACCTGACGGTGAAAAAATGAGTAAATCAAAGGGCAATGTTGTTGATCCGTTGGATGTAGTCGATGTATTTGGAGCCGATGTACTGCGTACTTATGTCTTATTTATGGGCGACTATGCTTCAGCTGCCCCATGGAGTGAGAGCTCAGTAAAAGGTTGTAAAAGGTTCCTTGAACGTGTCAGCAATTTATATGATATTGCAAGAGGAGAAGGTGTTACACCACAATTGGAAACATCTTTCCATAAGACTATCAAGAAGGTTTCAAGTGATATTGAAGAAATGAAGTTCAATACTGCAATTGCAGCTTTGATGGGACTAATTAATGAGATTTTTGATCATGGTTCTTTAACCAAGGATGAACTGATAACCTTTACAAAGCTGCTTTGCCCGATTGCACCTCACCTATGTGAGGAAATTTGGGAGAAAGTCGGAGGAAAAGGATTTTTAGCCTTAGCTCCCTGGCCTAAGTACGATGAAGCAAAGACTATAGATTCAACTGTAGAAATTGCTGTCCAAATAAACGGTAAACTTCGCGGTGTTGTTGCACTTGCGTTAAACTGTTCAAAAGATGAAGCAATGGCAACAGCTAAAAAAGTCCCAGACATACTACCTTTCATAGAGGGTAAAACTATTGTGAAAGAGATTTATGTTCCAAACAAGATTATAAACATTGTTGTAAAGTAAAATGCAAAACAAATAAAATAATATTTTATGACCACGAATATTTATAAAGTTTGATTTGGTTATAGAAACTAAAAGATGAGGTGAGATTGCTAAAAATCCACCTCTATTTTATTATTACAATAAAATCCCCTAGCAAAATTAATACTTAAACTTAATTTTCTAAAGTCGTTATATTGATAAATAAAGCTAAATAGTTCATAATATACTAAAAACAACTAGGAGAAATTTAAAAAATGAATATGGAAAATGTTTTGCTTGCATTCGCCCTTACATTATTTGCTGGTCTTTCAACTGGAATTGGTGGGCTGTTTGCATTTATATACAGGAGGACAAATACAAAACTCCTATCAGTAGTGTTGGGTTTCTCAGCCGGAGTAATGATTTATGTATCTTTTGTAGAAATTTTATCTGAAGCACATAACTATCTTATTGCCAGTATGGGAGAGAAGAATGGACCTTGGCTTACCGTTGCAGGATTTTTTGGAGGTATGTTTTTAATTGCAGTTATCGACAAAATTATTCCTTCCTATGAAAATCCTCACGAGACTCGAAAAATAGAGGATATGGAAACCTGCAGAACGGATGATAGCACCAAAAAGCTTTTAAGAACCGGATTTTTTACTGCCATAGCAATAACTATACATAACTTTCCTGAAGGTATTGCTACCTTTACATCTGTTGTAAAGGAGCCAAAACTGGGCATTGCCATTGCAATAGCTATCGCAATACACAATATACCTGAAGGTATTGCAGTATCAATACCGGTATATTGTGCTACAGGAAGTAGAAAGCGTGCATTAGGCTTATCGCTGCTATCCGGCTTTTCAGAGCCGCTAGGAGCACTAATTGGATTTCTTGTATTAATGCCGTTTATGAATGATCTTGTGTTTGGCATATTGTTTGCAGCTGTTTCTGGAATTATGGTTTTTATTTCATTGGACGAGCTTTTGCCAACTGCAAGAGAATACGGAGAACATCACTTGTCTATGTATGGCTTGATAAGTGGCATGATTGTTATGGCTTTAAGCTTGATTCTTTTTGCACAATAAATTTTATTTTTTGTTAGGAAGGATTAAAAGCTCTGTTTGTTTAAAGAGAATACTAAAAATATTCGAAGTAATTTTAGTTATTTCACAATATAATCACTTGAGGAATAGGTAAAAAGGAGTAAGTGCTATGGGAAAAGGTAAATCCATTGATTTAAAAGTAAAAATAAGCAAAAAAATATCCATTATCGGAATTTTGAATGTGATTTTGTTGTTGTCGAGTATATTTACCATTGGAGGCTATTTTAGCAAATATGCCTGGTACTTTGATTTGTTCTCTCACTTTCGTGTTCACTATTTTGCTTTTTTTCTATTAATGAGTGCTTTGTGTTTAATACTGAAAAGTCGAAAGCTATTTTTATTTTCATTGGTTTTATGTTTAACAAATTTAGCTCAAATTTTACCACTGTACATACCCTATGGTGGTTTTGAGTCAGGAAGTACCGACAACTCAATGGAAATTAAAATAGTTCACTTAAACGTTTTAACAAGTAATCAGGATTACCAAAGTACAATAAAATATATAGAAGAGAAGAAACCTGATATTGTTGCACTAAACGAGGTTAATCAAAGCTGGATTGATAATTTGAAATTGTCGCAAGAGTATAAATATAGTGTTGAGGAAATTAGGGAGGATAATTTTGGAATAGCTCTTTATAGCAAAATTGAGTTGAACAATCCGAGAATTGAGTATTTTGGTGATGCAGATGTACCTAGTGCGGC
>CAYXPB010000188.1:0-10388 GCA_964466645.1 uncultured Acetivibrio sp. | reverse complement strand
GCAACAAGAATTATCAGTTGATTTTATTTATAATTAATAAGTAGGGAGTGAAGTTGTGATGACTTTAGCTGAACAGTTTAGAGAAGAAGGCAAATTAAGAGGTGAGACTAAAGCTCTTTCCAAAACAGCAATAAGATTGTTAACTAAGAAATTTGGGGAATTGCCAGAAGAAATAAAGAATAGGATATCAAAATTAGATAAGGACGTTTTAGAGATTATAATTGATAGTATTTTTGATTACGAGAAGTTAGACGATATAAAAAAATACCTGTAACCAACCAGATGGAAGGTTCCAGTTGGTTGACCGAAGGGTGGTTAGTCTTGTAAAATGTACAAAATTGAAATTATTGACATAGACAAACAAGCAGATAAGTCAAAAAAATCGATTTATCTACTATAATTATCTTATTTCTTGTAAGAAAATGTAAGATTGCTCGTTAGTCATTTCCTCTAACTCTTTCATTGTTTTTATAACAACTTTGCCCTGTTTAATCTGTTCCATACTTCTATCAATCATATCCAAATATTCTGCATTGCGGGCAACTCTCATTATTTCATTGTATTAAGGCTCTTAAAGTGATAAAATATTTGTATCTAATACAACACGAATGAGCGAATTTTTGAAGGTTGAAGATTTTATAAAAAATTAAGACATTTACTTAATTATTGGATAAAGATGAATTACTTGACATTGGAATTGATGAATAAGCAAAAGACTAACAAAGGAGTGATTTTATGCCATTATCCCAACAAAATAAGAAGTATACCTATGCAGATTACTTAACTTGGCCTGAAAATGAAAGATGGGAAATTATTGACGGAGTACCATATATGCAAGCTGCACCCACTTGGCAACATCAAGCTTTATCGGCAGCATTGCTGTCACAGTTTTATAACTTTCTTTCAGGAAAGACGTGTCAGGTGTTTGCTGCTCCTTTTGATTTAAGACTACCTGAAGGAAATGAAAAGGATGAAGATACAATTTTTGTTGTTCAGCCTGATATCGTAGTCGTGTGTGATAAGACCGGATTAAAAGGGACAGGATATTACGGAACTCCTACCCTAGTAATAGAAATATCCTCACCTTCCACTACAAAAAACGATAAGATATGGAAATTCAATAAATATGAAAAAGCAGGTGTTAAAGAATACTGGATAGTAGAACCGGAAGGGAAAATAATTTCAGTATTTACCCTGCAAGAAAATAACAGGTACGGAAGGCCGGAGTCTTATACAGAAACGGATAAAGTAAAGGTGACGGTATTCCCTGAACTCATAATTGATTTATCTCCTGTTTTTGCTTCAATATGATAAATCAACTCAAGGGCATTGATAGTAAAGAATCAATGCCCTTTTTCTTTATTGGATTAATAAAAATTACTAGTATTGGACAATATCAAATGATATAATAAATGACTGATGACTATGGGAATAATAAGTTGGCTATGACATAGTAATTGCATTTAGGAGTGGGATTATATTGGACAATTATTCCGAAAAATTAAAGGATGTTAGTGTAGTTCAAAAATTAATGGCTTATATAAAGCTATTGAGACCGAAACAATGGATTAAGAACTTGTTTGTAGTTGCCCCTTTGATATTTGCTAAGCATATATTTGAATACAATTATATGATCAGAGTACTGGCGGCTTTTGTTTTATTCTGTTGTATTTCTTCGAGCGTCTATGTTTTAAATGACATTATTGATTGTGAGAAGGACAGGCTTCATCCGAAAAAGAAAAATAGACCTATTGCATCGGGTATTATAAGCAAAATTGAAGGTGGTATAGTGATAGCAATTTTACTGCCGTTGGTTTTGTTTGTTTCCTTTTATATGGATATATACTTTGGACTTGCTGTTTTACTTTATTTTTTAAATAATCTGCTGTATTCCTTTAAGATAAAGCATATGGTGATACTTGATGTAATGAGTATTGCGGTGGGCTTTTTGCTCAGGGTTATTGGTGGAGCGCTTGTTATCAGGGTATACATTTCACCTTGGATTCTTTTATGTACTTTGCTTCTTTCGCTGTTTTTGGGTTTTAGCAAGAGGAGAAATGAACTTGTTGTTCTTGCTAATGGAGCTGAAAATCACAGAAAAATACTGGAGGAATATTCTCTTGAATTTATAGATAATATGCTTTCGATTGTTACAGCTTCAACGGTTATGGCATATTCGCTGTATACATTTTCTACCAATAGCGGAAACTATAACATGATGCTTACAATACCTTTTGTTTTATATGGTATATTCAGATATCAATATATTATCTATAAGAAAAAAGAAGGCGGAAGTCCCGAGGAAACAGTTTTGTCCGACATACCTCTTATTGTGAGCATTGTGCTTTGGGGTATAGTGAGTGTAATTATACTGTATTTTGGAAATATATAAGTGAGGAGATTTTTTAGCATGAAAAGCACGGCAAAAACAGTTGGGATTGTTATGATTATTATGGTGTTTTCAAGGCTTTTATCCTTGGGCAGCGTAATAGTATATACCTCGTTTTTTGGAACGGAAAGTATGGAGATAAACATTTATTCCTATGCGTTACAGTTTCCTAATATAGTTTTTACTGTATTCGGAACAGCTCTAACCACTGTTGTAATACCTATATTTGCGAGCAATTTAGAGTCGGGAGATAAAAAGCGGGCGTACAAATTTGCAGATAATGTTATTAGTTTGGCTACTACCTTTACTTTGATATTGACTTTGATAGGGATTCTTTTGGCACCGCTTTTTCCATTGTTGACAAAGTATAGTGAAAATAGAAGTGATTACAACTTTGCAGTGATGGCGCTTAGAATCGTGTTTCCAATTATGATATTTTATGCTCTAAACTATATTTTTCAAGGTATATTACAGTCAATGGGCAAGTTTAATATGCCTGCCTTTGTGACTATACCGAGTAGCGCTATACAAATAGGATATGTTATCTTTATGGGTAACAAATTTGGGATTAAAGGCTTACTGATTGCAACTTTAATTGCACTTTCAACACAGGCACTGATACTGATTCCTCCACTATTAACGACAGAGTACAGGTATAGGCCATCTTTTAACTATAAGGATGAAGACATAAGAAAAGCGTTAAAACTTATGATTCCTATCATAATTGGCTCTTCAGCGTATCCTCTTAACCTCTTTTTTAATGCTACCATAGCGGCAAATATAGGTGATGGTGATAATGTTACAATACTTACTCTTGTACAGCAGCTTGTAACTTATGCAGTTCTTGCGTTTATATATTCAGTTACGGCTGTGGCTTTTCCAAAGTTTTCGGCTCTTGCTTCAAAAAGTGATATTGGTGAATTTAAAAATAGTGTTCAAAAAGTACTTACATCTATGTTTTACTTTTTACTGCCGGCCACAGCGGGGTTTATTTTGGTGAGGAAAGAACTTCTAAACCTTATTGTGGGTTGGAATAAGTTTACCCCTGAAAACGTAGAGTTTGCTAGTGTACTCCTTTCCTTTTATGCTTTAGGTGTAGTTGGAATGGGGGTAAAAGAAGTTGTTGATAGGGCGTTTTATTCGCTAAAAGACACGAAAGCTCCAGCGATTATAGGTGTAATTGTAATGGCTGTTAATGTTTCGGTAAGTCTTTTGCTCTTGCCTTTTATAGGTGCTTATGGTATACCTATTGCATATTCGGTATCGATATTGACTGGGGCAGCAGTGCTTACCTTAATGCTTAGAAAGAAGATAGGAGCTTTTGGCGGCAAAAAACTTGGTAGAGTAATTTTGAAAATAATTATATCTTGTATTATTATGTCAGCAGTTGTTTTTACATTGATTTCGGTGTTTAATGGGTTTACATTTAAGTTTGCTCTAGTTGACAGGGCAATTAAACTTATTATACCAGCAGGTTTAGGTGCTTTGGTTTATTTTGCTGCTACATATGTGTTAAAAATTGATGAAGCGGTGGATGTTATTAAGAAGCTTAAAGCCAGGGTTTTAAGGAGTAATTAGTCCACCTATTTCACGGCGCATACTTAATTGCTCGACCGTTTGGAGGATTTGAAATGAAAAAATTGAGATACTATATTTGTTTAATGTTATATTACTCTATTGCACGCCATTTGCCCGGTTCAGATATGATTTACAGCCTGGGTTCAAAGAGGATACGCCGTTTTTTGTGTAAAGGCATATTTAAAAGGACAGGTAAAAATATTAATATTGAGCATGGCACTTTTTTTGGTTCGGGAGCGGATATAGAAATAGGGGATAACTCCGGATTAGGTGTAAACAGCAGAGTTTCGGGGCCGCTAAAAATAGGCAATGATGTAATGATAGGTCCGGATGTAATGATATTTACTCAGAACCATAGAAATGACAGGTTGGATATTCCAATGAGACTTCAGACTGACCCAAAAAGGCAAGTTGTAGTTGAGGATGATGTATGGATTGCAGCAAGGGTGATAGTATTGCCAGGGGTTACCATTCACAAAGGAGCTATTGTTGGCGCAGGTGCTGTTGTGACAAAAGATGTCCCTGAATATGCGGTTGTTGGCGGTAATCCGGCTAAAGTCATAAAGTATAGGAATGAGAAAAAGCTATAATTTACTTGAAACTAAAGGTTATTTTTCTATTAGGTGTTTCAAAAAAATTCATTAGTCAATGTATATAGTTTCAACCCAATAAAATCAGTTTTTTTGAAACACCCATTGACCAGTTATTTTTTAGGAATCACCTTATTGAAATAGAATTAGGAAGGAGGATATATGTTAAAGGTTTTGTATTTGCTTAACCATGCAGGAAAAGCGGGCACAGAAAGGTATGTGCAGACGCTTGTTGAGAAGCTTAATAACGATAAAATCAAGGCGTATTTTGCATATAATGAGAGTGGGTTGCTTGTAGACAGGATGAAAGAACTTGGGGTGGATACTTATAGGATTGAGATGAAAAACCCTTTTGATATAAAAGCTGCTATAGAGCTTAATAAGTTGTGTAGGAAATTAGATATTGATCTCATTCATACCCAGTTTTTAAGAGAGAATTATATAGCCTTATTATCAAAGCTTTTAAATCCAAAAGTAAAGGTGTTTTACACAAATCACTTTATATTGTACAATAACGCTATATTAAGGATGACCAATAGAATGCTTAACCCACTGAGATCAACCATTGTTGCTGTATGTAACAAGGGAAAGGATATGATGATTTCAAATGGTGTAGATGGAAAGAAGATAAAGGTTATTTTTAACGGTGTTGATATAAATTACTGGGGCGAAAAGATAGAATCTACTATGAGAAGCGAACTTAAAATTGGTGAAGATGAATTTGTATTTTTGTGTGCATCAAGATTTGCCCATGACAAAGGTCATAAATTTCTCATTGATTCTGTTGCCGAGTTAAAGGGGTTAACTGACAAAAAGTTTATATGTGTACTTGCTAATGATGGACCTTTACTAGAAGACTGTAAAAAACAAGTCAAGGAATTGGGGCTTGAGAAAGATGTTATCTTTACAGGTTTTAGGAAGGATATCAAAAATTTGATTTATGGCAGTGACCTGTATATAAATTCATCGGAGCACGAAGCCTTAAGCTTTGCTATTATTGAGGTTTTAGCCTGTGGAGTTCCTGTTATTGCTACCGATATGGCGGGAAATGGTGATATTGTTAATGATGAGACTAATTGTGGAGTGCTTGTAGAATATAACAATCCTAAGGGCTTAGCACAAGCTGTTAACGGCATTATGAGCGACAAGGAGCGGCAAAAAGCTTTGGGAGAAAATGCAAAAAAAGCTGTAAAAGAGAAATTTAACCTTGATAAGGTGGCTTCAGAAACATATAATTTATACAGAGAAAGTTGTAAAAGGTAAATTAAAAAATATATAGGAGTGTATAAAAGATGATTATTGACAGTAAGGGGAAGCTTTTTGGAAAGGTAAGTATTATTGATATTATAATAGTTTTAGTTGTAATAGCTGCTATAGCGTGTGTTGGTTATAAGATGACACAGTCAAATACTATTATATTGACAACAAAACCAGATAAAATTAGATTGACTTTCTTTAATGATGAATCTCCAGAATATGCAGTTAAAGCAGTTAAAGTAGGCGATGTTGTAAAAGACTTTGAGCAAGGAGCTGTTTTTGGGAAAGTAATCGAAGACATAAAAATAGACAAAGCGCTGTCCTATACCGAATTTTCTGAATATGTAGATGGTGAATGGGTAATTGGGAGCAGGCCTGGATATTGTTCTTACTACATGACTGTAGATGGAGAAGGAGTAATTAATTCCAATGGAGGAGTCAATTTTGGCGGTGTGAATTATTATGTGGGAAGGACTGTTACAATGATAGTAGGTAATAATGTGTTCACAGGGCGTATTTATAATATCGAAAAAAAGGAGTAATGCATCTTGCTATATAATAGTTTGATATTAAAGCCGATATTCTATATAATAAGAGTTTTTGAAGCTTCTTATAATGGAAGTTTTACCCAAAAGTTATTTGACTGGGTTATGAGTGTGGCAAATAAGGTTAATCATATTTATGAGAATAGTTTAACTCATAAAATAATTGATAAATTGGTCAAAACATTTATATTGCTAGTTACAAGTAGTGCCATATTCGGGTTTTTTCTAAGACCTGGAAACATAAGCAAGTGGTGGGAGAACAGCCTGGTATTTAAGATTATTAACACTATACTGACTGTGCCGTCAAACATGTTAAAAAAGCTGTATCGTAATAATGAGGCGGTTTTTAGTGAAAGTCTATTTTATAGATTATTTTCGCTACTGCTTCAAAGGTTTGAGATTACTGTAGCAATTGTGTTGGTTATTACACTTATTGTACCTCACCAAATGTGGTCAAACATTTATAGTACTATTTTTGCTGCAATGTTGCTAGTGTTATTGTTTATATGTACAATTGTTAAAAAGAATTCGTATTTTAACCTTAAAGCACTCGACTTTTCTTTGATTATATTTATGCTTGTCGTAGCGCTATCGTGGTTTACTTCAATTGATCGCAGCTCAAGTTTGAGATTTCTGCTTATTAATGTGACTTGCTTTTTATTTGTTTTTATTATTGTAAGTTCAATCAAAAATGAAAAGTCTCTAGGTAATTTTTTGGAGTTAATTCTTGTGGGAGTGGCTGCTATTTCAATATACGGCTTGTGGCAGTTTGTTACTGATTCAGTGCCTTTTGATCCTTCGCTTACTAATGTAACGCAAAACGAAGGTATGCCGGGAAGAGTATTTGCAACTATGGCTAACCCCAATAATTTTGCTGAAATTTTGGTAATGATGCTACCCTTCTATGCAGCGGTGATCTTTAACGCGAAGACCTTTGTAAAAAAGGTAGTGTTTACTGTTTTGGCTCTTCCTGTTTTGGTTGTACTGTTTTGCACAGGTTCTAGGTCAGGATGGATTGCCTTTGGTGTATTTATGTTAGTATACACATTCCTCAAAAATAAGCGTCTATTACCCTTTATGCTAGTGTTGGGAATTATGGCAATGCCGTTTCTTCCTCAGCATATTTATAGAAGGATACAGACCTTATTTAAACTATCAAGTGATTCGTCGGCACAATATAGAGTAAAGATTATTAAAACGGCGTGGCCTATGCTCAAGGAATTTAGTATAACTGGGGTTGGCTTAGGAACAGATGTATTTATGAATGTAGTGGACAATTATAAGCAGTACGTAACAAAAGTGCCAGTTCATACCCATGTGCTGTATATACAGATATGGGTTGAGATGGGAATTATGGGTATTTTGTCTTTTGTGTGGTTTTTGTTTAGAACAGTTAAGAGTGCTGTGGCAAGCGTTTTGGAAAAAACAAATATATATTTTGACAATGTGTTGATAGCTGGGGTGGCATCTTTGCTTGGAATACTATCTATGGCTGCAGTTGAATATATATGGTACTACCCAAGAGTAATGCTGTTTTTCTGGGTTGACATTGCAATTATTTTGTCAGTTTTAAGCATTATAAGAATAAGGAGAAACAAACTTTCGGAAAATTAGGTGGTGTTTTTTTATTATGTTTAATCCACTTGAAAAGCTTTTTAAAATGGGCTGGCAGCATAAGAGAAAGTTTGACAGAAAGGTGCTTAAAAAGAATAATATACATTTACTCATTCTTGATGAAAGATGGAATGGGCTATTTAAAGATACCGATAAAACAGATAAAATTAAGCAATGTGAAAAAAATTTACGGGAATTGCTAAAGAATGAAGCTCATTTGATTTCTGAGTCAAAAGAGGTTGCTAACAGGAAAAAAGTTTGCATGGATACCATAATTAGTCTTACCTCTGAAGTGTTTGAGAAAAATGATGAGCAGGCTAAAGAAAAGATGCATAATTGTGAAAAAGAAATAAAATATATCAATCAAAGAATGAAAGAAATAGAAGAAGGGCTTGAGGTTATGCCTGACAAGGTTAGAGAAGCTAATCTTGAGCTTCTTGAGCATACAGTAAATTCCGTTTATTTTAAAATGCGTGAAAATCAGAAAAGATACAAGGAATTGGAAAAGATAATTAAGGTAACCAGTCAAAAGTTGGAGGAATATACTGAAGAGATGGAGGTTTTATCCCAGGGTGATACAGATGTGTATTCATACTTTCACGATCTTTTAGGCGGGGAAGAAATGGAGAAACTGGATAGAGAATACTTTGGGGAAACTTTTACTACTTTAAGACATGAGAATAATGCCGATAAAGATAATAAGACAAAATAATGAGGGAATAAAATGATATTAGTAACACCCGATGAGATGAAAATAATTGACAAAACTGTCATAGATGAATTTGGCATTCCGGGTATAGTACTGATGGAAAATGCAGCTTTAGGAGTTGTCCAGGAGGTTGGCAAAATCTTAGGAGATATACCAGGTAAACACACCATAGTACTAGCTGGCAAGGGGAATAATGGTGGGGATGCTTTTGCTGTTGCAAGGCACTTGTTTAACATGGGTGCACATGTGAGTGTACATGTGTTGGCAAGGCTTGCTGACATAAGCGCAGATGCAAAAACCAACCTGGATATATTGATTAAGATGGGGATGGAAGTAAAGGAAGTTACTAAGGGTGAACATATTGACGAAATTAGAGATAGACTAAAATTTGCGCATATTGTGGTAGACGGTTTACTAGGTACTGGATTAAAGGGAGAGGTAAAAGGTGTTATGGCAGGAATTATAGGTGTCGTCAATGACTCTTGTGTTCCTGTAGTAGCGGTAGATATCCCTTCCGGGGTCAATGGCGCAACAGGTGAAGTATCAACGGCATGTATAAAAGCCAGGTCTACAGTGACCTTTGGATTTCCAAAGCTAGGGCAGCTTGTACATCCGGGATGTGAATATGTTGGAAAGTTAGAAATAGTGGATATCGGGATACCTCGGGCAGCTGTTGAAGAGGTTAAAGTAGAGAACCACCTTATTGACTTAGAGTTTGTATCGCAATTAATGCCCGAAAGATATACAAACAGTAATAAAGGTAACTATGGCAAAATTCTTGTTGTAGCAGGGTCTAGGGGAATGACAGGAGCGGCATGCCTTACAGGAGGCGCAGCCTTAAGAACCGGTTCTGGTCTTGTCTATATGGCAGCCCCCTTATCACTTTTGCCTGTATATGCGGGGGCTCTCATTGAGGCTTTGACAATACCACTTGAAGATGCAAATAAAGGTTATATTACAAAGGAATCGGTTTGCGAAATATTAAGTCGACTTGAAGGTGTTGATGTTGCAGCAGTTGGTCCAGGGCTATCAATAGGAGATGAAACTAAAGATGTGGTATTTAGTATTATAAAAAGCTCAAAAGTACCCATTGTCCTTGATGCCGATGGAATAAATTTGTTGGCAAAGGATTTATCTGTTTTAAGAAATCTTAGAGCTCAAATAGTTATAACTCCACATCCTGGCGAGATGGCTAGACTATTAGGGGTTGGTGTGAAGGAAGTGCAATCGGACCGAATAAACATAGCCAGATCTTTTTCAAAAAAGTGGGGAGTAATTACCGTACTTAAAGGTTCAAGAACAATTATTGCTTCACCTGAGGGTGAAATATATATAAATGCAACAGGTAATGCTGGAATGTCAACAGGAGGAAGCGGAGATGTGTTGACAGGAATTATTGCAAGTTTAATAGGCCAAGGTGTAAAACCTTTGGATGCTGCTGTTGCAGGTGTGTATTTACATGGACTTTGTGGTGATAATGTTGCAAAAAGAAAAGGCGAACATGGGCTTATAGCTGGAGATTTGGTACAAGAAATTCCGTATGTAATGCTAGATATAATAAATAGGAGAATTAATAGGATATCATAACGGTAGAAAATTCAAAGTAGAAGTTCCCGTTGCGATAAACAAGGAAAAACGGATCGAGGGGTCGAAATGGACTATAAATTTAATAGAGCATGGGCTGAGGTAAATCTTGACAATATAGC
>CAYXPB010000187.1:0-10427 GCA_964466645.1 uncultured Acetivibrio sp. | reverse complement strand
ACTTTACCTGCTTCAAAAGTTGCTACTGCTGTTGCAAGAGCTTCTTCTGCCGTAGTTACTTCGGCTGCTGTTGCTGCTGGATCTGCATCCACTACTCCTTGTGCTGCTCCAATGGCTGCCAATAATGTAGCTTTTGAATCTACTGCATAGTTACCAACCTCTGTTCCTTCTGTAGCACCATCATGTAACGCTTGAGCTGCACTGATGGCTGCTTCTAAATCAGTTGTATCTCCTATATCTGCTACTACTGTTACTTCACTAGTTGCTGTATATCCACCATCTACTGTCGTTCCTGTGATTATAGCTGTTCCTGCCGATACTGGAGTTACTACTCCGTTAGCTACAGTTGCTACATCTTCATCAGATGATGTCCATGTTACTGTTTTGTCTGTTGCATTAGCTGGAGCTACTGTTTCAACTAATGTACCTGTTGCTCCACCTGCTGTTAAGGATAATGTTGTAGGACTCACACTAATAGCACTTACTTCTACATTTGTTTCTTCTTCTACTATAACAACATCAATATGAGCTGTGTCATATCCCTCTTTGCTAAATCCTAATCTATAGCTTCCAGGAGCAAAGGTGGTTCCTGATGCAGGTAATATACTGTACTCCCAAGTACCATAACCATCTTCCCTAAGGAGCCTAATTCCTTTAATATCTTCTGCTTCATCAGTTCCAAAACCCTTAACAAGAATAAAGTCTTCAGCGGTCAAATCATCAATATAAGCTGCTTCAACTTCATCTAATGTTTCAGGTTCTGGATTAGTTAAATCCCTTAAAGTAATTAAAATATCATCCTCATATGATAAAATCTCCACTAATTCCACTAGTCTTCCTTCGAAAACTTCTACCTCTTTCCAAATAGCATAAACCAAAACATTTCCATTTATCTCTTCCGCACCAACAAAATCTGCTTCTGTAGCATCAGATTCTAAATCCCAACCTATAAAGGTGTATCCTTCCCTTGTTGGTTCGTCGGGCATATCAATAAGTGTCTCACCTGGTGATACAGAATAAATTATTCTATTAACACCTGTTTCACCAATATTTGTGTCAAATACTACGGAGTACTCATCCAATTCAAATTGTTCACTTGTGGAATAATAACCTGTTTTTGAAAATGTCAACGTATATTTTCCAATTTCCAACATTTCAACGGGTTGTATAACATATTCCACAACTTCATCATTCTCATCTTCATTAATAATAGTACCAATAAAATCTAAATCTACACTTACTCTCTTTAATTTAAGTGTAAAGTCACGAATTGTTAAGTTTTCAAGATAAACATTATCATCTTCATTATATACAGTAACATGTACTGATTCATTTGATGAATATGTAATCTCAAGTTTAACATCATCTTCGCTTGTTGTTGATCCTCCACCACCACTGCTACCACCTGAAGAACCACCGCTTGTTGTTTTTGTAGGCGCTGGAGTAACCACTGCGACTGTAGTTGGCGCAGAAGTTGGGTTTGGACCAATTTGTACCTTCACATCATTTGCTGCAACAACTTTAACTGGTTCAACTTCAAATTTAACACCATTAATTTTTACATCTGCAACTTCAACCTTACCTTTACCTAAAACTTCGATTACCGCTTCAGTAACTAATGAAGTTATTGTCGCACCTTCCTTTACATCTAAAACAGCTCCTGTTGATGCCTTGTCCATTGTTACCTTTGCAATTGTTCCACCTGAAACCTCTACGTTAACTTTTGCTTTAATTTCAATACTTTCTATTTTTCCTGCCAATACTTTTATTTCTGCATCTTTTGCACCTTCAGTTGCTTGCAACTTTGCTATGTTGCCTTTTGTCACTTCTATTTTTGACTCAGACAATATATCTACATTATTAAAGTCTCCGTCAAATTGTACAGTAGCATCTGATTTGTCCTTCTTAACTTCAACATCCTCAAATCCAACACCACTCAAATCTTTTTCTTCAAGCTTACCACCTGAGCGGATTTGCATTTTACCTACTTTTGTTTTACCACTAGCTTCTAACCTGACTTTTCCATCCTTCTTCTGAACAACGGTTGCTCCTAGTGTTGAGTTCTTAATTATGATACTTTCCATACCGCCGCCGCATACTAAAGTCTTTCCATCTACTGTTACGTTATCTAGAGTTACTGTTCCATTTCCAATTCCTTCTGTCAAATACAAATCACCTTTGATGTTTAAGTTCTTCAAAGTCACACCATCATTGCTTACACTTACATTACCTGCAATGGTTGTATCACCAAAAGCACCTGCTTTATTGTATATACTTCCTGCCACATTGTTTAATGCCACTGTTGCTTCTGCTCTTGTTATTGGATTTCCTGTTTTGAAAGTTTGATCTGTATAGCCTTTCATATATCCCTTTTCTAAAACTGCACCTATGGCACCTTTGCTCCATGCCTGTATAGCCTTATTATCTTTTAATTTACTTATTTCTGCTGATTTTTCAGCCATTTCGAGTCGCATAATGTTTGATATAACCATTGCAACTTCTTGACGGCTAATCTCATTATTGGGCTTTATTGTTCCATCAGCGTATCCTTTTACATATCCAGCCTCAATAGCTTTTGCTATTTCACCAAAGTACCAGTCACTATTCTTTATATCAGTAAAAGATAGTACTGCTTTATCCTTGTAACCGAATACATTATTTACAAGAGTTATAAACTCTGCTCTAGTTATAGTATTGTTTGGTTTAAATGTATTGTCACTATAACCCTTTATAAATCCCTTTTCATTCCAATCTTTTATTTGTTTTTCTGCCCAATGCCCACCTATATCTTTTGCTACAACACTTGCAACTGAGGTTACTGACATATTTTCCTGCTGATCATTTGCTGCTAAAACTGTCAAATTACTTATAGACAGTGCTATCAACATTAATATGCTTAATAGGATACACAACCGTTTTCGTCTTTCAATCTTCATTCGTCTTTCCCCTTTCGTTTTTTGATTGATTGTTGTTATAGAATTTTGCGTAAAACTAAGGAAATGATAATGCTAGAAAAAACCAGAGTAAACGCTCCATTAGGTGTAACGCCTCCTTTTAGTGTTTTAAAGTGCCAAAAATACACATTTCAAATATTATGCATATTCTTTATCGGTACATTTTGTAAATTTCTTTATACTTTTCCAAATAAACTTCTATATAAAAGTGCACAAAATTTCATATAAAATTCCACCACATTTTTGGTAGATTTTTATATTTATTTATTATAAAATAATACGTTGTCTATAATAAATGTAAAATTTGTGAGTTTCACAAAATAAAGGATTGGCGGGATATAATTGTTTAAACTTGCTTTAAAATATGCACTATTTGCGGCTATATCAACTATAGGAAATTTATCAACACAGCAATTGTTTCTGATGCTGCTCGACTCCCTGGAATTTTCAAAAGGGCTTGATAAGGTAAGTATTTTTGGACTTTTCAATTTTGACTTTATACTTATGACTGCAATTTTCATGGGTACGTTAATAGGCTTGACAATAAAGTATGTTCTCGACAAAAGGTATATTTTTAACTACAAAACAAAAAGCACCTCTGAAAACACAGGCAAATTTATTTTGTATTCCTTTATGGGTGTATTTACTACAGCTATATTTTGGGCTTTTGAACTTATATTTGATAGTGTTTTTGACCTAGACTATGCGAAGTACATTGGTGCTATAATAGGTCTCACCATTGGATATGTTATAAAGTACAACCTTGACAAACGTTTTGTTTTTAACAGCAAAAACAATACAACAAACACTCTCGACAATGGAGAGTGCTAGAAAAAATACAAGAACCATCCCCTTATGGTATTTTTCTTCCTCGTTCATCCTTGATTCCTGTTTTCCTGTAAAAATACGAGTTAATTACATCTCTCCATTCCTTTGCATGCTCTATCTGACCTTCAAGTCTATGCAAAACATGTATATACAACTCATCTTTTATCCTTCCCTTAATGCTTTGCCACTGTTCTTTTAGCTTAATAGCCTGTTCCACGCCTTCAAAATGTGTATTATAAATATATTGGATAAGAGTCTCTCCTGATTTCAATTTATATGCATAAGGAACCCTGTGGAAGAATAACAGCAGCTCTTCTGGACAAGTCTCCATATCTTCGTACTTTGCTGCCACCTCCTTGTGATACTGTTTTATATATCCTGTACCGGATTTCGCAGTGCGGTCAACACCAATTGCAACGTGGTCAGCACGATGGTAGGTCCCCCATTTGTCATATTCATAACCGTCAACATTAGGCCCATAGTGGTGCCCAGGGTTTACCATCCACCCTATACCTAGCGGTGATGTATAATTCTCGTAGATTCTCCATGAACTAAGCAACATATTTGAAATAGTATCAACTACAGTCTTATCATTGGAATAAGTCATTCTCACCCATTCCTCGGTAATTTCCCGAGAGGATAAATCAGGGTTCCACAAAAGCCTTCCAAATCCGTACAGATTAGACTGCGCTAATTGGAAACCTGTCCAGTTCGGATCATTTCCAACATTTGCAACTCCTGCAACTCCTCCATAAGTATTATTATAGACCGAACCGCTAACAATCTTTTTGACAGTCGAAGCCTTACCCTTTGAATGTGTATCGAAATCTAAAACTTCCTTCCACATTGGAATAAGATAGCATAAGTGTTTTTGTTGACCTGTGTACTCCTGTGTTATTTGCAATTCAAGAGTGACGTTGGTTTTTTTGAGCCCACCAAATAACGGTGACACTGGCTCCCTCACCTGAAAATCCATTGGTCCGTTTTTTACTTGTAGTATTACATTATCGTCAAACCTCCCGTCAAGAGGCTTAAAATTATCATATGCTGCTTTTGGTCTATCGGTTTTAAGATCCCGCCAGTCCTGATGGCAATTATATACAAAGCACCTCCAAATTACAATTCCTCCATAGGGTTTTAATGATTCAGCCAGCATGTTTGCTCCATCTGCATGATTACGATTATAGGTAAAGGGTCCTGGTCTATTTTCCGAGTCTGCTTTCACTACAAATCCGCCAAAATCAGGTATGTAGCTGTAAACTTCTTCTACTTTACTGCTCCACCACTCCCTAACTCCCTCAACTAAAGGATCAGCTGTACTAAGGCCGCCTATCTCCATGGGACTGGCAAAGTTTATACTGAAAAGCACTTTTATTCCGTACTCTCTGAATACATTGGCTAGTTTTGCAGTATTAGGTAGATAATCTTTTGTTATCAGCCTAGTTTCACACTCATGAACATTTACATTGTTAATCGCTACACCATTTATTCCTATAGAGGATAAAAGCCGGGCATAATCTCTAATTCTACCGAGGTCCTTTGTGATTTTGTTATCTTTATAAAATATGGATTTCCCGGCATAACCCCTTTCAATACTTCCATCCATGTTGTCCCAATGGTTAATAATTCTAAGCTTAAAATATGGATTTTCTATTCTTTGTAAAACCTTAATTTCCGTCTGTGCCTGAAAAAGGCGCAACAGTGAAAAAACACCATATAATATTCCTTTATCATTTTTACCGGTTATAATTATATGGCTTTCTTTAGTTGTATCTACTGATTTTATTAGAAATCCGTCTTCTTGTATCCCTTTTTCTTCATTTTCATCAATAAACGCATCTATAGACTTGTGCTGTCCTAATGTTCCAACTATAATAAAGAACTTTTTCTTTATGGAGTCAGACACAACTGGCTTTATTCCAAGCATTTCTTTTATACCTCTGCTCAACTCCTGCACAGCGCAATTAATTAGAGGCGTTTCTCCAACTTTTACAATAACAGAACT
This sequence comes from uncultured Acetivibrio sp., assembly GCA_964466645.1. GTDB lineage: Bacteria > Bacillota > Clostridia > Acetivibrionales > Acetivibrionaceae > Acetivibrio. Next base: position 4,640 of record CAYXPB010000187.1, on the reverse strand, counting down.
CCACTTAATATATTGTTCCAAAAGGCCTTGATCTTCTAACTTTCTATATTCTAGCCAACAAAAGTAGCCCTTATTTTTATCTGTTTCATTTATTCTTTTTGATTTGTTCATGTCAATTCTCCTCGTAGTATTTCATGCTGTAAAATAGGTTACTTACATAGCGAATCATTCTTCTTAGCAATCCTATTTCACAGGTAGTAGTAATTAAAGTCACAGGGTTTTGTTTAAGAAACTCCAGAAATTCTCTCCAAAGAGATTTGATACATCTTTTAGAATTTGATCTTCTGTAACTATATACCCCATGTCGTATAGATCGCCGTATTTATTTACCAAAGCCTCTGAAATTACCGTTTTTGAGTGTCCCCACTTGCTGATAAGTTGTTCTAGAACACGACAATCTGAATGCTGGGCTATAAAAGATGTCCCGAGCCATTCTAATCTCACCCTTGTTATAAAATCGATCAGAGTGGGCGAGTTAAGAAACCACCAACAACCAAAAACCATTAAATTCCTATACTTTCTGGCCGTTATAACAAGTTCATGTTGATTTTCAAAAGATAGCATAGTAACCAAGAACTTGTTTTTATTATATTTTGAACATAAGATTTCCAATTCCTTTATTTCCGCCTTACCTAACGAATCTCCAGCTAAACGCAGTTCAGGATTTACTTGACGTTTTACCCCTATCATAAGTGCAAAAGGTATATTCTTCAATCTGCATACTGGTAAAATACATTCTTCAATAATTTTCGCCCTTATTGATCCATCAGAAATACAAAAATTCGGAGTTACTGACACCGCGCAGTATAAGGCTTCCATTTTTTCTATCCATTCGAGAAGGAACCTTTTTATTTCATCAATAGTAGCCTCAGATAAATCGCTGTTCACCTTATAGCCAATTCTTGCGAGCAGCAATACAGCTTCCTCCCAATTGTCTAACAACTTATCCACGCGAAGGGCAGCCTTAAAACGATTATCACATTTATATACGCTTTCCCACACAGCACGTTCAGCTTCGTCTAAAGGATCATTAGTCATAACAAGGCACTTGATACCAGCGACTTCTAAAACATGATCTATATGGGATGAAAGTGTTCTAGACTCAAAATACTCCCTGTAATAGTTCAAATTCTTTATGTTGACATCAAGCCCCAACCTGTTAAATATCGTAATAATAGATCTGGCAGGTTCGCTTAAAGGTGTATTGTTTACGAATAAAGTATCCCATACACATTCCGCCTGCTGCGCCTTGCCCATTGAAAAAAAGCTGTCATAATCCATATTAATATGCCGCATTGCTTCCGACACCAGATAATGATAGGTCAGTAATTCATCTATTCCATACAGAAGCAGACCTCCGAAGCATTCGGAATATAAATGAGTATGAATATCAGTTATTTGAATAGCATTAACCGCTTGATTTACAGCATAAACCAAGTACTGCCTGTCAACTATATCTATCATTGCTATCTTTCCACCCTTCCTGACCTGTTACCATTCATAAGAGCTTTCACTTCACTTACAGTCACATGGTTAAAATCCCCTTCGATTGAATGCTTCAGACAAGAAGCAGCCGTTGCAAATTCAATTGTATCTTGCATATTGTATTGATTTAGCATCGCATATATCAGTCCTCCCCCAAAAGAATCTCCTCCTCCAACCCTGTCCACAATATGCACAGGATAATTCTTCGAGAAGTAAAACTCTTTACCCTCATATATCATTGCAGCCCAATTGTTATCCGAAGCGGAAATGCTTCCCCTTAAGGTAATGGTTATAGTTTCAAATCCAAATCTCTCTTTGAGCTTTTTTGCAACATCCCTGTATCCCTCAGTACTCAGTTTGCCTCCTGTAATATCGCTGTTTTCCGCTTTTATTCCGAAAACCTTCTCTGCATCTTCCTCATTCGCAATACACAAATCTACGTATTCCATAAGTTCGCGCATCACCTGCCCCGCTTTTTCCGGCGACCATAAATTCTTTCGGAAGTTCAAGTCACAGCTCACCTTCAAGCCATTATCCTTTGCCACTTTACAGGCTTCGTGGACCAACTTGGCAACATCATCTCCTAATGCAGGAGTAATACCGGTAAAATGAAACCATTGGGCTCCTTCAAATATATTCTTCCAGTTGAAATCTCCTGTTTTCACTTCGGAAATAGCGGAATAAGCTCTGTCATATATAACCTTTGATGGCCTTTGGGATGCACCCTTTTCGAGAAAGTATATGCCAAGCCTTTCTCCACCCTTTTCAATAAAACGGGTATCAACACCATATCTCCTGAGTTCATTTATTGCCGATTGCCCAATAGGGTTATCCGGTACTTTTGTAACAAAAGCCGTATCTATTCCATAGTTAGCAAGGGAAACACTAACGTTTGCCTCCCCTCCTCCAAATATCGCATCAAAAGAATTCGCCTGTACAAACCTTAAATATCCAGGCGGTGAAAGCCTTAACATTATTTCACCAAAACATATTACTTTTGCCATAATGGTACCCCCAAAAAATATAAATCTAATTATTTCAATTTAAAAAAAAGCAAATTTATGGCCATTCCAAAAAATTCAATTTACACTTTATACACTGCTAAATATGTTCCTATGCTTTAAAGCATTTAAGCTTCTGTTAGGGTATTTGCAGCATAAATATTGTATTGTATTTTTTGAAATGGCCTTATAAATATGGATCCTATATTTTCTTTATTTGTTTGCTGAATACTTGATCCTTTAAATTTATATTGGGAATTTTGCTATAATTACCTCACTACTGGAAGCTTACTTATAATTCCCAGAATATATTGTCTCATAGCACCAAAATCCAATGAATTAAAAGTACCATTTAGGTCTAAATCCGCTGCCCTTTCACCATTTGAATAAGGGAACTCGCTTATAATTCCAATCAAACGCTGTCTCATAAGTCCAAAATCCAATGAGTTCGCAAATCCATCTCCATTAACATCTCCGTAAACAAATTCAGATACTTGAGTAGGTGTAGGTGTTATTACAGGTGTAGGTGTAGGAGTACTTGTAGGTACGCTGCTAGCTCCCTTAAACTTCCACCAGCTAAAATTAAATAAATAATCGCCAGTACCTGTAAATTTAAAGAATACATCCTGAACACCAGTAGCTCCAGAGATTGAACAAGTTTTAGTTTCATAAGTCTGCCAGCCGCCTGTTCCCTCTACTTTACATGTCCCAACTAATTTTCCTGTCGGACTTCCTAGCCTAATTTCTATATTTCCGCCATTTAAATCACTTGCCATCCTAGCTTCAAACTCCGTTGCACCATCTTTAAAATCTACTCCTTTAACTTGGATCCAGTCACCGTCTTGTAAAAATCCTACATTACGTCCGCCTTCACCGCATTCTTCAGTTTCAATACCGGACTCTTTATGCATGTTTACAGCAGTATTTTTAACAAATGGGTCAACATATTTGATCTGCTTCAAACTATCTACTGTCGGAACTACCTCCTTGATAGTACCGTCAGAGTTGTGAACCATCTGATCAATGGCTACATTTCTTTGATAGTTTGTCTCTACTCCTCTTTGTTTGCCTAAATTCCTGTTGTGATATACGACATACCAATTGCCATTAAATTCTAGTGTAGTAGCATGATTATTGTTATTATAATTGTCAGGAGGCTGTGGTAATATAACTCCCTTATATGTATAACCTGATGTAGGTTTGTCACTAATCATGTATTCAATCTTTGATGCACCTTGTGAAAAATCACTTGCATATGAAAAATAATACTTGCCTTTGTACTTGTGTACCCAAGCAGCTTCAAAAAAGCGCGGAGCAGTCATTGTACTAGCAGAACCTACAGTGCTTATCATATCGCTACCTAACTTGATAACCCTGATGTTGCTTTGTCCGTTTCCACCAAAATACATGTATGCCTGTCCATCATCATCAACAAAAACCCCCGGGTCAAACAACCACATATCAGTTGCAGGCTGTACTCCTGAAGTATTCATAGTTACTAAAGCACTTGAACGAGGATCCTTGAAGGGGCCTGTCGGACTGTCGCTCACTGCCACACCAATGCCGTTTCCTCCATTACCATAATACAAATAAAACTTATTATTGCGGTATACAATTGAAGGTGCCCATGAAACATTAGCCCATTTGGAATCGTTTTTAGCATTAAAAACCTCTCCGTGGTCGGTCCAGTTCTTCATGTCATCTGTTGACATACAAGTAATATCAGGTATATTGTACGTTGATTGATCAGCTGTAGCATCTGCATCATGTGAAGCATACACATAAAGTCTGCCGTCATACACCAACGCTGTAGGGTCTGCCGTATAACGCTGAGTGAAAATCGGATAATCTGCCAAACCCTCCGTTGGGCAAAGTGTCATCAAAAGACTGCTGATAAACACAAATGCCAATGCCCTTTTTAAAAACTTCTTGATCATTAATACCCACTCCTTCAAAATAAAAATATATTTAAACCTGAGTCCCATTTTCACTGGGTAACTCAATATTTAAACATTTTCACAAACTCTTTATCTTCTGGATAAATTGTTTAGCCGTCTCAGTTATGGAGTTATAGTCGCCTTTTTTAGCACCAGCAGTAAGATTTCCTCCTACCCCAACCGCAATTGCACCGGCTTTAATCCATTCCTGCACATT
>CAYXPB010000186.1:0-10436 GCA_964466645.1 uncultured Acetivibrio sp. | reverse complement strand
CATCATCATATATGTACTCTGTTGTATTGAAGTTTTTATCTGTTACAAATCTTTTATTGCCTGCATTGTCATACTTGATTGTTGTTGTATGTCCCAAGTGGTCTACTTCTCTTATGAGTCTGCCCACGATATCATAATAGTACCTCGTTGCATGTCCGTTGGCATCGGTAATCCTGAAAACCCTTCCGAGCCCATCGTACCTTGTTGTGTGTATGTTATTTAATGTGTCGGTTGTCTTAATGGTTTCAACCTTGTTCACATTGTCATACTGGTAGTTGTACCCGGTGGTTTTAAATTCAATCAGGTTTCCACTGCTGTCCTTTCTTCTTTCTGTTTCTGTTGAAACAAGTCCGTAGGCTGTCATGCCCGGGGCAAGTTCACAATCTGAATACGTGTAACTTACGGTATTGCCGTAAGGGTCTTCTACCGTAGAGAGCTTATTGTCAATATATGTGTAGGTTGTGGTGTTATTTTTCCTGTCGGTTCTTTGGGTAAGGTTGTTGTTGGCATCATACTCCATTGTCACCGTGTTATTTTGGGTTAATCCTATATCCTTTATCGATACGGTGTTGCCTATTTCATCGTATTCATATTGGGTGCTGTAACCGTTTTTATCTTTTATGGTTATCCTTTCAGGCTTATTGCCTGTGGATATTGCACTGTAGTACAGGCTGTTTTGTGTTTCGGTATCAAAGTCCAGGTTGGATATGTCGGTCCACCCTGTTCCGTTACCATTGTAATCCATTTGGTACGAGTATTCAGTTGTCTGCCCGAGTACGTCGGTTTCACTTTTTATCTTATTTGTAATGGGGTTTAACAATATTTTCGACTCATACCCGTTTTCATCTATATAGTAACGTGCAAGTTCGGAGTTTGAGCTTACTATATCACCGTTTTCATACTTATATACGTCTTTATATATCTGATATCTGACATTGTTGTTTGCATCGTATTGTTTTACCAGCCTTCCGAATACATCATATTCATTTCTTACTGCTGTATGTCCGTTTGCATCAGTTATTGAGGACAGCCTGTATGCATTGACATATGAGTAGTTGTTTCCATCCTGGGTTGCTTCACGGCATTCCTTGTACGTATATGTTGTCCTGTTTCCACCCTGATCTCTTACTGTTACCAGGTTTCCTTTTTCGTCATAGCTGTATTCCACACATCTTCCAGCAGTGTCAAACACTTGGGTCACCTTGTCGTCATTGTTGTATACAAGGGCTATTGTCCTTCCGACCGGGTCTGTCACTTCAAGTAATTTCTTTTTAGTCGGGTCATAATACATTTCCAGCTTGTTGCCGTTTCTGTCTGCAATGCTGCTTAGTCTGTATACAGCATCACTGCTGTCATAAGTATTGTAGGTATATTTTGTCTGGTCTTTTCTGACCACTTCAAAGCCGGAAGCTGTTTTATTAAGCCTATCGTGCACTCCAAATACAGGTTCATAACCTGTAACATTGCCCTGACCGTTTAATATTGCCTGAAATACGGCTTTAGTGCCTGACCCGTAGGTTACTTCAGCTCCTGTTGTTATTGTTTTTACGTAGGTGCATGCTATATATCCCTCGTAGGATGCAGTCCCATCAAACACCTTGACTTTGCGCCACTGTATACCTCCAATTGTTTGCGGTTGGGTGTCTAAAAACTCAACTGTTTTGTTTCTGGACAGCACTGTGATAATGTTATTTGTCTGGAGGTTTGATACAGGCTGGGTACGAAGGTTTAAGCCGTTTGCAGTTACAATACCTATGTTATCCTTTATTTTTACATTGGAATCGTAATTAAGACGCCAACCGTTTCCTATTACTGTGCTTTCATTTGCTGCATCAGAGTTGTATGTCCTTCCAAGCGATATATTCATTCCTGTTATATTGCCTATACTTATGTCTGTTGCATTTTCCACATAGTTTCCGGTCAGAATATTTGCATTGGTCTTTAAGGCATAAAGCCTCAAGGCCTCCTCATTATCCAATCCCCTGTAATCTTCCGAGTTCAGCATAAGTTTTATTACCGCATCCCCCAATTCATCTGGAGGTTCGGTCATATCCTGTATCACTGTCTGTTTTATTATCTTTCTGTAAATTTCTTCTATATCCTGATTTGCCTGAACCGCATCGGATGTGTTCAAGGTAAAATATGCCCCTCCGGTTATTGAGGCTATATTCCGAAGTAGTTCAGAATCGGTGTTTTCTCCAACTGCTACTGTATTTACCATGATTTTAGCATCCAGGCTTCCGGCTATTTTTTCAATTCCCTGCCTTATATTTCCGCTTGTGTCTTTTCCGTCCGTCAAGATAACAAGGAGTTTTTTTCCTGTCCTTTGTGAAAACATGAATCTTGGTATCCACAAAGACTCCGCTATATTAGTTGAACCGCCCGGTATTTCTGCTTTCATCGTGGCAAGTTTCTGTCCGAGTAGTGCAGCATCACTTGTCAGACTTTCCCTCCTCTGGGCAAACTCAGAAAAGTCTACTAAGGCTATCTTTAACTTATCAGTGCCTGCATTGAGCTCATTCAGATTGCTTACAAAGGTTTCTATCAGTTTGTAACGGTATTTGTCGGCGTCCTTAATTCCCATATTGTATGACCGATCCACTGCAAAAACAATGTCTGTATTGAGCAGGCTTCCGGGTATGATACTTTCTCCTAAGATGGTATTGTCCCCAAGGATGTATGTGCTGAAGTGAGGGGTGTCGGCACTGACAATACCTTTTTCCTTGTCAATCTTCAGGTTGTCCAATGGAACAAGCTGGGAGTTGTCTTTGTCTACCCAGTAAATTGTAAGATTATCTTCTATTGTTCCTTTCAAAGCGTTTTTATCATAAGTGATTGATATTGTAGCATTCTCAATTTCTGTTCCACCTGCATCTATTTCTACAGGACTTCCCACTACTCCTTTTAGTGTATTCAGGTATTCGTCTTCAATTTCTTCTGCGGTTAAAGGCGCATTTTCCAAATCCTCATATCCTGTTACATCAACTGTAATCCTCCCGTTGTGAGCCTTAACCTGCCTTTTTATCTTCTTGCCGCCAGCTTTTCGGTTATTTTTTGCATTGTTCTTTCCGTTTCCATTTTTATTATTTTGCGACATGCTCTGTATTTCTATATTTTGGTTTTTTTCTTGCCCTTTTCTTAAGGGGTCTGCCTTTAATTGCTTTAATTTTACATTATCATTAATTCCATACTGGTCAGTATCATCACTTTTTATGTCGGTAGCCAGGAAAAGCTCTTCTTCATTGGAAATTCCATCCTGATCATCGTCTCCATCAGGGTCAAATTTTGCCGGCTTAACTGACGCTTCTATTTTGACTTCATTGGAATAACTGCTTTCATTACCTTGTTTGTCAACAGCTTTTACAACATAATAGTAAGTATCCTCATCCTTTACGTCATTATCAATATATTGTTTTTGTTCTTTTTCACAGGAAACAAGCTCATATGGTCCTCCTGAGTTTTCAGATCTATACAGTTCGTATTTTGCTGTATTGTTTTTCACTGTCCAGTTCAGGCGTATACTTTTTTGCTTTCTCATTCCATAAAGAATGGGAGTCTCCGGGGTAGTTTGTCTGTTTACAACTATATTTGAATCAGCGCTTTCAATATCCTTATTTACAGCTGTAACGGCATAATAGTACTCAAAGTCGTCTGTTACATCACTGTCTGTGAAGGTGGTATCCTTTATTTCTGATGCTATCTCTACAAGATTATATGGATCTGTTCCTCTTTTTATTGTGTAATACTCTGAATTTTTATCTCCGCTCCAGCTTAAAATAATTTTCCCGTTTTCTTCAGAAAGATTTAATACAGGTGGTAACAACCTTTTTGAAGAAACTTTTATTATTGAACTTGTTGTAAAACCTTTATAAAAGGCTGTCAAAGTAGTTTCGCCCGTTCCTGTCGCATTCAGTATGCCTTCCCGACTGACGACAGCTATGCTGCTTTCCGCTGTTTTATATATCACGTCTTCAGTTAAGACACATGTGCTGCCGTCGGAGTAAACTGCCCCAACCACTGTACTTATTGACTCTCCTATAACCATGTTATATTCGTCTGAATCAAGTGTCATATACTCTATTGTATTGACTATTTGACTCTTGTCCGAATAAACCTCTGAAGCTACAGTTGCAGGATTGTTCTCTTGTGTAGCAGTATAATGCTGATTTTCACTTTCTGCATATACTTCCTTCTCCATCATGGAATATGTATTTGTAACAATTGTGGAATTTATTATAAACATCACTGTCAATGCAGCAGCTATCAACTTTTGTAGTTTTCTCATCTATTTATCCTCCTTAAGATTTATTCCAATTGTTTAGGAATGCCGAAAATATAAATTCGGCTATTCCTTAGTGACTAACACTGTTCAAGCTGAATTGTTCAACTTTGTCCAGCGTGTCACCTGTATATTGGTTATCTCCACCAATTACATATATACTGTTGTTTACTGCTGCAATGCCAAAACCACATCTTCCGCTGGGCATTCCGGCTCTTATTGTCCATCTGCTCAGTACAGGGTTATATTCCTCAACTTTGTTTATATAGCCTTCATTCCATCCTCCCACTGCATAAAGCCTTCCGTCAATTTTTGCAACTCCAAGCCTGCTTCGTGATGTAGGCATATCAGGCCCATATGTCCATTTATCCTCCATCGGATCATATATTTCAACACTATTAAGATATTTTCCGTCTTCTCCTTGTCCGCCCATAACGTATATTTTTCCACCCAACACTTCCACTCCGAACCAACTCCGTGGTGTCTGTAAAGGTGCGGCTGTTGTCCATAGGCCTGTGACAGGGTTAAATATTTCAACCGCTGCAAGATGTTGTTCGTTAAATCCGCCTATTGCATAAATCCTCTGTCCCTGTCCTGAATCCAGGGTAACAACTCCAAGTCCGGCTCTCTTAGTCGGCATATCATTCTTATAACTCCAGTTTTCCGTAAGGGGATTATATTCTTCCACAGTTCCGGCACATCTGTCTTGATCTCCGCTCTTGATACCTCCTACAGCGTACACTTTACCGTTTGCCGCTGTAAGTCCCAGACCCCAGCGTGGAATATTCATGGAAGTTTTACTTGTCCATAAATTAGTTGTAGGGTCATATTCCTCCAGTGAGCCAATGGTTCCATTACCGTAATAGTCACGCCCACCTGCCACATATATTTTGTTATAAAGCTGTGCAGTAGCAGCATATGACCTCTTTGTATCTAATGGAGCTCTTGTGCTCCAACCCCCCTGCACTGAATATTTCTCTATAGTGTTATAGTAACAGCGGTCATATCCTCCAATTGCATATATTTCACCATCTACACCCACTACACCGATACCTTCCCTAGGTGTAGGCATCCGCTGCTTGACCTTCCATGAGTCTGCAAATGGATCATATTCTTCTACTGTATTTGTATAGCTGCCGTTATACCCTCCCAATGCATATATTTTCCCGTTGATTGAGGCTATACCAAAATTATTTCTGGCTGTAGGCATCCCCTGCTTATATGACCACGAATCGGTGACCGGGTCATATTCCTCAACTGTACTTAGGTATGTCCCGTTATGTCCCCCGACAGCATATATTTTACCGTTCAGTGCCACAGCCTGAAGTTCCTTTCTTGTTGTATTCATGCCTGTCCTTGTGGTCCATGAATCTGTTTCCGGGTCATATTCCTCTACTATATTTGTATAAAAACCAGCCACATTGGGTGCTATTCCTCCTATTGCATATATCTTTCCATTTACTGCTGCCAAACCAAGTCCGCTTCTTGCTGTCGGCATAGGAGCTTTTGTTTTCCATGAGTTTGTCTGAGGATCATACTCTTCAACTGTATTATAATATTTCCATGAACCACTTGAATAGCAACCGCCTATAGCATATATTTTTCCATTCACCACAGCAACTCCGAATTTATATCGTTTTGTTGGCATTGGTGCCATTTTGCTCCATACCCCGGTTGCCGGGTCATACTCTTCAACTATATTCTGACAATTGGCGTTTTTTCCACCTATTACATATATTTTTCCGTTTAATTCTGCCACTCCGTGATATGCTCTTGGAGTTAACGAATTCAGTATCAGTTCTGATGTATTTGGGGAAAGAGGGTTGAACTTTTCAACGGAATTCCGATAACTTCCCCCACCTAATACATATATTTCTCCATTACATTCCACTGCTGCATGATGATTACCTCTGTCTGTTATCATCGAGGATTTCATAGTCCATGTATCGGCAGTAGGATCATACTCTTCCACAGAATAATCGTTCTTGTTATTTCCACCTATTGCATAAAGCTTGTTTCCTGCATCTGTTAAGGTATGATAACTCCTCGCTTTTAAAAGTCCCGACTTAACACTCCATGTGTCTGTCAAAGGGTCATATTCTTCTACTGTATTTATATAACTGTCGTCATATCCTCCTACCGCATATATTTTACCATTAAGTGTCGCAACTGCTAACGAGTGTCTTTTGGTAGGCATATTTGCCTTAGATGTCCAGGTGTCTGTTACAGGGTCATACTCCTCAACAGTATCAAGACATCCGTTATTGGATCCACCTATTACATATATCTTACCGTTCATTGCTGCTATACCAAATCTATAATTTGCTAATGGCATAGGAGATTTTTTAGTCCATATATTGGTCTTTGGATCATACTCTTCTACTTCAGTTCTTGCACTTCTGTTATATCCCCCTATAGCATAGATTTTACCATTAACTTCCACCACTCCAAGGTTATATCTGTCAGTAGGCATAGGTGCCATTTTACTCCAAACTCCTGTTGTAGGATCATATTCCTCAACAGAATTTGCAGCGGATGTAAGACTTCCGCCTATCACATATATTTTGCCGTCTACCTCTGCCGCTCCATGCTGATTACGGCCTGTCATCCAATCCTCCTTGATTTCCGATTTATCTTCCGAAAGTGGATTGAACTTTTCAATTGTGCATAAATAACCACTGTTGTATCCGCCAAATAAATATATTTCACTGTCAAGTTCAACAGCTGCATGTCCATATCTTATACCCATCATAGAGGCTTTTGTTCTCCATGTATCAGAGACTGAATCATACTCTTCAACTGTATTAACAGTACCATTATCACTTTTTCCGCCTATTGCATAAAGTTTATTGCCTACAGCTGTCAAAGACAAATATTGTCTTGGTATAGAAATACCTTTCTTAATACTCCATACATCTGTGGATGGGTCGTACACTTCTAAAGAATTAAAACATCCACCTATACCATCTCCTCCAACAACATATATCCTGCCGTTTAGTGCTGCAGCAGCAGAATATGTCCTGGCGGTAGGCATACTTGCCTTTGTTGACCATGAATCTGTGAAAGGGTCGTATTCTTCAACTACATTCACGTACCCGCTGGAGTTTCTTCCTCCTACCGCATATATCTTGCCGTTAACAACTTCGGTACAAAGGCCGCTTCTTGGAGTAATCATAGAAGCTTTTATTGACCATGTATTAGTCTTTGGATCATATTCGAGTACAGTGTCAGAATAATATGAATAAGTGCTGACACTTCCTCCTACAACATATATCTTGCCATTTGTTTCTACAATTCCAGGATCATATCTTACCTCGGGCATGGGAGCCTTTTCAGTACTTATACCCGTTACAGGATCGTATTCTTCAACTGAACTCAGAAGAGATGAATTTCTTCCTCCTATGATATATAGTTTTCCGTTTACTTCTACTGCACCGTGATATGCTCGTTCTTTTAACGTATGTAATTTAACTTCACATGCATCCTTTAGCAACGGATTGAATTTTTCTATTGAATCCAAATTATTACTGTTATATCCTCCTATTGCATATATTTCTCCGTTATAAGCAACACTGGCATGTCCATATCTTCCCTTAATCATAGATGACCTTAATTTCCATGAATCTGTTGCCATGTCATATTCTTCAACTGTATTCGAACACCCATCACTTGTATATCCGCCAATAGCATACATCCTTTTCCCTATTGTTGTTAGAGTCAGAAATCTTCTCGGAATTGAAATTCCTGCAGTTGCACTCCAACTATCTGTTAATGGGTCATATTTCTCCATTATATTCAGATAACCGTTATCATATCCTCCCAATGCATATATTTTATCATCGAGAACAGTAACAGCAAGATTTCTTCTCTTTGAAGGCATACTTGTCTTTGCTGACCATGTATCGGTAGAAGGATCATACATTTCTACTATATCCGTAACGTTGGGTGATTTCCCTCCTATAGCGTATATTTTACCGTTTACAACAGCTGTACCGAATCCACATCTTGCTGTAGGCATAGATGCTTTTGTTGACCATGTATTTGTTTGAGGGTTGTATTCTTCTACTACATTTGTATAGTATGGGCTGCTTCCTCTGTATCCCCCAATAACATATATCTTTCCATTAACCGCTGCTACCCCAAGTTCATACCTGAAAGTCGGTATTTGTGTCTTTATTATCGATATTCCGGTGGCAGGGTCATACTCTTCAATTTTATTGGACATTTTTCCTCCAACAACATATATCTTTCCATTTACCTCTACAGCCCCATGATATGCATTAGCTGTCTGAACAGCTCCTGCACTTTTCCATATTGACGAGTCAGGATCATACACTTCCATAGTTTTCAGATAGCTGTTGTTGCTGTTTTTACCGCCAAAAACATATATCTTTCCGTGTACTGAAGCAACAGCAAAATTACTCCTTGCCGTCATCATTGAAGGCTTTGGATTTCTTACATCGGTAACAGGATCATATTCATATACTCCCGATAAATAATCTGATCCGCTATTTCCGCCCAGTTCATATATTTTATCGTTTATTACTACAATACCTAATCCAGTTGTCGAGTATTCCATATTGCCCTTAGAAGTCCATGTATTGCTCGCCACATTGTATTCTTCTACTTTTCGGTATGGTAGCCCTCCAATTACACTTATCTTTCCGTTTAGTGCTGCTGCCTTCATATTGTATCTTGCTGTAGGCATATCAGTCTTTCTGGTCCAGGAATCTGTAACGGGGTCATATTCCTCGACTATTTTCAGACTGTCCTTGTTGTATTTTCCACCTATTGCATATATCTTGCCATTTACCGCTGCTGCCACAAGGTAAGATCTTGATGTGGTCATACTTGATTTAGTTTCCCATTTATCTGTTGCAGGATCGTATACTTCAACCGTGGCCAAATAGCTATTGCCTCTTTGTCCGCCAATAACATATATTTTACCGTTATGTTCAACAACTCCTGCCCCTTCTCTTCCTGTAGGCATACCTGCTTTGTTTGTCCAACTTTCGTTTATTGGGTCATACTCTTCGACTGCATTTATATATCCCGATCCGTTAATTCCGCCCAATATATATATTTTACCATTTAAAATTACTGCTTCATGCCCGCTTCTTTCAAGAGGCATACTACTGTTAACATCAGTCCAGGCTTCTGATTTTGTATCATACACTTCAACAGTATTCAAGTAATTGTTATTTCCACGCTTTCCTCCAAAGATGTATATATTTCCGCCTGCAACAGCTACTGCAAATTCACTTCTCTCGGTAAGCATTCCTGACCTCGGCCTCCTCAAATCTGCCGCAGGGTCATAATCGTATACTTTTGAAGAATATTTGACGGTATTACTCAGCTCTCCACCTAATTGATATATTTTTCCATTTACAACTGCCACACCCAATCCTGTTACCTCTTCTGTCATGTCACCTTTAGCTGACCATGTATTGTCGGCGGGATTATATTCCTCTACTTTTTTACCTGAACTCCCTCCTATTACACATATCTTTCCGTTTAGCTCAGCCGCCCCCATTCCACTTCTTTTAGTAGGCATATCAGCCTTCCTGAGCCACGAATCAGTAAAGGGATCATATTCCTCTACTACATTTAAATTATAGCCACCAGTACCCTTTCCACCTATAGCATATATTTTGCCGTTTACTGCCGCAATTGCCATATGGCTTCTAGCAGTAGGCATGCTTTCCCCGAACTCCCATTTATCTGTTTCAGGATCATAAATTTCAACTGTATTTAAATACTTACTCTTAAGACCGCCAATTGCATATATTTTACCATTTAGTTCTACTACTCCGAGTCCTTCTCTTCCTGACGGCATACCTGCTTTTTTTGCCCATCTTCCTGTCAGTGGATCATACTCTTCAACTGCATGAACATATTCTGATGCGTTTCTTCCGCCTAATATATATATCTTCCCATTAATTTCAGCAGCTCCATGTCCTCGTCTCTCAACCGGCATACCGCTGTTAATCAAAGTCCAGGAAGTCGAATTTGTATCATACTCCTCCATAGTATTGAGGTAATCATTTTCATTATCTTTACCTCCAAATACATATATTTTTTCTTTTACAACTGCTATTGCAAAATCGCTTCTTGCTTCCAGTAACGCCGTTTTAGGTGTTCTTATATCAGCTATCGG
>CAYXPB010000185.1:0-10501 GCA_964466645.1 uncultured Acetivibrio sp. | reverse complement strand
CATGGCCTCATATTCATTTACAACCAGATTGCCATCAACATAATTGTACCCTGTTCAGTCTTTTGCTTTACAATATGCTTTTAGACGTTCTGTTTGTTCGTCTATACTATAGTTTTCTATTTGGTTATCGGTACTAACCCTAACATAACAAGCAACTCTTTTCATTAATATCTCCTGCATAATTAAATAAGGTTTCAAAGCCGGAACATTTTTATATAGGAGTTGTACAGCTTTGAGCTAAAAAAATTATGCCTTAACCTTTTCGTACCTGGCTAGAATCTGGTAGGCTACTATAGTTCTGTCATTAATATGAAGTTGTCAATATTGCTTTACACATTTTTCTCGAATAATAGCAGGCATAGTTTATTTAACATATATTAGTAATTTTACAGTAGAATATTTAAAACCAATTAAAGTTGAAAATAGCAAATGCAAACAATGGTATTACTGTAGTAATTAAAAATGACGGTAGCTTATGGTATTTGAAAAGTGAGTAAAGATTTGTGGAAGTTTCCAGTCTGAATATACCAGTAAATTTAATAACGTAAAAAAAGGGGCCGTTAGCCCCATTTTATTCCATAATTATTAACTAAAGAGTTTGTGAATAATCGCCTATTTTTTTGTCCATGGTTTTTATGTGATTGGTAAGCCAGTCTATAACCATTTTATTGGCGTTAAGTATAACTAGAATATTACCACCGGACTCGTTATAATCGCTCTTTAATTTAGCAAGTTCTTTGACAAAGTTTGCATGTGCTCTCTTCTGAACAGCAATATCAGGGTAACGGATTTTTTCCATATAGGCTTCTTCATCTTTAAAATGCTGCTTTGTATACTCATCTAAGAAATTAAGCATGGTATTGATGTAATCCTTTGCCCTCTGTTCTTTTCCTGCTTCAAACAGGCTATTAGCCTTTTCAAACCATACTTTGTGTTGATCGTCAATCAATTTAACACCGATCGACAAGTTAGAAGTCCATACTACTGACATAAAAAATCCTCCTTTTAGCGTATTATTAATTATTTCTAGGGTTAATTTAATAAATTTGTAAAGACAAGGGAGTAATTAGTGCTATCATGTTTAAAAGTGATAATGTTCGTTATTATCATTTATATTATTCTTTATCAAACAAAGCAGTTAGTGTAACAAATAGTAACCTTATATAAAGAATACTCAATAAATATAATCGGATATTTTTTGTAAAACTATTAGCATTAGTTTTTAGATGTAAAGGCACTCGTTATTTATTAAAGAACAGAACGAAGCACGTCAAATAATTAGTCTGAAAGAAGCTGGTGTTGATTTATAATTAAAATGAACATTGATTCACGAATAAAACTGAACACTTTTTAAGAGTACCATAAAAAAGTTTACACAGTTTTATTCTTTAAATAGATATAATTAACGTTTAGAATTGAACACTTCCGATTATTGTATTAACATACCTTTCATAAGCCAAAACGAAAGGTGGTGAAAAAGGAAGTGAAAGATTTACAGGACTGGGCAGCTGTACAGAAACTGAAGAAACAAAACATGAACATTTCAGAAATATCTAAAGCTCTTGGAATGTCTAGAACTACTGTATATAAATTATTGAGTTTGGATGAGGAACCTGTATAAGTAGAATTCTTTAATATAATCATGATAGTTTTTTGTAACTCACTGCCTGTAGCTACAATAGGTTATTTTTTAAAATGGCCTTAACAAATAAATAGCACACAATTTCTTGCATTTTTATTTTGTTTTAGTATAATTATTATACATAAAAAACATATGTTTGGTTGTTGCGTTCAAGAATCAAACTTATTATTTTTACGAGGGAGATAGAATATGAATAATGAATTGGATAATCAAAATAAAGGTGAGCTTCTAATATACCAGACAGAAGATGGAAAAACAAAAATTGATGTTTTCTTTGAAGAAGATACTATTGGTTAAATCAAAAGCAAATAGCTCAATTATATCAAAAAGGTGTAAATACAATAAATGAACATATAAAACACATCATTTCTGATAGCGAATTAAGTGAAGAGGCAACTGTTCGGAAATTCCGAATAGTTCAAAAAGAGGGCGAGAGACAGGTTAAAAGAGATATAGAGTATTATAACTTAAATATGATACTTGCTATAGGATATCGAGTTCGCTCACATGTAGGTAATCAATTTAGATGTTGGGCAAGTGAAATCCTTACGGAATATATAAAAAAAGGATTTACTATGAATGATGAACGTTTAAAAAACCCTAAAAAGTTTGGTGCAGACTATTTTGATGAGTTAATAGAACGTATTAGAGATATCCGAGCGTCTGAAAAACGATTCTATCAGAAGATTAAGGATATCATCATCTGGAATCAATGAAACAGTCCAAAGTTTCCTCTTTCAACTCTATATTTCTCCAATGTTGTTCATTCCATGCACGAAGGATCTTTGGTAAACCTGAACCTGCTCGCTCTCCTAAGTTTATAAGGCTAAATATTTTTTGAATTGAATTGTTCTATTTCTAGGAACAGAATTACCACCTTGTAACTCAATTTCCGGAGGTATTTTCATTCGGCCTGCATTAGAAAACGTATAGCCAGTTTTATCACGGATGATAACTATTCCTGTAGGCAAATTGTAATTGGCATGAATAATACAATTTACAAATGTTTCTTTTACTGCTTGGTGCACATGAGTTTCGTCAATTCGTACAAGATATTCCATATGAAAAGGTATTTTTAGCCCCTCAGTAAGTTTTCTAATTACCTTGAAATAAAACTGGTATAAATTTGTTTCCCATCTTCCATCCGGCCATATCCTATCCGTCCATCGGAATTCAGGATCATCAGAAAGGTTTTCTCTATAATCAATAAAAAATTCTGGAAATGCTTCAGTAATTGGATTGCTCTTGCCAAAGAAAAGAAGTCCTGCTACTGTAACACATTCTTTTCTTGTTTTTCTGTCTTCAGCTAGAACCTGTAGTTGTTTTAGAAATTCTTTTACGTCTAAATCCACCCAAGGGTGGTCTGGGTTAAGCGCTGCAAATCTGTTTCTATAGCTTTTTATAGTGTCCATGTCAAGATCATCAATACTGAAATATTCAAGAATTCTTAAATCCTGACCTTCTGAACTCTGATCTGCAAACATAGCTTTTACTTCAGCTTCAGTACATTTGTAATCACCTTCAAAACTTCGTTTGTATGTTCCAGTAAGCGGATTTTGTCCCACATAAACAGGCTTTTGCTTATAATCTGCTCTTGGAACATCAATAAAGATGATTTTATATCCATCAATTTCTATGATACCTACATCAGAATCATTTAGGAGATTAACGCTAACTTTTCCATGATTGCAACACTTTCGGCTTTAACTATCCTTATCCATTTCTTGCACTGTTCAGTACTGTTCAAAATAGGCATTTACAAAAATAATCCATCATGTTATAATTTTTACATAAATCAATAATTACATGTATATTAGTTTTGGTACAAACTTGCTTCAAATACAATCTATAAATGGGTTGTCTAAAAAATATCACTGTTATTGATAAATCATTTGTTATTTTATTTACTCACTTCCTATGTTAATCTGCGTATTAATACAATAAATAATCCAAAAGTCTAATTTAAATTACCAATTATTTGAGCAGATATTATATATACTTTGTTACTAATAAGAAAATTTAACAGAAATTACAGCAACTATGTCCGCAAGCAGTTACTTAAAATTTGCGCTTATCATTTTTTCACTTTTAAGGGCAAATAATTTGATGCTTAAATAGAATTATTTATTTGGTGTCTCCAGTAGATTAAGGGCTACTGTTGATCTATAAAGATAAAGAAATTTAGGAGGACTTTTAAGAATGAGAAAGTTTTTAAGAGAGGTTGCTGTATTTACATTAATACTGACATTTTTAGTTACAAGTTTTATGCCTGCATATGCTGCTTATCCTGATGATCAGTGTTATGTAAATGGAAAAATGTATAACAACCTAGTAGAATATTTTGTTGCAAATAGTGGCAGATTTACTGTTGGCACAACCTACGGAAATCTTACAAATCCAAATGATGACTTCAAAAAATTGCTTTATGGACATCCTAGTCCAGGAACATCTTTTACTACAATAAAAGTAGATGGTTCAAATTATTATTTTACAGCAGGATCAGTAAATCCAAAAGAATCTGATTTATCTACTTCTGCCACTCAAATAATAAATGGTATATTAATTAATCAGGAGCTAAAGATTGTTTCGAATTCCAATAGTGGTAAAGCTGACACTGTTCAGATTAAATATACTGTTAACAATAATGACACTTCAGCTCACAGTATAGGAACAAGAATAATGATGGATACAATGCTTGGTTATAATGATGCAGCTCCATTTAGAATACCGGGATATGGTGCAGTAACAACTGAACTTGAGTTGACGGGTGATAATATACCGGATTACTGGCAAGCATTTGATAGTCTGACAAATCCATCTGTTATAGCACAAGGAACACTTCTTAGAACTGATAATAAACCGGATAAAGTACAGTTTACAAATTGGGGTAGAGTTCATAGCACGATGTGGGATTACACAGTAAGAACAGGAAGCGCAAATAATAATAGTGCTGTAAGTATATATTGGAATCCAACTCAATTGCAACCAGGTGAATCCAAAACATATGTTACATATTATGGACTAAGTGAATTCATTCAGGACTTGAGACCTCCTATCGGCTTGACATTAAATAGGGTTCCAACAATTGATGCAACAACAAATGGGTATCATCCTAATCCGGTTAAGATATCAGGATTTGTAACAAATCTCGGGTCGGCAGCGGCAGAAAATGTTAAACTTAGAATAAACCTACCAGATGGTTTAATAGTAGAGGATGAAGATATCAACATTAGTACATTGTCAGTTAATGAAACAAAAGACTTTTACTGGGATGTTGTTTTGCCAGAATTTCCGGATGAAACACTTTTATCTTACTCTGTCGAGGTAACAGCTGATAATGCAGAAAGGAAGACACTTTTTAATAGTTTTACAGTACCTGAAACAAAAGCTTCAGAATTAATCGATTATTGTAATGGTGCAAAGTATTCAATCGGAGCAGAACGATATTTGACAGGTGAAGGTATAGCTATACAAGATCCGGTTGACTCTGCAACAGGGAACTTTATTTTTAGTAATACTGATATAACAGTAAATGGATACAATCCTATTTCATTTACGAGGTATTATAATTCTGTAGATATTTGGCAGAGTATTCTTGGAAAGAGCTGGCATGCTGATTATGATATTAAGCTGAAAAGAGTATCAGAACAATTAGTAAGTATAACCTTTAATGATGGGCGTGTAGAAGAGTTTACAAAAACTTCAGACGATACGTTTAGACCTATGCCAGGAAAATACGGGATAGTTGAATATGTAGAAAATGGATATATACTTACCCAAAAGGATAAAACAAAATATACATTTGATTTATCAGGTGATTTGCTTTCAATTCAAAATTTATCAGGAAATACAACTGATTTAAATTATGAGAGTGGGAGACTTTCCTCAGTTAGTAATGATTGTGGAAGCCTGAAGTTTGAATATACTGGTAATTTGCTTTCGAAAATAACCGATAATACCGGTAAATTTGTTGAGTATGGATATACAGGAGACAATCTTACATCGTTTATAGATGTAGATGGAAATAAAACAAGTTATACTTATGACGAAAAGAATAGGCTTACAGTAGTGCTTGACCCTTTAGGCAATGCCAAAGTAACTAATGAATATGACAATAAAAACCGGGTATTGAATCAGATAATGGCAGATGGAACAACGAATTCAATGGTATATGATGAAACTGCCAGAACAACAACTTTAACTGATAGAAACGGTGCTCAGATAGTATACAAGTGGGATGAACAATATAGAATCTATGAGACTGTTTATATAAATGGTAATGAAAAGGCTGTTTATAATTCTGATGGACAAAAGACATCCTTTATTGATAAGAATGGTAATGTCTTTAAATATGAATACGATTCAAATGGTAACATATTAAAAGAGATTAACCCTTTAGGGGAGATTGCTGAGTATACCTATGACTCTAATAATCGGATAACGTTAGCGAAAATGCCTGATGGAAGTAGCTATTTATATTCCTATGATGCAAAGGGTAACTTAATAAGTGCCAAAGATCCTTTAAATAATGAAATATCAATTGAATATAATGAAAAAGGCCTTCCTACCAAGATGATTTTACCCGATGGAATTAGTACAGCCTTAGAATATGACAATAGAGGAAACGTTATTTCAGCTACAGAACCAATGGGAAATACAACTAATTATGAGTATGATTTGCAAAATAGGGTTATTAAAATCACTAAGGCTTTAGGTAATGAAATTAGTTATGAATATACTGCAAACGGTAAAGTTAAAAAAATAATTAATTCTGATGAGACAACAATAGAGACCAAATATGATTCAAGAGGTCTTGTTGTAGAAGAAAAGGATGCTTCTGGAAATGTAATCAAGAACAACTATGATTCAATGGGACATCTTATTGAAACAACAGATGCGTTAGGTAATTCGACAAAGTATGATCTTGATAGCATGTGGAATATAGCTAAAGTTACACTTCCAAATGCTGCGGAGATAAAATATAACTATAATCCTGCAAATTTGCTTACCTCAATGACAGATCCACTTAATAATACAATTAATTTTGAATATGATTCAAATGGAAATGTGATAAAAGAAACAGATTTCAATGGAAATCAAACCATTTACACATATGATTCACTGAATAGACTTGAACAAATAACAGATGCTAACAATAACACAACCAAATATCAGTATGATTCAAAGGGCAATATAGTAAAGGTGCTTGATGCACTTAATCAAGCTGCTGAATATAAGTATGATGCAGCAGGGCATCTAATTCAGACAACAGATGTTTTAGGGAATATAACAAAATATTCTTATAATTCAATGGGCTATGTTGAAACTATAACTGACGCAAAAGGTTCAATAATAGAGTACACATATGATTCCAATGGTAATGTGAAAAAAATAACATATCCTGATAACACTAAAACAGCCTTTGAATATGATAAAAACGGTAATGTTATCAAGACTATTGATGCTAAAGGTAGTGTAACAAAGTATCAATATGATAATATGGACAGGCTTACTGCTTTGTACAATGCACTCAATGGCAAGAGAACAGTTAAATATACTCCTTCAAATCAAGTATCTGAAGTTATTGATGAAAACGGAAATAAGACTCAATATAAATATGATGCAATGAACAGACTTGTTGAAGTTGTTGATGCAAAAAATAACAGTACTAAATATGTATATGATAAAGTAGGTAATTTGACTGAAGTACACCGTTATGGTGGAATAACTCAAGAAGTGAAAGACAGCATGACTAAGGTTGGTGTAGCTGAGTCAGTTTATCAGCCGCAAAATATACAAGCAATTACAAAGTATGAATATAACCTAAATGGTTTATTAACAAAAGAAATCAATCCAGGTGGCAAAGTTACAGTTTATGATTATGATAAGAACGGAAATATTATCTCAAAGACTGATAGTGATGAGTACACAACTCAGTTCAAATATGATGTGCTTGATAATGTAATAAAAGTAAAATATAATGATGATAAAGAAGAGAATTATGAATACAATTCTCTTGGCTATTTGACTAAACTTCAGGATTGGCTTGGGACAACAACTTTTGAAGTAGATGCTTTAGGGCAGATTCTAAAAGTAAATGACTATATGAACAAGACTATTGAGTATTCATGGAGCCCTACTGGAGAAAAGTTATCAATGAAATACCCTGATGGAAGTCTTGTGAAATATAACTATGATTCCATGGGAAGACTTACAAAAGTAACAGATGCTGATAAACTTTCAACTACATACAAGTATGACATTTTGGGAAATCTCACAGAGAAGTTTTTACCAAATGGAGTGAAAACGGAATATGTTTATGATTCTCTTTCAAGAATTATAAATATGAATAACATGGATAATAAGGGTAAAATAATGGATGCATACACGTATGTTTACGATGCAGTCGGCAATAAGACTGAAATTAATCGCACTTTAAATGGTGGTAAAGCTCCAACGTCAATATTTGATGAAGTTGAAGGCAAAAGCATTTATGCCTATGATGAGCTTAATCAGTTGATTTCTGTATCAAAACCAAACAACACAATGGATAAATATTTCTATGACAATCTTGGAAACAGGGTAAGACAGGAATACTGGACAAAGGATAGGATATTGCAAGCAGCGGATTACTCCTATGACATTGAAGGAAGACTTGTCCAGATAGCTGGAAGTAACAGGCTTGATTATAAAGGTAAAGATATACCGGATACTTTGGATTTTGAGTATGATAATCGAGGTAATTTACTTAACATAATCTTTGACAACAAAGTAATAAGTCAATATAGTTTTGATTCGAAAAATAAGATGGAGAGTGCTGTTAACTATTTGGGTGATGAGACATCTTTCCAATATGATGGATTGGGAAGGAGAGTAGAACTAAAGGTTGAAAGAAATGAGTTTAATCAGAAGATAAGCTTTGGAGATTTAAAGATTAAAATTGATAATAAAGGCGAAGCAAACGGGAATGATAAATACAGCATTTGTCAGAAATGGTTTGGTAATTATCTTGGGTTTGATTTAAATAAAGATAAGTCAGTTTTAACAAAACAGTCGTTTGTAATGGATATAACAAGTCCTTACAATGATATATTGACCACCCATAATGATGATGGAACTTCACAGAGATATACTTATGGTCATGATATAATAAGTAGTGAACACTATTCAAGTCAAGGGAAAAAGTCAGTTGTAGAAAAGCTTTACTACTTGCAGGATGAACTGGGTAGTACAATAGGGTTGGTTGACAATAAAGGAAAATATGTTGAAAGATACAGCTATGATGAATTTGGAAGACCTATAAAATCTGACTCCAGCCAGGGTATAAAAAATGCCAATAATCCATTTGGTTTCACAGGTTATCAATATGATGAGTCAACAGGGTTGTATTTTGCACAGGCAAGATACTATATGCCTGAAGTTGGAAGGTTTGTAAGTAGAGATGCTTATGCTGGAAATATAACTGAGTCATTGAGTTTAAATTTATATACATATTGTTTAAATAATTCTCTTACTTACTATGACCCATCGGGTAATATTTATTTAATTGCGTGGTCTTATGGAAAAAAAGATGTTAAAGAGTTTGAAAAATATTATAACGATAATTTGGCTACTAATAAAAAATTAACTGTTGATGAATCAACAGATGATTGGGATAATGATATATTTGAAGAGTTTACTAAGAGAAGTTCATTTGCACGTGCAGCTTATTCTCAGAGGAAACGACTTATAGAGTCGGGAGTTGATGAATGTGATATTGATATACAGCGCATAGACAATAATGAGGATTTAATAAAAACATGGGATTATTGGTCAAAATATGATCTTGTTGAGGGTGTAGATATTTATTCTCATGGTAGCGTATCAGGCCCAGAAGTTTATCAAGGAACCGAATTTAGATTTTGGGAGAATGCAGTAAAGCTAAATTATGGCTCAACATTAAGAAATAGAGTTTTTAATGGAAAAAATACAGGTTATGTATCAAGTCCATATGTTGTATTTTACGGATGTAATACGGGTGAGGGTCAAACAACACAAATATTTGCAAATAATCAAAATGTTACAACATATGCGCAAATAGGTACTTCAAATTTTTCCACTTCGCCTAGTACTAGATTTCCATGGGAAAAAATATCAACACATAGTACAGAGTTGGATATTTATCTTCGTTCTTATGAAAAGGGATTTATCTGGAATCCAGATGGCCTTGGAAGATCATTTTTACCAGAAAGGTAGGAACTAATGAAAAAATTGAAAATTATACTGATTTCCTCTTGTATTTTTATAGTAATTTGTATTGTTACATATCTATATACTGCTCAGAAGCTAATAGATACAAAATATGCAACAGAATTTTCGGAAGCAATTACAACCAGTGATATTAGAATAGCTGATAAATATTTTGACCAAAATACAATAATTATTTGTGGTACTAAAAAAGGAGTCTACAAAGAATTACGAAAAAATGTATTAAAAAGGTTTCAAGATATTGAAGAAATATCAATGACAACATACGGACATGGGGATGATAAATTTATTAATGGTATTCAAAGGGTTGATATAACAGCTTTTATAACTGATGAAGTACAAAAGAAGAAATGGGGGGATTTTCCACTATACATCGAGTTAGAAAGAAAAGGAATTGGTGTTTTTAGGATTAAAACAGTTGAATTTAATAATGAGTTTCTTGAAGAACTGTTTTTTGGTTCGACTAATGGTTCGTAATAAAACTTTAAAAGACTTAAAACAAAACTGATATCAAAATGAAGTCGTCAGTTGTCAATATTACTTGACACATTTTTCTCGGAGTATAGGAATTTATAAAAATCCAGATTAGAGGTAATTGAGTAAATAAATGTA
>CAYXPB010000184.1:0-10506 GCA_964466645.1 uncultured Acetivibrio sp. | reverse complement strand
AATCTGAATAGCTTTTATGGAATCTCCTCCAAGCTCAAAGAAGTTATCATTTATTCCAACATTCTTCCTGCCAAGAACCTCCTGCCATATACCAACAAGTTTTTCCTGTATTTCATTGTGAGCTGGTTCGTAATCTGATCCTAAAGTATAGCTTAAATCAGGTTCAGGAAGGGCTTTTTTATCTACCTTACCGTTCTGATTTAAAGGAAGACTGTCTAGGTGTACAAAGTATGAAGGAACCATATAATCAGGCAATAGTGAGGATAAATAATCTCTCAGCTCTGATACTTCATATTCCTTCTCACCAGCAAAATAAGCGCAAAGATATTTGTCCCCTGCTTCACCCTGCTTTGGCAGCACTACAACCTCTTTTATTCCCTCAAGATCTTTAAGTTTGGTTTCTATTTCACCTATTTCAATACGGAAGCCCCTTATTTTTACCTGTTGGTCAATTCTACCCAAAAACTCTATTTTACCGTCAGGAAGCCATCTTGCAAGGTCTCCCGTCCTGTACATCCTTTCTCCTTCCATAAATGGATCAGGCACAAATTTCTCACGGGTAAGTTCCTCACTGTTTAAATACCCTCGTCCAACGCCATCTCCTCCTGTCAGAAGTTCACCAGGAACACCGACAGGTTGAAGCTTGTTATTTTTATTTACAATATAGGCAGTGGAGTTGCTTATAGGCCTACCAATAGGTATATTTCCCTCATAATCCCTGTCTATAGGGAAACAAACAGAGAAGGTGGTATTTTCAGTCGGGCCATAGCCATTAATAATCTGTATATCGTTGAACCTGTTTCTAATATCATTTATGTTTTTAGGAGACAGGACATCCCCGCCTACCAACAGATTTTTTATGCCCTTGAATATCAATGGGTTTTGTACCGATAGCTGGTTAAACAATGGAGAAGTCAGCCACATGGTGGTTATTTTGTACTCTTCTATTGCCTTTTCAAGCTTTTGGGCATCGAGAATCACATCCTCCTCAACAAGATAGAGCTGTAATCCGTTTAGCAATGCTCCCCACACTTCAAAGGTTGACGCATCAAATACAACAGCACCCGTCTGCAATATCCTGTCGTTTTCCCTAAACTCAACATAATTAGTGTTTTTTACAAGCCTTACCACGTTCCTGTGTTCTACAATTACCCCTTTCGGTTTTCCGGTAGAACCTGAAGTATACATGATATATGCCATATTATTCGGTTTAATTGAAGTTTTAGGATTTTGTTTTGATTTCTTATTCAAATACTCTCCCAATTCAATTGTTTCACCGTCAAAGACAGGTCTTTCAGTTAAGTGGTCTTGTATCAGCAAAATACCAGTACCGCTGTCTTTTAGCATATAACTTATCCTATCCTGCGGGTATTTCGTATCTATCGGGAGATATGCCCCTCCTGCTTTCAATATACCAAGTATACCTATAACCATTTCAAAGGAACGCTCTGCCATTATTGCAACAATACCGTCCGGACCAATTCCTCTCTTAACAAGATCTCTTGCGAGGCTGTTGGCTCTTTCGTTCAGTTCCCTGTAAGTAAGCTGCATTCCTTCATATATAACCGCCGGTTCCTCATGGCTATTTTGAACCTGCTCTTCAAAAAGCTCCTTTATGGTCTTATTTCTTGGATAATCGGTCTTTGTATCGTTAAACTTAGAGAGTATCTCTTGCTTTTCTTCTTCGGTCAGCATTTCTATCTGACTCACTAATACTCCAGGGTTTTTAATTACAGCATCTGCTATTTGATTAAAGTGTCCTGTAATCTTTTCTATGTAGCTTCTTTCATATACCTTTGAATTAAAGGTAATCCTTATTGCTATGTCTTTACCCGGCATAACAACAACACCGAAGTCATAGTTGATCTGTTCAAACACATTTACTCTATTAATTGATATTTCATCATTATCCTTGTTTGTGCCTTTAACTTCGCTCTCTAAAGGATAATTTTCAAATACAAAAATATGATCTATCAGATCCTGCTTTAGCTCGGCCACTCCCTGTACCTGAGCCAAGGAAACAAAACTGCATTTTTCAGATGCGATATAATCCTGTTGCACTTTTGCTGCCAAGGTGTTAAATTTAGTGTCCTTATCTGCTCTAACCCTTACAGGTATGGTATTTATAAAAAGGCCCACCATTTTTTCCACACCATCAATTTCAGATGGCCTACCGGATA
The DNA here is from genome assembly GCA_964466645.1 of uncultured Acetivibrio sp. Classification (GTDB taxonomy): domain Bacteria; phylum Bacillota; class Clostridia; order Acetivibrionales; family Acetivibrionaceae; genus Acetivibrio. The sequence continues at coordinate 8,326 of CAYXPB010000184.1, read as the reverse complement.
CAACAGAACCGAATACAACATCCTCCCTGTTATTGTAGCTTTGTAGTAATATGCCCCAGATTGTCTGGAATACAACGTTTAAGGTTACTTGATTTTGCACCGACAATTCAACAAGTCCCCTTGTAACCTTTTCATCCAGTACATAAATAACCTCATCTTTTTTGTATTGCCCAGCCTCAGCTTTCCAGGTCCTAGGTATGGAAGCCTTTTCACTGTAGTCGGAAAGATAATTTTCCCAATATCCCAACGCTTCTTCCCTGTCCTGCTTTTTCAGCCAATCAATATATGCCTTGTAAGCTGCCGGCTTTTCAAGCTGTAATGGCTTTTTATTCATTTCCGACTGGTATATCTGGAAAAACTCTTTAATTATTATTCCAAGGCACCAGCCGTCTATTATGATGTGGTGAAGGCTCCAAACGACCTCACAATGCCTTTCATCAAGCTTTAACACAGCAAACCTCATAAGGTTTCCACGAGTTAAATCAAAGCCATTTTTTCTGTCCTTTAATTTGAATTCTTCAATAAATTGCTCTCTTGTAACTTCATCAAGGCCTGAAATATCTTCATAATATAGCTCGGCTTCTTTTTCAGCCAGTACTATCTGCCTCGGAGCCTCAATATTTTCATATACAAAATTGGTTCTTACGATATCAAATCTGCTGCTTAAGATTTGGAGGCTTCTGTTTATTACTTCAATATCCACTCTTCCTTCAAGCCTTATACCCATTTGTACAAAATAAGTCTCGGACTTTTTATCAACTAATGCCTGGAACAGCATTCCTTCCTGCATTGGAGACAGTTCATAAAGTTTTTCTATTTTTCCGCCCGAAATCTCCATTATTTTGTCAAGGTCTTCAAGGGACAGCCTTTCATCATTAAAATCCGAAGGTGTCAATTCAGGTTCTTTTACGTTTTCACAGTGATCAACTATTCTTTTTATGTTCTGTTCATACTTTTGTACCAGACCTAAAATTGTCTCTTCCTTGTATTCCTTGCTGTTATAATTGATATTTATAAGCAGCTCACCGTTAACTACCATTCCGTTTATATCAAGGGTATACAGGCGTTCAAAATCTTGACTTACAGGCATTCCAGAAGAAGCCTCTGACAATTCAAAAACTTCGCCTTTTATTTCCTGACCGAACTGTCCAAAATAGTTAAAGCATATTTCAGGCTTTAAGTTAAATTCGAAGTCGCCTCGGTTTTCACAGGAAGTCAAGTAATTAAGCACCCCATAACCTATACCCTTTTTAGGTATGTGTCTTAAGCTTTCCTTAGTATTTTTTATTTGCAGTGCCAGACTTTCTGTTTTTGCCATGTCTAATAAAACAGGATACATGCTTGTAAACCAGCCCACGGTTCTCTTAATGTCTATATCTTTAAGGATTTCTTCTCTTCCGTGGCCCTCAAGGTTAATCAGCACCTGCTGAGCTCCTGCCCATTCCTTTACTGAAAGTCCTAGTGCAGTAAGCAGAATGTCGTTGACTTCAGTATTATAAGCATGGTTGGTTTTTGTCAAAAGCCTGTCTGTCTCCTCTTTTGACAAACGCAAAACTACAGTATGCCCATCCCTGGCAAGATTAGTTTCACTTATGCTGTCTTTAGGGAGTTCCTCCACTTTTGTCTCTTCGATCTTTTTCCAGTAATCTATTTCCTTTAAGGCATCTTTACCATTTGCATAGGTTTTAAGGCTTGCTGCCCATTCCTTATAGGAGTCTGTCTTATCCTGGAGCCTTATTTCATCACCTTTTAGTGCCTGTTTATATCCGATTTCCATATCCTCAAATATGATTCTCCAGGAGATACCGTCTACCACCAGATGGTGAATAACCATTAGCAGATGGTCTCCCTCAGAGGTTTTGAATATTCCAAGCTTTAAAAGCGGTCCATGATTTAAATCAATACTTTGCTGTATTCGGTTTGATATTTCTTCTATCTTTTTCATACAGTTTACTTTGTTCTTAGAGTTTACTTCACCCTTAGACTTTACTTCATCTTCAGACTTTCCTTCATCCTTTAAATTGCAAACCTCCAAGGTGAAAAGTTCCTCTTCTAAGCCCCAGTTCATCTGTATGAACCTGCCTTCTTCCTCTTTATAAACCATCCTTAAGGCATCGTGATGTTCAACTATCTTACCAAATACTTTTCTTACTATTTCCTCGTCAAAGCCTTCTTTTCTAAACACCATCATAGCTTGATTACAATGGTGTCTGTCTTTTTTGCTCTTGTCAAAAAACCATTTTTGTATTGGAGTCAGCTCTACTTCGCCTTCTATAATACCCTGGTCTGCCCTTCTTTCAACCTTGCTTACAAATTTGCCAAGTTCCTTTATGGTTGCTTTAGTCAACAAGTCCTTTATCTCAACCCTATAATTGTATTTATTAAGCCTTGCTGCAATTTGTATAGCCTTTATTGAGTCTCCACCAAGTTCAAAGAAGTTGTCTTTTATTCCAACCCGTTTGCTTCCAAGCACATCCTGCCAAATTTGAACAAGCTTTTCCTGAACTTCATTTTGGGGAGGCTCATACTCGATCCCTGTGAAATATACCCCATCAGGTTCAGGCAGTGCCTTTTTATCCACCTTGCCATTTTGGTTTAGAGGAATACTGTCCATGTTTATAAAGAATGAAGGTATCATATAATCGGGCAATTTAGATGACAAATGTTCTCTTAGTTCCGATACTTCAATTTGCTTTTCAGACACTATATATGCACACAGATATTTGTCTCCCATTTCACCCTGTTTTGGAATTACTACAACATCCTTTATGCCTTCAAAGCTTGAAAGCTGTGTCTCTATTTCACTAATTTCAATCCTGAAACCCCTTATTTTTACTTGCTGGTCAATTCTGCCCAAAAACTCTATATTGCCGTCGGGAAGCCATCTTGCAAGATCTCCTGTCCTATACATCCTTTGTCCCTCAAGGAATGGATCAGGTACAAACTTCTGTTGGGTAAGCTCCTCACTATTTAAATACCCTCTGGCAACACCATCTCCACCTGTCAGCAGTTCACCAGGCACACCCACAGGCTGAAGCATGTTATTTCTGTCAACTATATATGCCGTTGAGTTGCTTATAGGTTTTCCGATAGGAATATTTAACTCATATTCCCTGTCTATAGGGTGGCACACGGAAAATGTAGTATTTTCTGTTGGGCCATATCCGTTTATTATGTTTATACCCTTGAACCTGTTTCTTACTGCATTTATGTTCTTAGGTGACAGGACATCTCCGCCCACCAAGAGGTTTTTTATTCCCTCAAAAACCTCAAGGTTCTGCTGTGCAATTTGATTAAATAATGGAGAAGTAAGCCACATGGTTGTTATACCAAACTCTTTTATTGCCTTTTCAAGCTTTTGAACGTCGAGTATTACATCATCGTCAACAAGGTATAACCTCAAGCCATTTAGCAAAGCACCCCAAACCTCGAAAGTTGAAGCATCGAATACAACAGCTCCTGTCTGCAGTATCCTGTCCTTTTTATCAAAGCTGATATAGTTGGTATTCCGTACAAGCCTTACTACATTTCTGTGTTCAACCATAACCCCCTTGGGTTTTCCTGTAGAACCAGAGGTATACATAATATATGCCAGGTTACATGGATTTATCGTGCTTTGTGGATTCATTGAGCTTTGTGAATTTAATGTGTTTTGCGGTTTTATTGTGCTTTGTGGATCTTCCTTCCTTCCTGCCAATAGATACCTGCTTAAATCAATTACTTCTCCATCTACGGCAGCCTTTTCCAAAAGAGTGTTCTGTGCCAGTAAAAGGCCAGTTCCACTGTCTTCGAGCATATAGGAAATTCTATCCTGGGGATATTTCGGGTCTATTGGAAGGTATGCTCCCCCTGCTTTTAAAATTCCCAGTATACCTATTACCATTTCAAAAGAACGGTCTGCCATAATGGCAACTATACCATCAGGACCTACTCCTTTTTCAACAAGGTCAAAAGCAAGGCTATTTGCCCTGTCATTAAGTTCCCTGTAAGTAAGCTGTTTTCCCTGGTATATTACCGCCGGTTCCTCAGGTGATTTCTCCACCTGCTCTTCAAAGAGCTCTATTATGGTCTTATGTCTTGGATACCATGTCTTGGTATAATTGAATTTAAAGAGTATTTCCTTTTCTTCCTTAGTTAACATTTCTATTTTTGCAATATTCTTTTGAGGTTTTTCACTTACTTGCTTTAATATATTTTTAAAGTGCCTTGTCAGTCTTTCCATTGTCTCCCTGCTGAATATTTTTGTACTATACTCAAGGGTAAACAATATTTTACCGTCATCTTCTAAAGCAGACAGCGTCATATCAAACTTTGAAATACTGCTGTCAACCTTATAGGCAGAGGCTTTAAGGGAGTTCATCTCAAGACCTTCATAATCTGCATTTTGCAGGACAAACACAGTATCAAACAAGGGGTTTCTGCTCATATCCCTTGTAATGTTTAATTTCTCAAGGAGGTCTTCAAACTGGTAATCCTGATTTTCGTATGCGTTTAATGCATTTTCCCTGACACTTGAAAGGCAATCATTAAAGGTCATATCATCGTTTATATAATTTCTGAACGCCAGAGTATTTACAAACATACCTATTATGCCCTGAAGGTCTGCATGTGGTCTTCCTGCTATTGGCGAGCCCACTATGATATCATCCTGTCTTGTATACTTTTTCAACAGAATATTGTAGGCAGCAAGAAGCACCATAAACATTGTTGTACCTGTCTCTTTGGCTATCATTTTGAGCTTCTCAGTAACTTCCGCACCAATTTCAAAGTCAATGCTGCTTCCATCAAAGCTTTGCATTGAAGGACGCGGATAGTCTTCAGGCATGTTAAGAACAGGTATCTCACCTTTAAAGGTATTTATCCAATACTCTTCCTGTTTTTTAATCACCTCGGATTTCAGGAGTTTATTCTGCCACACCGCATAATCCCTGTATTGTATAGACATGTCCTTAAGCGTCTTACCGTTGTAGAGTTCTCTTATTTCATTTACCAGTATGCCCATAGATGTTCCGTCGGATATGATGTGGTGTATATCAAACATCAAAAGATATTTCCGCTCATTAATTTTTACAAGACAGCTTCTTAATAAAGGTGCCTTGTAGAGCTCAAAAGGTGCTATAAATTCTTTAATATAGCCCTGGACATGCTCATTTTCGTCTCTTCCTGATGCTTCTGCTTCTATATATGAAAGTATAGGTTCAACCTCAGCATGTACTTTTTGTACCACCTCACCATCTATTAAATGGAAGGAGGTTCTTAAGGTTTCATGCCTTCTTACCACTTCCTTATAAGCACCTCTTAGTGCATCTAAATCAAGCTCTCCTTCTAAAAGGATAGCACCAGATATATTGTAGGCAGTTTTTGCGCCTTCCATGCCGCTTACTATGAAAAGCCTTTTCTGAGCTGACGAAACAGGATAGTATTCCCTGTCCTCAACCGGTTTTATTGCTTCATATCTAACTTTTTCCTTATCTTTTATATAAGCTGCCTGAAGCTTTATGGTAAATAAGCTGAATACATCCCTTAAAGGCAGTTCTACACCAAATTCCTTCTTTATATATGACACAAGAACAGTTGCCTTAAGTGAGTGACCTCCAAGCTCAAAGAAGTTGTGGTTTATTCCTATGGTTTTTGTTCCGAGTATACTCTGCCAGATTTCAACCAGCTTTTCTTCAACCTCATTTGTTGGAGCCACGTAACTTACTCCGGTGTCCATACTAGAGTCAGGCTCCGGAAGAGCTTTCCTGTCAGCTTTTCCATTAGAGCTTAAAGGAATTTTATCAAGCTTTACAAAGTAAGACGGTATCATGTACTCAGGCAATTCTAAAGCTAAGTGTGCTCTTAGTTTTCCAATTGTAAGTTCTTTGTCTGAGACACAATATGCACATAGATAATACTCTTCTCTAGCATCTTTTCTTGCCATAACTACAGTTTCTTTTATTCCTTCATATTCTAAGAGCCGCGCTTCTATCTCACCAAGCTCTATCCTGTTTCCTCTTATCTTTACCTGATGGTCTATTCTTCCTAAGTATTCAATATTTCCATCGGGAAGCCATCTTGCAAGGTCTCCGGTTTTGTAAATCCTCTCACCCGGACTGTATGGGTTTGGCAAGAACTTCTCAAAGTTAAGTTCAGGTCTGTTTAAATAGCCTCTGGCAAGACCGTCACCTGCAATTACAAGTTCACCTGTTACCCCTACAGGGCAAAGCCTTAAATTCTGGTCAACCACCAAAAGGTTTATGTTGTCTATAGGCTTTCCAATAGGCACAAGCTCAATTTCCTCACCTGTTGAGCAAGGGAAGTACGATACATCAACTGTAGCCTCAGTAGGGCCATACAGGTTATGAAGTTTTGTGCCAAACCTCTTATATAAGAGGTTGTTAAATCTCTTTACCTGTGAAAGGTTCAAGGCCTCTCCACTTGCAAATACCTGCTTAAGGCTTTTAAGTTTATCTATATTATCAAGACTTTCTATGTAGTCCAAAAAGGCAGTCAACATTGAAGGTACAAAATGCATTGTTGTAACGCTGTATTCGCCAATAGCCTCGTATATCTGAGCCGGGTCTTTTTCTCCTCCAGGCTTTAACATTACAACTTTAGCTCCGGTAAAGGACCACCACAAAAGCTCCCATACAGATACATCAAATGTGTAAGGGGTTTTCTGAAGTATAACATCCTGATCCCCAATAGGGTACATTTTCTGCATCCAGTTAAGCCTGTTAATTACAGGGTAATGCTCTATCATAACTCCTTTAGGCTTTCCTGTAGAACCGGAAGTATATATGATATAGGCCAGGTCAGAGGGTTTGTTTATTTGCTCAAGGTTTCCACCCTTTCCACTATAGATGCTTTCATCTTCTAAATCTATTACATCACTGTGTGAAAGCTTACTCATAAACTTGCCCTGGGTCAATACGAGCTTTGCAGCACTATCCTCAATAACAAAGTTAATTCTGTCCTCTGGGTTTTCCGGACTTACAGGAAGATATGCACCCCCTGCTTTCAAGACTGCCATTATGCCTATCACCATTTCAAGAGAACGTTCTACTACAAGGCAAACTCTGTCATCAGGTTTTACGCCTCTTTCACGGAGTAATGCTGCCAACTGGTTGGATTTTCTATTTAGTTCTAAATATGTAAGCTGTTTTCCTTCGAACACCACAGCTGCATTATTAGGAACTCTCTCAATTTGCTGACAGAACATTTCATGGATTGTTTTATCCTTTGGATAAATTGCTTTTGTATTATTGAAAATACTGAGAATCTGCTCTTCCTCTTCACAAGTCATCATCTCTACTTCACTGATTTTCTTGTCAAGGTTTGAGGATAACTCCTCTAGTATCTTAATAAAATGGTTTTTAAACCTTTCAATTTTATCTTTGCTGAATAGTTTTGTACAGTACTGTATGTTAAACGAAATCATGTCCTCTTGAGCTAAAGCACTTAGCATTATATCAAGCTTTGCCACCTTTTGGTCAAACATGTACGGCACAAACCTTAAATCCCCTATTTCCATACGGTTGCTGCCCGTATTATCCATCACAAACATTGTGTCAAACAAAGGGTTTCTGCTCATATCCCTTGCAAGGTTCAGCCTGTCAATAAGATCCTCAAACTGGTAATCTTGATTTTCATAGGCATTGAGAGCATTGTCCTTTACCTTTGACAGGAACTCCCGTAAACTCAAACTGTCTTGCGGATAATTTCTCATGGCAAGGGTGTTTACAAAGACACCTATGATGTTTTGAAGGTCATTATGACTTCTTCCGGCTATAGGTGAACCTACTATAATGTCCTCCTGCCCTGTATACTTTTTAAGGAGCACATTATATGCAGCAAGCAGCACCATATAAATTGTTGTGCCTGTTTCTTTTGCTGCTTTATTGAGCTTTTGAGTCACTTCTCTATCTATTTCAAACTCCAAACTGCTTCCCTCAAAGCTCTGCACGGTAGGGCGTGGATAGTCTGTAGGCAGGTTTAAAACAGGTATCTCACCCGAAAACAACTTCAACCAGTAAGCTTCCTGTTCCTTTATTCCTCCCGACTTTAACAATTTATTCTGCCATACGGAGTAGTCCCTATACCTAAGAGGTATATCCTCCAAAGCTTTGCCGGCATATAGGTGTCCAATTTCATTTTGCAGTATACTTATGGAGACACCGTCGGATATTATATGATGCATGTCGAACATAAAGAGGTATCTTTTACAGCCAAGTTTTACTATAGAAGTCCTGAACAAAGGCGCTACACCAAGGTCAAAAGGACGTATGAAATCTTTAATATAACCTTCAATCAGCTCATTCTCGTCCACAACTACAGCATCTTC
>CAYXPB010000183.1:0-10584 GCA_964466645.1 uncultured Acetivibrio sp. | reverse complement strand
CGACTTTGCTGCTTCTGCTGCGGCTTTAGCGGCCGCTGCTTCAGCTTGCGCCTTTTCTGCATCACTTGCTGCCTGTTCCGAGGCAGCTTCTGCCTGCGATTTTGCTGCTTCTGCTGCAGCCTCAGCGGCAGCTTTAGTGGCTGCAGCTTCTGCTTGCAATTTTTTCGCTTCATCCTCTACTTGTTTTGCAGTGGCTTCTGCTTGCGACTTTTCTGCCTCAGCTGCGGCTCTATGTATCGTCGCTTCTGCTTGCAATTCTTCTGCTTCATCCTTTGCTTGTTCGGCAGTGGCTTCGGACTCCAGCTTTTCTGCTTCTGCTTTAACAGCGGCTACTTCTGCCCGCATTTTTTCCGCTTCATTCTTTGCTTGTTCCACAGTGGTTTCAGCCTGCATTTCTGCCGTTTCTGCTGCTTTATCGGCAGTAGCTTCAACTTGTGCTTTTACCGCTTCAGCCTCTGCTTGTTCAGCAGCAGCATTAGCCTTTTCTGCATCTATATCGGGTTTTGCCGTTTGCATATCTATTTGATCATTGGTCTTGGTATTGGCATCTACTTTCATTTGAATTGAATTAATATAGTTCTTTATACTTTCTTTTGTTTTATCATCTGCACCAATATATTCATCTGAAGTCAAATAAGAGATATCATCCATAATGTCCGTTATTGAATAGTCTTTTAAACTTTCTACTGTAACAGATTCATTTAGTTGTTGTACTACTTTAATAAGTTTGAGCTTTCCAAAACTCAAAGAAAGGGAATCCGCTTCTTTCTTTAATTCCTGTGAAGCTTTGTCGGAAATAACAATTATCGACTTCGAACTTTTATCTATACTTTTTACACACTCATCGAGTAGTTCAATCGATTTATCTGACTGTTCACTATTAACTGCAATTGTAACGAAATTAGTCTTACTGTCGGATAAATAGCCTTTCTTATCAGCTTCTTCCATTATTAAATTAATAGCATCAGAGGGTCTAAGAGAATATAACTCCTTTTCTAATATCAAGTTCTTTGCGCCATTGTTGAAATAGTTTACATCAACCACCCTATTAAACCAGTTAATTCCCAATTCCAAACTTGGGTTTACATCGAAACTAACATAAGATACCGACAGGTTATAGACACAAAAAGAAAAGGAAAGTATACCTAAAATTATTGGCAAACACGCAGCAATAACAAGTTTATTTATTTTAAACTTATTTCTACCCATGCCTTTTCTTAATAATTTCTCAGTATCCCTAATTAATTTTTCATCAGGTTTTATAGCCTCAATTGCAGACTTAACACTCATACTCCTCACCTAACCTTTCTTTCAACAACGAACGCGCTCTAGAGAGCTGCGAGTACACTGTATTTTCCGTCGAATTCAATAAACTTGCTATTTGTGAAGCTTTATATCCTTCATAATAATGCAAATATACTATGTCCTTATACTTAGGAGGAAGATTCAAAATAGCTTCAAGTACCACACTGTCCTGTTCATTTTCAAATGTAAGTTCTGGTATTTTATCTAAACTAACAAATTTATAACGAAAACTCTTTATAATATCTTTACACCTATTTATTGCAACTCTGCATATCCATGCCTTTTCATGTTCTTCACTTTCAAACTCTTTATCTACTTGCATAAACTTTAAAAAAACATCCTGGAAAGCATCCTCTGCTTCAGCCTTATTTTTTAAGTATAGATAACAAATACGATATACTCTATCAGAGTAGTTTTCAAGTGCAATCGAAACTCTATCGCAAGCACTTACGGATAGTTTTCCCAAGTTATCACTCCTCTCTTATTTATTACGATTGTGGGGCATTAATCCTTGCATTAAATTTTAATAATTTATGTATATATTTACAATATTACCATAGATACATTGTATGAAAAACTTAAAATTATAGTTGAGTAGTAGTAAAAATATAAAACAAATGATAATATTTTGTTTAGGTGGTTAGGCGTTTTAATAGCCTCTTCAATTGCATATGGAAAAGATAAAAATAATAGACTTTCATATAGATATGATGATGAATCAAGAAATAAAGGGAAAACCATGCTAATAGTTGCTGTTTGTATGTTGGTATTTTGGATAACTGCCCGAATACTTACTATTATTAATCAGTGATTAAAAATCATTCTTGCCTGATTTATGTAATCCAGGCAAGAATGAAAGAGCTTCGACATCTCGAATTAAAGTAAAAACATTTAATCTTTAGGTATACCAAACTGTGCTAGACTGCCGTTTTTATATCTTTTATCACTTGTAACTTCTTTGCTTATCCATGAAGGAGGTGTATAGCTGTTTGCAAGTTCTTCGTTTATAAATTCCATTTCATAATAAGCTAAGCCTTCCAAATCACCTTTGAAAATATCAATTGTAAATAGTATTTCCTTCAACTTTTTTATACAAAGTATAGTATTCTCCTTCGGTAATCCAGAAATTACGTTCATCTCTGACCATGCCTCTAAAATCAACACTTGCTTTTATCGTGAGAAAAAACATTGTATTGTCCACATTTCTAAGTCTAATTTCCGGTGAAAAACTTATATATGACTGAGTTATTTCATATGTATCTAGCGTTTTAAGGTCATAAGGAATATTTTTTGCCTCTATTAAAAATTTTCTTTCAATTTCCATACCTTCTGCTTGTGTTGGTGTAGGAGTAACTGTAATTGTTGGTGTAGGAGTTAGTCTTGAAGGAAATTCGGTAATTATTCCAAGTAAGTATCTCCTATAAATCCCATAATCGATTACATTTACATTACCATCACCATTTACATCACCAACTACTAAATCTCTAGTGGTATTTTCGGTAATAGTTGTTGGTGCCTCGGCATTTACTGCAAATAAACTTAACATGATTGCAAAACTCATTAAAACCGTAGAAATAACAAGCTTGTTTTGTCTCATTTTATACTCCCCCATCATTTGTTATAGTCTTACAGAATTTTTACGTTAGGTAATTCCAAAAAATAACTGGTCAATGGGTGTTTCAAAAAAGTTGATTTTATTGGGTTGGAACTATATATATTGACTAATGAATTTTTCTGAAACACCTAACTTCTGTTATTAACTATATTATTTATGAAGGGTGGATGGAAAATGAGTCAGAAAAGCGCTGAAATTGATTACGAAATAATTGGCACTGAAATGCAGCTAGTAGAAATCGAACTTGATCCACAAGAAAGTGTTATTGCTGAAGGCGGTTCAATGAGGAACTTATCTGCCAGAAAGACTCTTTTCTTTGTGCTGCCAAAGGAGTATCAGTAGGAATTGCTTTTAACAAAAAGATTGGTGTAGGCTTGTTCGGTGGTGAAGGCTTTATAATGCAAAAGCTCGAAGGAGATGGGCTAGCCTTTGTACATGCAGGAGGAACCATTATCAGAAAAGAACTCCGTGCTGGAGAAACGCACCGTTTGGATACAGGATGCCTTGTTGCTCTTACAAGGACTGTAAATTATGATATACAACTTGCAAAAGGAATTAAGTCTGCAATTTTCGGCGGAGAAGGTTTGTTTATAGCAACACTAACCGGTCCTGGAACCGTATGGCTTCAGTCTCTCCCATTCAGTAGACTAGTTGGCCGTATTATATCCGCAAGCCCTTCAAAATCAAGAGATGAAGGCTCAATTCTTGGCGGAATTTCCAACATATTCGAAAACAGTTAATCCCATTTAAATAAAGGAGTTGTGAAGCAACCATATCAAAGGTAATTTCACAACTCTTTTATGCAATTTAGTTCTTATGCTTCTCTACTCCCAACCCTTCCAGACTTCCGGCTTAAATCCCACTGTTGCCTGCTTGCCGTTCCTAACAATTGGCGTCTTATATAGCTTAGGATTCTTGAAAAGCACCTCCTCTGCTACACTACCTACTCCAAGGTACTGCATGTTAAGTAATTTATATTCTTTCGCCCTATCATTAATCAAGTCTTTCAAACCTACTGCAGCTTTAACACTCTCAAATTCGCCCTTACTTAAACCATATTCATGCACACTGACATATTGGTACTTAATCTTTCGCTCCTTAAAAAAACGCTCTGTCTTTTGTGTATCAAAACACTTTTTAGCACCAAAAATTTGTATATTCACAATAAAACTTATCCTTCCATTCACTTAAATAAGGTAATTTCTATATTATAGTATTATTTAGCATTTCAACCCCTTTATTAACACTTCCTTAAAATATAAACCCAAGAACATTATACCAAACCAACGTTTCTTTTACTATCCTTATTGAGTCAACAAAATCAAGCGCATGAATATTTTCTTGTGTACTTTATTCTTTTATCGCCTTTAGCATACTGGATTCGCATAATGTATTGACCAATTATGGTGATTTTTGTTATAATGCGGTTAACAAAAACTTTCTAACATATTAACTTCGGGCACCAATCCTATCTGTTTCTGATGTTTAGCAATTCATTTTGATTTTCAAAAAAATGAATTACCTCGGTTTTATGACAGTCTATAAAATTTTATATTTGTAGTTGCATAAAAATTCAGCTTGGAGAAAAGCCACGTAATAAAAATAATTAATATGAGAGGAAAAATGACATGAAAAGAAAATTAAGATGTAAAAATTGTTTAGTAACAAACACTTGTGAAAACACTGAAGTTGATGAGAATAACATTTGTAACCACTGTAATGATCTCAAAAATGGCAATAAATCGAAAACAAAACATCTATTATCAAAAGATGAAAAGCAGAAATATGTTAATGACTTAGATAACATACTAAAAAACATAAAAGGTAAAAAGGATTATGATTGTGTTGTTGGTTTTAGTGGCGGTAAAGATAGCATGTATTTAGTTTATAAATTGAAGAAGGATTATCCAAATCTAAGAATATTAGCAGTTACAGTAACTGTTGGATATGTTTTTAATAAAAATGCAGAAAATAACCTATCTGAAATACTCGCTAAACTAGACGTAGACCATGTTACAATAAAACCAAGAGCTGACTTTTACAAAAAGTTTTTTACATATCTATTGAATAACCGTATACCAGGTGGCTACAAGAAAGGTTCATATGATTCAGAAGTAATTAGTAAAGAAAATTCCTCCGTTTGTGTATATTGTCATGGAATCATTCATGATATATTATTGAATTATGCTGCACAAAATGAAATTCCTTTACAAATAACAGGTGCTTCACCAGCTCAGCCACTTTATTGGTTTCATAAACAGGATGAAGAAGAGCTTAGCAAACCAAATATTCCATACTTTATGAATGAAGAACCCTTTAACGAAAGAGACAGATTGTATTGTTGGGATCCAAATAGATATCCAAATCTTGAGAAATTGCCGATCGCTCTTTTCCCTTTTCACGTATGGGATTATGATTCAGAAAAAATAAGAAAGATAATTTATGACGTTGGATTGATTTCATCCTATAAAAGCTCATCAATGCTGAGAACAAATTGTTTATTGAATCAGTTAATGTCATATGTCGATTTAAGAATAGACGGCAATTTTAACATGCTGCCATATATTGGTTTCTTGATTCGCAATGGTTTTTCCGATAAGAAAAAATGGAAATCTACAGTTTTTTTAGTTGAAAAAATACTGTTAAGATCAAAAAACCCGTCAATTAAAAAGCTTGAAAAAGACTTTGGCATAAATGTTGATGATTTGATTGAAAAGTTTAAACATCAGAAATTAAAGCAAAACAATCGATAAGAGTTAGATTTAATTCTGTTACGGAACATCAGAAACTCTAAAAGCACTCAAAAGCCTTGAATACTAAGCTTTTTACCAAAACGACAGTTGATAAAGCTATAGTTCGGAATTCAAAAAAAGTGTTGTTCAATCATATCTTTCGGGAGAAGGTCCTTATGAAGAACTTGCATTAAAATACAAAATTCCTGCAATATCTACTATTAGGAAATGGATTATAAAGTATAATGGTCATGAGGAGCTTAAATCATATAGAACAGGGGAACGCACAATCATGACCAATGGTAGAAAGACTACATTTGATGCAGCTGTAAAATCTAATCCAGAAGCCCATCCTCTGTTTCATAGTGATAGATAACATTTCGCTTGAGGGGTCAACTCCTGTATATTGCCATTTAGGGCTTTTTGAGCTAAAAGTGCATATTTCCATTCCTGTTCCCGCGCCTACCACTAATACTTCTGCATCATCTTTGATCATTGAGGATAAAAATGAATATGTCATTGTAAATATTGACTCGTATGCAGCACAAAACTGCCTTATAGACTCATCATATTTATTTAATTCTACTGGCGGATTTAAGTTAAAATTTGCTGTATCATTTACTTCTTTTTTTAACTCATCGTTTGTCATCCTTCCCTCTTGTTACATGGAGGTTATAGCCCAATTTAATAACCTTAACAATTTTTCCTATATTTTTTATCAGTTCCATTGCAACTTCCCTATAGTATGATTCTATCAAAAATATTGCTTATTTTACATGTAATCATATAGTTTAAAGAACTCTATTTTACTACTTGCTGCTGTACCATCTGCAGCCTCAAACCAACTAGGATTATCAAATTCTTTCATCACACTCCAATTCCAGGTCTTTACTTCACTTATACCAAATCTATTCTTCAAGGCATCAGCAATAGCCTTAATGTAAGAGTAATAGGCATTATAGTCATCTGGTGGACGTTTATTCACTCCAAAATCTCCTATTACTGGGTCTGCACAAAACTTTTCAGGAACATTTCCTGTTTTAATATATGGCTTTAGACCTTGATTTATTATATTTTGGCAAGCTGTTAAAAGGCTATCAAATTTATAGTCTGTTAGAGTGGTTTTATCCTATGGGCTTATAAGCAAATCTCTATCGGTTGAACCACCTGTTGCAGTAAATAGTTGCACAGTTTTAGCAAATGGATAGTGTATAGAGAGCCAATTTGATGGTTGTGGTTAACTTCGTTTACATGTTATTATATTGAAGCTGATAGAGATTATAATACATACTCTTCTTCGCAAGTAATTCTTGATGATTGCCCATCTCTCTTATTTTGCCTTTGTGCAAAACTATTATGTTGTCTGCGTGCTGAATAGTCGATAGCCTGTGAGCTATAACAATTGTTGTTCTATCCTTGGTCAGTTTCGAAAGAGCATCTTGAATTAACAGCTCTGTCTCTGTATCAATACTTGCTGTAGCCTCATCAAGTATTAGAATAGAAGGGTCAAAAGCTAATGTTCTTGCAAAAGAAAGTAGTTGTCTCTGTCCAGATGAAAAGGTTGCTCCTCGTTCCATTACCTCTTCTTCATATTTAGAAGGAAGTGCTTCTATAAACTTACTGGCATTTACAAATTCAGAAGCTGTTTTTATAGCATCATCTGTTATAGTATCTTCGTTAAGTCTGACATTGTCTTTTATTGTTCCTCCAAATAAGAAAACATCCTGCAAAACAACCCCTACATTTTTACGAAGACATTCTTTTTGAATATCAACTGTTTTTATGCCATCGATTAAGATTTCACCCTTTTGTATTTCATAAAACCTGTTAATTAAGTTTATAATAGAGGTTTTACCGGCTCCGGTTGCTCCAACTATTGCTACTGTTTGGCCGGAAGGCACACTAAAACTGACATCCCTTAATACCCAATCCTCGTTTTTATATGCAAACCATACATTTTTAAATTCAACATTACCTTTAAAAAACTTTTTATCAGCACAAATAATTCCATTGTCAGGCTCTTGCTCGGTATCTAAAATCGAAAATATTCTTTCTGAAGATGCCATTGCAGATTGCAGAATATTATATTTTTCAGCTAGGTCGTTAACCGGTTGAAAGAAGAAACCAATGTAGTTAACAAAAGCAAATAAGACCCCAAACTTAATTGTATTATCAATTACTTTTCCACCGGCATACCAAATGATAAGTGCTATGCAAAAGCCCGAAAGCATTTCT
This sequence comes from uncultured Acetivibrio sp., assembly GCA_964466645.1. Classification (GTDB taxonomy): domain Bacteria; phylum Bacillota; class Clostridia; order Acetivibrionales; family Acetivibrionaceae; genus Acetivibrio. The sequence continues at coordinate 2,697 of CAYXPB010000183.1, read as the reverse complement.
ATAGAGGGCCTAAACACTCCTGATACAACAACTTCCTTAATAAGTGCCTTTTTATAATCATTATTAGCCTTTTCAAATTCGCCAAGCTTTTCTCTTTCCCTGTTGAAGATTTGTATAATCCTTATACCCGTTATATTTTCAGACAACATTGAGTTTATTTTTGCAAGTGCAACCCTGACTTCCCTATAAATTGAACGAACCTTTATCCTAAAAATAAAAGTCATGGGAATTAGTATTGGAACCACCAAAAGGACTACCAGAGAGAGATTTACGTTCAATTTAAACATTATTATTACAGTACCAATTAATATTGATATATCTTTTAGAAGGCTCACCAAAACGTTTGTGTACATGTCATTTAACGTCTCAGTATCGTTTGTAACTCTTGTAACTAAACGTCCGACAGGATTTTTATCAAAAAAAGCAATGGACATTTTTTGAAGATGCGTGAAGATCTGCTGTCTCAGATTATATATTATTGTCTGTCCAGTATGTGTTAATGTATATATCTGAATAAAGTTAAATATAAAGCCCAGTATAATGGTACCTACAAAAAGAAGTCCAATACTGCTTAACTTGGCAACATCGCCTTTACTGATGCAATCATCAATGGCTATCTGCATAAGATACGGTCTTGAAAGGTCCATCAATGTTGAAGCCAGTAACATAATGGTTGCAATAGTGAAAAGTTTCCAATAAGGTTTAGCATATTCTAGTAATCTCATCATTAGCTTTGAATCATATGCTTTTTCAAGAATTTCTTCTTCATTTATATTTACATTATCTTCAGCCATATCTATTCCTCCTCTAACTTCTGGGCAAGAAGCTGTTTTTGATACAGGTTGTAGTAGTTACCCTGTCCTTTGAGCAAACTCTCATGTGTGCCCCGCTCAATAATTTGTCCATCCTCAAGAACAATAATTTCATCGGCATCCTTTATTGTAGAAATTCTATGGGAGATAATAATACTCGTTCTATTTTTCATAAGTTCTTTAAGACCCCTTAGAATTTCCTCCTCGGTATGTGTGTCAACCGCTGACAAACTATCGTCCAAAATCAATATGGCAGGTTCTCTTAAAATCGCTCTGGCAATGGCAATCCTCTGTTTTTGCCCTCCTGAGAGTGTAATACCGCGTTCTCCCACAACCGTATCAAACTTATTTGGAAATTCGTTAATATCTTCATATACCTTTGAAAGTTTAGAAACCTTTTCGATATTTTCCATACTTTCTCCAAGGAAGAAATCAATATTTTCTTTTATTGTAGAGGAGAAAAGGAAGGTATCCTGCGGGACATACCCTATATTGCTCCTGAGCTTTGAAACCGGCACTGTATCAATAGCATAACCATCGATTAGTAAAGTACCACTATCAACCTCATAAAGCCTCTGAATTAGATTAATAAGAGTAGTCTTACCACAACCCGTTGGTCCCACAATTGCAAGGGTCTTACCATTATCAAGCGCTATACTTATATCTTTCAATACCGGTTTTTGACTTCCGGGGTAAGTAAAATTTAAATTTCTAAATTCAATTTTACCTTTTATTCCATCTATATCAATAGTTTTAGAACTGTCAATTATCTCTGGCTTTTCATCCATTATTGTATTTATTCTCTTAAGAGATACAATACCTCTTTGAAACATATTCATTGTCCAGCCCAATGCTGCTATCGGCCAAATCAACATCCCCAGAAAACTGTTAAAAGCTACAAAAGCCCCTAGGGTTATCTCCCCATTTATTACCTCAATTCCACCAAGCCAGAGGGCTATAGCAAAAGAGAAGGCTGAAACGGTCATGACTAATGGAAACATTAGGCTCATTAATCTGACAAACTTCAAATTCATTTGCCTATTTATCATATTTGATTTTTCAAATTTAATTATTTCCTTTTGCTCTTGTGTGAAGGCTTTTACAACCCTTATCCCAGAGAAATTCTCACGAGCATTCTCAGTAATTAAAGAAAAGGATTCCTGCATTTTTTGTACACGTTTTTCCATTAAGACTACAAACAACCACATGATTCCGCCCAAGATTACTAAAGGAATCAAGGAAAAAAAGGTTAACTTAATTCCGCAAGTTATAAACATCATTATTATTGCTGCTATGGGAATTAAAGCACTGTCAAGACCTAAAGCAACTCCTTGTCCCAAAGCAACACTAACATTGTTTATATCATTAGTTGCATGGGCCATCAAATCACCTGTTTTGTGGTTGTTAAAATAATTGACCGACAGTTTCTGAATATGACCATAGAATCTCGCTCTTATAGCAGCTTCAAGTATTTTCGAAACGCCATACACCTTGTATCTCCAAATAAACCGAAAAAGTGCAATTCCAATTGCAATACATACCAAGAGTATTGCAAATACGTTTAATTGTTGTCTAGTCAAGGTACCCGCTTTAAGACTGTTAGTAATATTCCCTAAAACTATGGGTAAAAATAATTGAAGCGCATCCACTATAATTAATGATATTACACCAATTAAGTACTTAAATCTGTATTTATATATTAAATCTTTTATATATCTCAGATTATTCATTTGTCCTCCTAAAAATGTTTTTAAAGATATTACAATTTTAACATTTTGAAAGTTTTTTACAACCTAAAATAATTACTATAATTATTTATAAATTATTGTGATTAAGGTGATTCCAAAAAATAAATTGGTCAAAAAGCTTTTCAAATAAATAAAAA